>CAZKBM010000107.1:0-8058 GCA_964550985.1 uncultured Oscillospiraceae bacterium
ATAAACACAATCCGCGCCGCTGAAAACAGCGGCGCGCATCATCTCTTCATCCCCGGCCGGGGCTAAAATTTCTATGGTTTTAGGGGCGCTTTTTGGCATTTACAAATCCTCAATGCCCATCTGCCCCGCCGGGTGGGGGGGCTCGTCGTCGGCCGGTACTTCCCGCAGGGGCTGTTTGGCGCTTTTGGTGTTTTGGCGGCCCTCATAGTAGGCCAGTTCCCCGCGCAGGCGCTCAGCTTCCTGCCGCGCTTCCTCGGCCGCCATACGGGCTTTGGCGGCGTCCTCCAGGTAGTCCTGTATCTGGGCGCGCATATTGTCGGCCCCAAAGGCATTCTTTTCGGCCTCGTCCAGGTAGCCCAGCGCCGTAATTACCGCCGCCGCCGTCACCGAGGCATTCGGCGTGTCAATCATCACCTGGTTCATGTCGGAATCCAGCTTCTCAGCCAGGCCCATAAGATACTCCGCCGAATCGTTTGTGGAAACCAGATAACTGGAACCGCAAATCTCTAGTTTAACCCTTTGGGATGGCATAGTGAAAACCCTCTTTCTATCCGCTTTACCGTGGCCCCGCAGCCGGGGCGTATACGCTGGCACACCTTTGGCCGCCAAAAAATACAACGCAAAATTTCCTATTATTTTTATAGCCAATCAACTGAATGCAGCGCATAAAATCAGGCTAAAACAGGCGCTGCAGAACATTTGCCAACAAAAATTTACCACACAAGCTTTTTGAGAAACTGTAATCAGTATAATACAAAATGGATTCTTTGCAAAGCCCCTTTGGCGGCATAGTTTTTATTTCGGTGGCCGCCGGGCGTGAAATAGCCGGCAATTTTGTGGCATAGCCTTTATTGAACGTTAGTATAACTTGTTCTATCGTAAAATCATCTGTTTTTTGGCCGCTTTGGTTTTTTTTCCTGCGTAAAAGTGCACAAAGTTTGTGTCGGATGTTTTATTTTAACATTTGTACGAATAATTTCTTTACTTTGCCCACTTGTATTCACGGATGGCTTAGGGTATAATTTATACCATAGTTTTGGCTAGGCAGCCTTAGCGCCTGCCCGGTACAGCGTACAAAACGCCGCAGTTACCGGGCCCTGTACCGTAAAATACCCTTTTGCTGCGCGGCCATTATTACAGCATTTGTTCAAATGCTGTAAGTGGCTATAAAATGCCCCCAAAAGAAACGGAGATAACATTTTGAAACAAAAATACAGCAAAAACGATTTTGAACACCTGATGCAGGAGCGCCTGCTCAGCGAGTTCAACACCGATTTGGAATCGGCCACAGAGGAGCAGCTATACCGCGCTTTGGCGCGTATTACACGCAAGATATTGAGCGACGGGCGCAAGCAGTTTATGGCCCGCACTTATGGCTCTAACCAAAAGCAGGTGTATTACCTGTGCATGGAGTTTCTGTTGGGGCGCAGCCTGCGCGACAACCTCTCGAACCTGGGGCTGGAGCAGGCCGCTGCCGCCGTGCTGGCCAGCTACGATGTGAAACTGGAAAACCTGTATGAGCAAGAGCCCGACGCGGGCCTGGGCAATGGGGGCCTTGGGCGGCTGGCCGCCTGCTATTTGGACGGCATGGCCACCACCGAGATACCCGGCGAGGGCTACTCCATCATGTACGAATACGGCATTTTTAAGCAGGATATCATTGGCGGCTGGCAGCATGAACTGGCCGATAACTGGCTGCCCGGCGGCTCGGTATGGTTTAAAAGCCACCCCGAGGCCACGGTGGATGTACGCTTTGACGGCGAGGTGGAAGAGACCTGGGACGGCGGCTACCACTATGTACAGCACAAAAACGCCACCCTGGTAAAGGCCGTGCCCAAAGACATGTATATCTCGGGCTATGCCTCGGCGGGGGTTGCCAAACTGCGGCTGTGGGAGGCCAAGGCCCCCGGTTTTGACATGAAGGCGTTTAACGCTGGGGAATATTACGACGCCATGACGCAAAACGCCAATGTGGAGCTTATCTCCAAGGTGCTGTACCCCAACGATAACCACATCGAGGGCAAAATTTTGCGGCTTCGCCAACAGTATTTCCTATCGGCGGCCTCGGTGGGGGATATTGTAAGCCAGCACCTGGACCAATACGGCGCCATAGACAACCTGCCCGATAAAGTCGCCATCCATATCAACGATACCCACCCCACCTTGGCCATCCCCGAACTGATGCGCCTTTTGCTGGACGACTGCGGCTTTGACTGGGAAACGGCTTTTTCCATCACCCGGCGCACCTTTGCCTATACAAACCACACCGTGATGAGCGAGGCGCTGGAAAAATGGCCGGTGGACCTGTTTAAGCGGGTGCTGCCACGCATTTACCAAATTGTGCAGGAGATGGACAGCCGCGCCCGCGGCGAGTTTGCCGAGGCCTTCCCCGGGGACTATGGCAAGATAGACTACATGGCCCTGATTGGAGAGGATCATGTGCGGATGGCCAATATCTGCTGTTATGCCGCGCATTCCATCAACGGCGTATCCAAACTGCACAGCGAGATTATCAAAGAGACGGTTTTTCATGACTATTACCTTTTTGCGCCTGAAAAATTTACCAACGTTACAAACGGCATTGCCTACCGCCGCTGGCTTTTGCAGGCAAACCCAGGCCTTACGGGCTTTTTGGAGGACGTGATTGGGCCCGGTTTTAAAAAGAATGCGGCGGAACTGCACAAACTGGCCGCCCACAAAAATGATTCGGGCCTGCTGCACCGGCTGGGCGAGGTAAAACGCGCCAATAAGGCCCTGTTTTCTGACTATATCCGCCGCCGCACGGGCGCCTTGCTGGACCCCGACACCATCTTTGACTGCCAGGTGAAGCGGATGCACGAATACAAGCGCCAGCATCTAAACGCCCTCAATATTGCCAGCGAGTACCTCTACCTAAAAAACAACCCGAATGCCGATTTTGTGCCCAAAACCTATATCTTTGCGGCCAAGGCGGCCAGCGGCTATTACATGGCAAAACAGATGATCCGCCTCATTTGGTCGCTGGGGGAACTGCTGCGCAGTGATGAGGCCATTCGGGATAAGCTGCAAATTGCCTATCTTGTGGATTATAACGTGAGCACCAGTGAGCGCCTGATGCCCGCCAGCGAAATTTCCGAGCAGATTAGCCTTGCGGGCACCGAGGCCTCGGGCACGGGCAATATGAAGTTTATGCTAAACGGCGCCATTACACTGGGCACCCTGGACGGCGCCAATATTGAGATTGCCGAGGCCGCAGGCAGTGAGAATTTTATCCAGTTTGGCATGTTGCGCGAAGAGGTGGACAATGTGAAGCGCGAGGGGTATCACCCCGCCCCCTATATTGCGCGCGACCCCGTTGCCGAGGAGGTTCTTACGTTTTTGGAGTGTGGCTGGAATGGCGACAATTTCCACGAAATTGCCGCAAACCTGCGCAGCTTGGACCCTTATATGGTGATGGCCGATTTTGCCGACTACCGCAAGGCCCAGGCGCGGGTGGCAAAGCTGTACCGCAGCGAGGAGGCATTTTTACGCATGAGCCTGATGAATATTGCGGGCAGCGGCGTCTTTTCGGCCGATAGGGCCGTGCTGGAATATGCCAAAAATATTTGGGACACCCAGCCCGTGCAGTGGTAAGGCGGCCCCGGCAGATACTTTGACCCCGGATGCAGGCTGCTGTACGGCCAAAAAGTTCCCGCCCTGTAAAAGAGGTGAGCTTGGTGCTTTCCATTTACAACAGCCAAAAAGAGGCCTACAAAAGCCCCTTTGGCGCGGTGCCGGCAGGGGAAGAGATTTTATTTACCCTGCGCGTGCCCAATGAATTTTGTTGCACCACCCCCTACCTTTTTTTGCGGCTGGATGGCGAGGACGCAAAGCAGCACCTGCTGCAACCCGCCGGGCGGGAGGGGGACCGCTGCCTGTTTTGCCTTAGGCTTTGCCTCAATGTGCCTGGGCTGTATTTTTACTGGTTCGACCTCTATACCGGCTACCGCAAATTATACGCCGGCCATTTGGGCGAGGCCCAGTTGACCACCGGCACCGGCGCACCCTACCAGTTAACGGTGTATAACCCCCTTTTTACCACACCAAAAGCCGTACAGGGCAGCGTGATGTACCAGGTTTTCCCCGACCGTTTTTTTGAGGGAAACCCCGAAAAAATTCTGCCGTTTAGCGAGCGGGTGTACCGCCCGGATAAAAGCAAGGAACCTTACTATTGGCCCACCGAGTGGGATGACGGTTTTTTAAATTTGGACTATTTTGGCGGCGATTTGCTGGGGATAGAGAAACGCCTGCCTTTTTTGAAAAGCCTTGGGGTGGGCCTTGTTTACCTGAACCCCATATTTGAAGCCCACGCAAACCACCGCTACAACACGGCCGACTATTTAACGGTAGACCCCTACCTTGGCACGAACGCCGATTTTGCCCGCCTTTGTAAAACGGCGGGCGCACTGGGCATTCAAATCATTTTAGACGGGGTGTTTAGCCACACCGGGGCCGATTCCATCTATTTTAACCAGGAGGGGCGCTACCCCTCGCACGGGGCCTGGCAGGGGGAGGATAGTCCCTACCGCAGCTGGTATCGCTTTTTACCAGGCGGTGGCTACGATAGCTGGTGGGGCTTTTCTACCCTTCCCTGCTGTAATAAAAGCGACCCGGCTTTCCGCCGGTTTATTGCGGGCGAGGGCGGGGTGATTGACCACTGGATGGCCCTTGGCGCGGGGGGCTTCCGCCTGGATGTGGCCGATGAACTGCCCGATGATTTTATAGCGGATATACGCAAGGCGGTAAAGCGCCACGGCGAGGATAAGCTGCTGATAGGCGAGGTGTGGGAGGATGCCTCGCACAAGGTGGCCTACGGCAAACGACGGCAGTATTTTTTGGGGCAGGAACTGGACGGCGTGATGAACTACCCCTTCCGCGCGGCCATTTTACAATTTTTACGCAGCGGTAACTCGGCGGATTTTGTCCAATCGGTCATGGACATCTGCGAAAATTACCCCGCGCCGGCGCTGGCGGTTTGCACAAACCACCTCTCCACCCATGATACCGAGCGGGCCCTTACCGCCCTGGCCGATGAGCCGCTGGAGGGCCGAAGCCGTGACTGGCAAAGTGGGCGGCGTCTGCACCACGAAACCTATGACCAGGGTGTAAAACTGTTAAAACTCGCCTTTGTTTTGCAGTTCACCCTGCCGGGTATTCCCTGCATCTATTACGGCGATGAAATTGCCATGCAGGGCTACAAAGACCCCTTTAACCGTGGATATTATGATTGGACCAGCGGTGAGACCCGGCTGATAGAACTGGTGCTGGCTCTTTCAAAACTGCGGCGCAGCTGCCCGGCTTTTGCGGGCGGGCGGCTGCATTTTACCCGCTACGAGCCCGGCCTACTGCTTTATGAAAGGCGGGGCGGCGGCAGTGCGGCGGGTATTGGCATCAACCTCACCGGGCAAGACCTAACGGCTGAACTGCTGGGGCAGCGGGTACACCTGCCAAGCCTTGGCTATGCCTGGTGCAGTAAAAATAACGTTTGAGTGTTTTACCGCTGCCTGGCCTGGCCGCCGCTTTGTAAGCGGCAATTTGTAAAATAGCAGCTTGCTTTGCGGTGTGCTCCCGTGTTACACTGGTTCCTCGGGCCACCGGCCCTGCCATTTTTCATCACTTTTCAGGAGGGCCCTATGCCCGAGCTCATCTTGGCCTCCCAAAGCCCCCGGCGGCGGGAACTGCTAAAATTGATTACCCAGGATTTTACCGTACAGGCTGCAAAGCTTGACGAGCAAGCCTATACAGCCCAAAGCCCCGCTGCACTGGCGGAAATATTGGCGGGGCACAAGGCGAGGGCTGTATATGAGGGCCAAAGCCCGGCCCTTGGCTGCGATACTGTTGTAGAGCTGGACGGGCAGGTGCTGGGAAAGCCCAAAAACCCACCCGAGGCCGCCGAAATGCTTGGCCGTTTAAGCGGGCGGGCACACAAAGTTCATACGGGCGTATGCCTGCTGTACCAGGGCCGCAGCACCTCTTTTACTGAAACCACCACCGTGTACTTTTCCCCCTTGCCGCCAGAGGAGGTGGAGGCTGTTATCCAAACGCCAGAGCCCTATGATAAGGCCGGCGGCTATGGCATACAGGGCTGGGCTGGTAGGTTTATCCCCCGTATTGAGGGTTGTTATTATAATGTTATGGGCCTGCCGGTGGCCGCTTTGTGGCAGAAAATGCGGGGTGCAGGCCTGTTGTAAGCCCTTATGCCGGTAGGATTTTACTGGCTGGTGGTGGGTTTACATGTATATTTTTGGTGAACAATGACAAAATCCTCTTGTCTGCACCACACAATTCTGCTATAATTTACTAGGATACCCCGGCTGAAACAGGCAAGTCCGCTTTTGCACAGGCCCTGCCACTCACCCTGCGGGGCTTTGCCTATGTTATCTCACCGGAGGTAAGTTCATGGATACAGTCACCCTTGCGTTTGCCTCTGGAAAAGGCGGAACGGGCACAAGCACTGCCGCCATTCTAACAGGCAGCGCCCTGGCAAACCTTGGCAAAAAGGTGCTGTATATAGAACTGAAAACCGCCCTGCGCACCTCAGACATTGCAGCCGGTATTGCCGGAAAAGTTGTTTTTGACCTATCGGATGTGCTGCTTGGCCGTTGCAGCCTAGAAAAGGCAGCGGTAGAAAGCTTACGCCAGCCCGGCCTATGGCTGGTTTGCGCCCCGCACGAGGATGGGTTCTGGGGCAAAAAACCTTTGGCGCGAACCCTGGCGGGTTGCAAAGGGCAGTACGATTTTATTATACTTGACGCCCCCAGCGGGCTGGACGAAGGCTTTGCCCTGGCCACAGAGGCAGCCGACCGCGCTGTGCTGGTGCTTACAGCCGACCCAATTGCCCTGCGCATTGGCCGCCTGCTTTGCGAGCAGCCCGAACTAGAGCATAAACCTGTGCGTTTTTTGCTGAACAGGGTCATTCCCCAGCGGGCGCTTGCGGGTGGTGTACTGCAAGATTTAGACGAGGCCATTGATGCTGTGGGCGTGCAGCTTCTTGGTGTTATACCAGATTCTTCCCTGCTTCAAATTGCCTGCACCGGTGGCAGGCCGCTGCCCGGCCACTGCACCGAGCGGGCCATTTTTACGGCTATTGCAAAACGTCTACTGGGCGAGGATATCCCCCTCGTGTACAAATAAATCGTCTTAAAGGTAGACGATAGAATGGAGTACTGTAATGAACATAGCTTTGATTGCACATGATTCCAAAAAAGAGTTGATGGTGCAGTTTTGCACCGCGTATATCCACACTTTTGCCAAACACACCCTGGTGGCCACCGGCACCACCGGCAAACTGGTGGCCGAGGCCACCGGCCTGGAAGTGCGGCAGTTCCTTTCAGGCACGCACGGGGGAGACCAGCAAATTGCCGCCCGCATTGCCTGTAATGAAATTGACCTGCTGCTGTTTTTCCGCGACCCCATTGGCGCAGGGCCAGGTGAACCAAATGAGATGAACCTGTTACGGCTGTGCGATATGCACAGCATTCCGCTGGCTACCAATATTGCCACCGCCGAAGTGCTGATACACGGCCTTGAGCGCGGCGATATGGATTGGCGCGACATTGTGAACCCCAAGAGATAGGGCAGGGGGCGGTTTTTACCGCCCCCGCCTTTTTTATTTGCTAAAAACTACATTCCCATTCTAACGCAGCCGGCAAAGTTTCAGGAGATGCCGCGGGTCACCAATGCCATAGCCGGCATTCGCAACGGCTGTTTTCACTCGGGTCAAGCACCCAGCCTTATCACCATTTCCGTAAAATACACTCCGCCACCGGCAGGTTCTATGCCGCCGGTGGCGGAGTTTTCGTTATTCCTTTTTGGATAAGCTAAGTTGCCCGTGTAGAATAAGGCGCCCCGTTTTCTTCGCAGCTGTTACAAAGTGAAAACAATTGTTTACAGTGTAGAAGAAAGGATTGTAAAACCTTACAAAATAGAGGTATGCTATAGGGGATAAAACAATTTTAAAAAAGAGAAAACCCGATAAAGCCACCTACAGCATTTGAACAAATGTTTTACACAGCAAGCGCCGAGCAAAAACAGGTTTAG
>CAZKBM010000108.1:0-8034 GCA_964550985.1 uncultured Oscillospiraceae bacterium
ACAGATGTTTAAAAATGAGTATGTACAGCAGGTGTACGAGGCGACCGAGAAGCTGAACCCCGGTGAACTGGAATTTTTGCAGGCCGTGCGTGAGGTGTTTGAAAGCCTGGAACCTGTGTGCGAACGCCGCCCCGAAATTGAAAAGCATGGAATTTTAGAGCGCATTGTGGAGCCCGAGCGCTTTATCCATTTCCGCGTTAGCTGGGTGGATGACGCGGGCCGTGTGCAGGTAAACCGGGGCTACCGCGTACAGTTTAACTCGGCGCTGGGGCCCTACAAAGGGGGCCTGCGTTTCCACCCCACGGTAACGGCTTCGGTTATAAAATTTTTGGGCTTTGAGCAGGTGTTTAAAAACGGCCTTACCACCCTGCCCATGGGCGGCGGCAAGGGCGGGGCCGATTTTGACCCAAAGGGCAAAAGTGACGATGAAGTGATGCGCTTTTGCCAAAGTTTTATGACGGAACTCTCGCTGCATATCGGCCAGTTTACTGATATTCCGGCAGGTGATATTGGCGTGGGGGCGCGGGAAATTGGTTACCTATTTGGCCAGTACAAGCGCCTGAAAAACGAGTTTGTGGGTGTGCTTACGGGCAAGGGCCTTAGCTTTGGGGGCAGCCTTGCGCGCACCGAGGCCACGGGCTACGGGCTGTGCTACTATGCCCAAGAGGCGCTGAAAACCCTGAAAAAATCTTCGCTGGAAGGGCGGCGCATTTCGGTTTCAGGCAGTGGTAACGCCGCCATTTACGCCGCCGAAAAAGCGCTGGCGCTGGGTGGCAAGGTGGTAACCATGAGCGATTCGGACGGGTATGTATACGATGAAAACGGCATTGACCTGGCGCTGGTGAAAAAGATTAAACTGGAGGACCGGGGCCGCATAAGCGAGTATGTGCAGGAGCGGGATGCCGAATACCACGAGGGCCAAAGCGTGTGGAGCGTGCCCGTGGATATCGCCCTGCCCTGCGCCACCCAAAACGAATTGGACGAGGCCGACGCCAAAATGCTGGTGCAAAACGGCGTTACCATGGTGGCCGAAGGGGCCAATATGCCCTGTACCCCCAAGGCTATCAATTTTATTCGTTCCAGCGGGGTTATATATGGGCCGGGCAAAGCCAGCAACGCCGGTGGGGTGGCCACCAGCGGCCTGGAGATGAGCCAAAACTCCATGCGGTTCAACTGGGGTTTTGAAGAGGTGGAAAGCCGCTTGCAGGAGATTATGCACAACATTGTACACACCTCGCTAAACGCGGCCGAGCGCTATGGCGAGCCGGGAGATCTGCTGGCCGGAGCCAATATTGCCGGGTTTGAAAAAGTGGTGGAGGCCATGCTGGCACAGGGAATTTCGTATTAATTGCCTTTGGCTGCCGCTTAAAACCATTTGTAAACGCCACAAAAAAATGCTATGCTGGTAAGGTATAAAGCCCACCGCCGCCCCTATGGGAACGGCCGAATACAGAATAGGAGAATGGAATTATGGCACTGACTACAACGACCGAAATGTTTAAAAAAGCCTACGAGGGCGGTTACGCCATTGGCGCTTTTAACGTAAACAATATGGAGATTGTGCAGGGGATTACCGAGGCCGCGGGAGCGCTGAATGCGCCGGTGATTTTGCAGGTGAGCGCCGGGGCGCGTAAATATGCCAACCACACCTATCTTACAAAATTGGTGGAGGCCGCTGTGATTGAAAACCCCTCCATTCCCATGGCGCTGCACCTGGACCACGGGGCCGATTTTGACATTTGTAAAAGCTGTATTGACGGCGGCTTTACCAGCGTGATGATTGACGGCAGCCACCACAGCTTTGAAGAGAATGTTGTTTTAACCAAAAAAGTGGTGGAGTACGCCCACAGCAAGGGCGTTGTGGTGGAAGGCGAACTGGGCCAGCTTGCCGGTATTGAGGACGACGTGAATGTAAGCGCCGAAAACGCCAGCTACACCCGGCCCGATGAGGTGGAGGAGTTTGTGAACCGCACCGGGGTGGATAGCCTTGCCATTGCCATTGGCACCAGCCACGGCGCTTTTAAGTTCAAACCCGGCCAAAACCCCCAGCTCCGTTTTGATATTTTGGAGGAGGTAAGCCACCGTCTGCCGGGCTTCCCCATTGTGCTGCACGGCGCTTCCAGTGTGCCGCAGGAGTTTGTGAAAGAGATTAACCAGTACGGCGGCAACATGGCCGACGCCATTGGCATCCCCGAGGATATGCTGCGCCAGGCGGCCCGCAGCGCCGTGTGCAAAATCAACATCGATAGCGATATCCGCATGGCCATGACGGCGGCCATCCGCAAATACATGGCCGAAAATCCCTCCCACTTCGACCCCCGCCAGTACCTCACCCCCGCACGCACCGCCGTAAAGGATATGGTCAGCCACAAAATTCGCAGCGTTTTGGGCTGTGACGGCAAGGCCTAGGAGTAAACATGGGGAAAAATGCTATCATTGGGCAAAGCGGCGGGCCCACCGCCGCCATCAACGCCAGTTTGGCGGGCACTGTGCGCCAGGCCATGCGCAGCCGCGAAATTGGGCGGGTTTACGGGATGCTGCACGGCATTGAAGGGCTTTTGCAGGGCCGGGTGATTGATTTAGAGCGCAGTTTTACAAACACCGAGGATTTTGAGCGCCTGGCCGCCACCCCGGCCATGGCGCTGGGCTCCTGCCGGTACAAGCTGCCCAAAGCCCCCCACCCCGCCTATGAGACGATTTTGCAAATCTTCAACCAGTACGATATCGGCTACTTCTTCTACATCGGCGGCAACGATTCCATGGATACCGTCTTGCAGCTTTCGGCCTATTTCAGGCAGCAGGGCGCGGATATCCGCTGCGTGGGCATCCCCAAAACTGTGGATAACGACCTGCCCTGTACCGACCACACCCCCGGTTTTGGTTCGGCGGCCAAATACGTGGCGTCCTCCATTGCCGAGGTGGCCCGTGACTGCGCCGTGTATGACAAACCCTCGGTGCTGATTGTGGAAATTATGGGCCGCAATGCGGGCTGGCTTACGGCGGCTTCGGCCCTTGCGCGGGAGGCCGGCTGCGGCGCGCCACAGCTTATCTACCTGCCGGAGGTGGCCTTTGACCCCGAAAAATTTATTGAAAAAGTGCGGGAGCATACGGGCAAAGGGCCGCTGGTGGCGGCGGTATCCGAGGGGGTTAAGCTGGCAGACGGCAACTATGTAAGCGCCGCAGGCAGCAGTGCAGATGCCTTTGGCCACGTGGCCCTTTCGGGCACGGGGCGGTATTTGGAACAACTGGTAAAAGAAAAGCTGGGCTGCAAGGTGCGCTCGCTGGAACTTTCGCTGTTGCAGCGGGCGGCGGCCCACTGTGCTTCGGCCACCGATATTGCCGAGGCCATGGAGATTGGCGAGGCCGCCGTTGTGCGCGCCCTGCACGGCAAAACCGGCGTGATGATGACCTTTGACCGGGTGCGCCAGCACCCCTATTTGGTTCAGTGTGGCTGTGTGCCCATTGAGGAGTGCGCAAACCTGGAAAAAACCGTACCGGCGGCTTGGATATGCGGCGAGGGAAGCGACGTGACGGAGGAGATGCTGGAGTATCTGCGCCCACTGGTGCGGGGCGAGGCCCCCACCTTTACAAAAGAGGGTATGCCAAGCTTTTTTACCCTGGATAAAACCCCCGTGAAGCCCTGAGTTTCAAATGCTGTATATAGCCAGCCAAAGCAAAAAGTGACGGAATGATAGTGAGAATGATTTTCTGCTGCAAAGCGGCGGCGGTGCCGTAGTGCTGTTTTAAAGCGCAACCGGTACTGCAAGCGGCGGCATTTGTGCCAAAGCCAGCGCAGCAGTGAAAAAGCATTCTCGCTATCAGGAAGCACTTTTTGCTTTGGTTGGCTATAGTGCCCTTTACGGCAAGATGGGTTCGCTATACAGGGGGGTTGCTTATGGCTTTGCGCTTTGTCGCCGCCCAGGGGGTTTGCAAACCCCCCCTAAAACTGCTACAATATGGGTTACAAAAGCCCCCTATTTTGGGCGGGCAGGGCCCTTGGTAAAAATGGGGCATTTTATATATCCGCCTGCACCGGGCGTTTTATCAAACAGCACTTCGGCGGCAAAAACCACCGCCTTTATAGGGAGGAACCCATGGCAAAAAGTATGACAGGTTACGGGCGGGCGCAGGAGATTTTAAACGGCCGCAGCTTTACCTTAGAAGTGAAAAGCGTCAACTCCCGCTATTTTGAGCCGAACTTTCGGCTGCCGCGCAACATGGGCTTTTTGGAGGACCCCATCAAAAAGCTTGTCTCGGCCTCCATCAGCCGGGGGCGGGTGGAAGTGGGGTTAACGGTGCAAAACCTGGTGGACGGGGGCACCACCGTAACGGCCAACCTGCCCGTGGCCACGGCCTATTATGAGGCCATTGCCGATATTGCCTCGGCCCTGATGATTGAAAACGATACAACCGCGACCACCCTAAGCCGTTTTGCCGACGTTTTTACGGTTACGCGCGGCGAAGAGGATGAAGAACAGCTGAAAAACGATGTGATGCAGGTTGCAAAGGCGGCCTTGGCCCGTTTTGAAGAGATGCGCGGCATCGAAGGGGAAAAACTGCGGCAGGATATGCAAAACCGGCTGGCCGCGCTTTTGGATATGCTTGCACAGGTGGAGCAGGGCAGTGCCGGGCGGGTGCAGCGCTACCGCGATAAACTCTATGAAAAACTGGCCGAAATTTTGCGGGATAAAAGCATAGAGGAGGCCCGGCTGCTTACCGAGGCAGCCCTTTTTGCCGATAAGACCGCCGTGGACGAAGAGACGGTGCGGCTGCACAGCCATATCAAACAGTTTGGGGAAATTTTGGGGCAGGCAGGCGCCGTGGGCCGCAAGCTGGATTTTTTAACCCAAGAGCTCAACCGCGAGGTGAATACCATAGGCTCCAAATGCCAGGAGGTGGCCATCACCCGCATTGTGGTGGAAATGAAGAGTGAGATAGAAAAAATTCGCGAACAGATACAGAATATAGAGTGATTTGCCGCCGTATTTATGGGGTATACAGAAAAATACGCAGGGGATATTGTTTGGCAGGGGTGTGCAGATGAGGCTTGTGAATATCGGTTTTGGCAATATGGTAAACGCAGCGCGGCTGGTGGCGGTCATCAGCCCGGATTCCGCCCCCATCAAGCGGGTGGTAACGGCGGCGCGCCAAAGCGGAAACCTGATTGACGCCACCTATGGCCGCCGTGCCCGTGCGGTGCTGATAACCGATTCAGACCATGTGGTACTGTGCGCCCTTACGCCCGAAACTTTGGCCGGGCGGCTGGGCGAAGAGGGGAAAGAATTGGGCGGGGGGACAGCAGAGGATGAATAGGGACCGGTATTTGCTTGTGGTAAGCGGCCCTTCGGGCAGTGGGAAAGACAGTGTGGTGGCAAAGCTGATGGCCCTGTGCCCGGGCCTTGAGTGCAGCGTTAGCGCCACCACCCGCCCCCCGCGTGAAGGGGAGGTAGAGGGGGTACACTATTTTTTTCTCAGCAAAGAGGAGTTTGAGCGCCGGATACAGCAGGGGGATTTGCTGGAATACACAAACTATGTGGGCAATTATTACGGCACATTAAAAAGCCAGGTGGATGCCCGCCTGGCGCGCGGGGTAACCTGCGTATTGGTGATTGAGGTGGAGGGGGCCGCCCATGTAAAAAGCCAGTATCCCGGTTGCACCATGGTTTTTTTAAAGCCCCCCAGCCTGGAAGAACTGGAGCGGCGGCTGCGTGGCCGCGGCACCGAGAGTGAGGAGCGGGTGCAAAACCGCCTGTGCAGGGCCAAAGAGGAGCTGGCCCTGGCAAGCCAATACGACTATACCCTGGTGAACGATAACTTGGACGACTGCGCGGCAAGACTTTGTGAGATTTTACAGTGCCGGCAAAACGGGGGCTAAAAGGAAAAAACTGCCCAAAAGCGGCGGGCTGTAACCAGCAGGAGCGATATGGCCGAGTATGTATGCGTTGCCATTGCAGACGCAAGCTATGAGTACGACAAACTCTATACCTATGTTGTGCCCCCCGTTTTGGAAGGGCATATTTTTGTTGGCACCACCGTGCTTGTGCCCTTTGGCCGGGGCAATACCCGCCCCCGTATTGGGGTGGTGCTGCAATGCGGTGTGCCAGCCCCCGTGGGGGCCCGTATAAAGCCCTTGATGGATGCGGCCCCCCGGGGAGAGGAACTTGCAGATGAGGCGCTGATGATGGTGAAATATCTAAAGCAGGCCGCATTTTGTACCTGGTACGATGCGGTTAAAACGGTGGTGCCCCGTGGCGCGCGCTACAAAGCGGTGCGCCGCGAAGGGGGAAGCTGGGCGCTGGAGGGTGAGATGCAGCGCCAAACCGAGACGCTTTATGCCCTGGCCGCCCCCCCCCGGTGTGAAGCGGGCAAAAAATTGAGCGCCAAGCAAAAAGCCGTGCTGGCGGCGCTGCAAACCGGGCCCAAAAGCCGGGAGGGGCTTTGTACCGGCTGCGGCGTGGGCCCCACCGTGGCCGAAGGCCTGCTAAAAAAAGGCTGGCTAACGGCCACCCGGCGGGAAAAAGAGCCGGAACTGCCGCCCAAAACCCTACCGCCGCTGGGGTCTGGCTACACCCTAAACGAACAGCAGCGCCAGGTTACAGAGGAACTGACTTCCAGAATGGAGGCGGGAAAGGCGGACCGCCCCGCCCTTTTGTACGGCGTTACGGGCAGCGGTAAGACGGCGGTGTTTTTGGAACTGGCCCGCAAGGTTTTGCAGGAGGGGAAAACCTGCCTGGTGCTGGTGCCGGAGATAGGCCTTGCCCAACAGATGATTGGGAAGTGGCGGGATGTGTTTGGCGAGCGGGTGGCAGTGCAGCACAGCGCCCTTTCAGACGGCGAGCGCTACGCGCAGTGGCGCAGTGTGCGAGGGGGCGCGGCCAGCGTGGTGGTGGGCACCCGCAGCGCGGTGTTTGCCCCCCTTGCCAATTTAGGCCTGATTGTGGTGGATGAAGAACAGGAGCGCAGCTACCAAAGTGACGCCAGCCCCCGCTACGACGCCATAGAGGTGGCAAAACGCAGGGCGGCGCGCCACGGGGCGCTGCTGCTTCTCGCTTCGGCCACCCCCAGTGTGGCCAGCTATTTTGCGGCACAGCAGGGGCGCTATTCCCTGCATACCTTAACACGCCGCTATGGAGATTTACCCCTGCCCGCCGTGGAGATGGTGGACATGCATGAGGAGATGCTGGCGGGCAGCCCCGGCGCCATAGGCACAAAGCTGGCCACAGCCCTGGCCGAGACACTGGAGCAAGGGAAACAGGCCATTTTGCTGCTGAACCGCCGGGGTTACCACCGGGTGGGGATGTGCCGCGCCTGTGGCGAAGTGCTGAAATGCGAGGATTGCTCGGTGCCCATGATTTACCACCGCGCCGCCCACACGGCGGGCCAGAAGGGTGGGCGCGGGGCAGAGGATGCCGCCGCGGCCCCCTCTGCCCCGCCAGGGGCGGAAAGGGCCCTGGGCGCTGAGGCTCCCGACGCGCTTGCTATATGGAAACGCATTGCCCCAGCCCGAGCCGCGCCGGCGGGCGGCCCGACACAGCCGGGGCTGGGCACAAAAAGCCAAGAGGCGCAAGAACCGTACGAGCCGACAGAACCCGAACTTGGGGACGCGGGCGGCAAACTGTTGTGCCATTACTGCGGCAAGGCCCTGATACCCGCGCCCAGCCTTTGCCCCGCCTGCGGGGGGGAGATACGCTACACGGGTTTTGGCACCCAGCGGGTGGAGGAGGAACTGGAGGCGAAATTCCCCGCCGCCAGGGTGCTGCGTATGGATACGGATTCGACCCGGCGCAAGGGCGCGCACGAGGGGATGCTTCGGGAGTTTGGCAGGGGCGGCTATGATATATTGCTGGGCACCCAGATGGTGGCCAAAGGGCTGGATTTTGACCGCGTGGGTCTTGTGGGGGTCATCGGTATCGATTCTTTGCTTTTTAGCCAGGGCTACCGGGCGTTTGAACACGTGTTTTCCCTGGTGACGCAGGTGGTGGGCCGGGCGGGCAGAGCCGGGGAGCCGGGCCGTGCCATGATACAGACCATGGA
>CAZKBM010000109.1:0-8028 GCA_964550985.1 uncultured Oscillospiraceae bacterium
GACCAACGCAGCCATTCGCCGTTTCTGCCAAGAGCAGCATAACTCATGTTATGTTAGTTTGCTCTAGGCCAAACCACCAAACACATGCGCTAAAATTTTACAGTAAACACTTATGCCTTTTTTGCAGGGCTGCCCCGGCGGGTAAAAACCCCCCGGGGCAGCCTTTTTGCGGCTGTTTTACAGGGGTCTGCCATTTGCATTTTTGGGCTTTTCGTATATAATAGAGTAGCCCATTGCGTAAATGGGCGTATCTTGTTATGTAAAGGGGGCGCACAAAATGGCAATGCCCAAACGGGTGCTCTGCCTCATGGATCTTTCCATTGTGGGGCGGGCCAGCCTGGCTGCGGTGCCCAATGTGCTGGCGGCCTGCAAGGTGCAGTGTTGCCCCTTTCCGGCCTCTCTGCTCTCCACCCATACAGGGGGCTTTTCGGGTGTGCAAATTTTAGACCTTTCCGATTTTGGCCTGCGGGCCTTGGAGCATATCCGGGCCGAGGACACCCATTTTGATGCCGTCTACATCGGCTATCTCAACAGCCCCGGCCAGTTTCGGCTGGCCGAAAAAGCGCTGGAGTATTACCCAGATAGCTACAAAATTGTCGATCCTTCCATGGGGGATGAAGGGCAGCTTTATGCCGGTATTACCGCCGAAACTGTGGCCGGGATGCGCGCGCTTTGCCAAAAGGCCAACCTGATTACCCCAAACAGTACCGAGTGCGCGTTGCTGTGCGGGGGAGACCCCGCCCATTTTGGCCCGCAGGAAGTGTGGGAAAGCCTGGACACGATGCGCGGGGAAGACCGCGCAGTGTTGGTTACAAGCGTGGAACTTGCGGATGGGGGCCTGGGTATGCTGGGCTGCCTTTGTGGTGAAGGGCCCAAGTTTACCCTGCCGGTAAACCGGCAAGCCATAAGCTACCCCGGCACGGGGGACCTTTTTACCGCCAGCCTCACCGGGCTTACGCTGGCGGGTATGCCGCTGAAAGAGGCCGCCGCGGTAGGCGCCAGCTTTATTGAGGCGGCCATCAAGTGCACTACAAAGGGCGGCGGCGCTGTGCGGCAGGGCACCTGGTTTGAGCCCTGCCTGCCCATTTTGGCAAGCGCCTGTGAGGCCATTTGCCCATGAGCGATACGCAGACCGAGAAGCCGGCCGAGACGCTGCTGCACCTGGCCCTGGTGGAGCCGCAAATTCCGCAAAACACGGGCAATGTGGCCCGAACCTGCGCCTGTACCGGGGCTGCGCTGCACCTTATAAAGCCCATGGGCTTTACGGTTAGCGACGCTAAGTTAAAACGCGCGGGGCTGGATTATTGGGACAAGCTGGACATCCGCTATTACGAAACTTTGGCCGATTTTTTGGCCCACCCACCCGGCCCCCTCTTCTTTTTTACCACAAAAGGGGGGCGGTGCTACAGCGATATCGCTTACCCAAAGGGCTGCTGCCTGGTGTTTGGGCGTGAGGATGCAGGCCTGCCCGAAAGTTTGCTTAGGGCCCACCGCGCACAGCTTGCACGGCTGCCCATGCGCAGCGCCCTGCGCAGCTTAAACCTTTCCAACACCGTGGCCGTGGGCGCGTACGAGGCTTTGCGCCAGTGGAACTTTGCGGGGCTGCTGGAAAAAGGACAACTGGGAGAGTAAAGATAACAAGCGAACTGTAAACCAAAAGAGCAAGGGAGACAGGAATGCCAAAAAGACCTTTTGCTGTATTGACCGATTCGGCCTGCGACATACCGCAGGCGCTGGAAAAAGAAGCGGGCATTGACATTCTGCCTGTACAAATTACCCTGGACGGCCAAAGCTACTGGGAACGGCTGGATTTTAGCCCCGATGAGTATTACGATATGCTGCAGGCCTGCGAGGGGATTCCCGCCACGGCCCATATCACCAGCCTGCGTTTTTTGGAACAGTTTTTACAGTACGATGATAAAGGTGTGAAGCAGGCGTTGTATGTCAGCATGAACGCCAGCGGCTCCAACAGTTACCATGCGGCCCAAATGGCCAAGGAGGATTTCTACAAGGAACGGCCCGAGAGTTCCATGGAAATTTTTATAGTGGATAGCCACACCTATTCCATCCCTTTTGGCTGGTATGTGGTGCAGGCCGCGGGCAAATTACAAAATGGGGCCGAGATGTGCGATGTTGTGGATTGGCTGGAGGATATTTACGCGCGGGTGGAAATTGTGCTGGGCGCCTACACCCTGCGTTTTATGAAGAAGAGCGGGCGTATTAGCGCGGCGGCGGCCATTGCGGGGGAACTGCTTGGCGTGCGCCCCGTTATAACCCTGATAGACGGCGAGAGCCGGGTGCACAAAAAGGTGCGGGGAGACAGGGAACTCATCCCCGCCATGGCGGCGCTGGCCGAAGGCCGTATTGCAGGCGGGGGCGAATATGCCATTGCCGGAACGCGGGACGAATATTTGGCCGCCATGGCCGAGCACTGTGAAAAACGCTGGAAGAAAAAGCCCCAGGGCCTGTATAAACTGGGCTCGGCCGTGGCCACAAACACCGGCCCCGAGGCGATTGCTATTTACTATTTGGGCGAAAAACGCCCGCGTTAAATTTGTTTGTAACAGGGAAAGCGGGGCCGCTAGCCGCAGGCGGCGGCCCGCAGCGGGGAGGAAAAAATGGCCAAGATGCGTGTGGCGCTACTGTTTGGCGGGGTTTCTACCGAGCATGAAATCTCCTGTATTTCGGCAGCCGCCATTGCGGATAACCTCAGCGATGAGCGGTATGAAGTGTTTAAAATTGGCATCACCCAAAAGGGGCGCTGGCTTTTATACCCCGGCGGCACCGAGGAAATGCGCAGTATGGAATGGGACAAAAACCCCGATAATGTGCCCGCCATCCTCTCGCCCGACCGTGTGACCCACGGCCTTGTGGCCTGCCACGAGGGCTCGTTCGACGCCATCAAGCTGGACGTGGTGTTTCCCGCGCTGCACGGGCGCAATGGCGAGGACGGCACTGTGCAGGGTCTTTTGGACCTTTCGGGCATCCCCTATGTGGGCTGTGGGGTGCTTGCCAGCGCGGCTTGTATGGATAAGGTGACGGCCTGCCGTTTGTTTGAGGCGGCGGGTATTCCCCATACCCCCTGGATGGCTGCGGGCCGGGCCGAGACGGCCGATTTTGAAAAGCTGCTTTTCCGCCTGCGCGCGCAGCTGCAGTTCCCGCTGTTTGTAAAGCCTTCGGTGGGGGGCTCCAGCATCGGTATCACCAAGGTAAAAACCCCCGAGGAACTGCCCAGCGCCATCAAGCTGGCCACGGCGAACGACAAAACCGTGCTGTTTGAACAGGCCGTGGAAGGCCAAGAGGTGGAGTGCGCCGTGCTGGGCGGGGAGGAACCGCTGGTTTCGGTGCCGGGGGAAATTTGCAGCTGCCATGAAGCCTATGACTTTGAGGCCAAATACCGCAGTGGCGACGCCAGCAAATTGCTGATACCCGCCCAGCTTAGCGAGGAAAAAAGTGAAGAGGTGCGCCAGCTTGCCCAGCGCGCCTACCGCGCACTAGGCTGTACCGGGCTTGCCAGGGTGGATTTTTTTGTGGACAAGAGCGGCAAAGTATACTTAAATGAAATCAACACCATGCCGGGCTTTACTGCCATTAGCATGTACCCAAAACTGATGGCACACAGCGGCTTGCATTTTCAAGAACTGTGCCACCAGTTGATCCAGCAAGCGCTGGAGCGGGCGGAGGTATAGAATGGCCTGCCAGCCCTGCGCGCCAATTGGTGTTTTTGATTCGGGCCTTGGGGGCCTTACCGCAGTGCGGGAACTGCGGCGTATTTTGCCGGGGGAAGATATTGTATATTTTGGCGACACCGGCCGGGTGCCCTATGGCACCCGCGGGCGAGAGACCATTTTGGCCTACACCCGGCAGGACATAGCCTTTTTGCTTTCTCAAAAGGTAAAAACCATCATAGCGGCCTGCGGCACGGTAAGCAGTACCTACCCCGAGCAGGAGGGCAGAGCCCTGCCCGTGGCCTATGGGGGGGTGTTGCACGCGGCGGCAAAAGCCGCGGCAGAGGCCACCCGAAACGGCAAAGTGGGTGTGCTAGGCACCGAGGCCACCGTGCGCTCGGGCAGCTACCAAAAGGCGCTGGCCGCCCTAAACCCCCAGATAGAAAGCGTTGCGGCGGCCTGCCCGCTGTTTGTGCCACTGGTGGAAAACGGCCATTTTGGCGCACAGGATGCCATGGCGCACCTGGCGGCCGAGGAATACCTGGCCCCGGTGAAGGCGGCGGGGGTGGATACGGTGATTTTGGGCTGTACCCACTACCCCTTACTGGCGGGGGTACTGCAAAAACAGTTTGGCCCCGGCGTAAGCCTTGTTGACCCCGGCCGGGAGGCCGCGCTGGCCATGCGGGCGCAGCTGGATGCCAAAGGGCTTTTGCGCCCCCGAAAAACAGGCGGGCAGGTGCGCTATTATGTAAGCGACGACCCCGGCCGCTTTAACACCCTGGCAAACCTTTTTTTGGGGCAGGAGACAGCGGCGGCGGCGCAGTGCATCCACATTGAAAAATATGACCTGGACCTGATTTTGAAAGGCGCTATGCCCGGGGTGGAGTAAGCGCTGCCCCCGGCCAGAGAAATAGAGGGATGAAATGGATAAATATTTGATTAAAATTGAAGGGGAGATGGATCTCTCTGGGGATATTGACACAGTGAACCTGATGACAAGGGGCAAGTTTAGCTATAAAGACGGCAGCTTTTTTATCTCCTATGAGGAATCGGAGGCGACAGGCTACGCCGGGAATGTGACCACTGTGCAGGTGGAAAACAGCGATAAAGTGTCTATGCTACGGGCGGGCTCCATGCCCAGCCAACTGGTGATTGAGCGCGGCAAGCGGCATGTTTGCCACTACGACAGCGGCGCAGGTGTCATCAGCCTGGGCGTTGCGGCGGATGAAATCATCAGCCACCTTACCGAGAGCGGGGGCGACCTTACCTTCAGCTACTCACTGGATACCGGAAGCAGCCATATTTCCCACAACAAAGTAAAAATTACGGTTCAGGAGGCCCATTGATGCCAAAAGATACCCCCTTAAGCCCACTGGCCGAAGGCGCAGCCGGCCAAAAAATGCAAGAGACCTTCCGCCATGCAGACCTGTACGAGATGGCCAAGGAAGAGGCCCGCGCCGCCCTGGCGGCCGCCCTGGCAGAGGCCGTTTTGGCCGAAGAACTGCCGGGGGCCGAAGCGCCCCCCTATGTTGTGGAGGTGCCCGCCGACGCCGCGCATGGAGACCTGGCCGCGAACCTGGCGCTGGTTTCGGCCAAGGCTTTCAGGCTGCCGCCGCGCAAAATTGCCGAGGCGATATGCGCCAGGATAGACACCGGCAAGGGCGGCACTTTTAGCAGGGCCGAGGTGGCCGGGCCGGGTTTCATCAACCTGTTTTTAAGCGATGGCTGGTACACAGGCGTGCTGATGGCCGCCCACCTGAATGGCCCGGAATATGGGCGAACCGACGGGGGAAAGGGTGAAAAAATCAACGTGGAGTTTGTCTCGGCAAACCCAACGGGGCCCATGCACCTGGGCAATGCCCGCGGCGCGGCCCTGGGCGACTGTTTGGCCGAGGCCCTCACAATGGCGGGGTACGAGGTTTGCCGGGAGTTTTATATCAACGACGCGGGCAACCAGATTGCGAAGTTTGGCAAAAGCCTCTCGGTGCGTTACATGCAAATTATTCTGGGTGAAGAAGCCCTGGAGTTTCCCGAGGATGGCTATCAGGGCGAGGATATCCGTGTGCGGGCGGCGGAATACTACGAAATGCACGGCGAAGCTTTGCGGGATAAAACCGAGGAGGAGCGCCAGCAGGCCCTGGTGGATTATGCTCTGCCCCAAAATATCGAGGGCTTAAAGGCGGATTTGGAAAAGTACCGCGTGCGGTATGACGTGTGGTTCCATGAATCGGCCCTGCACGAGGCGGGCGAGGTGGAAAAGGTGGTGGAAACCCTTAAAGCGCGTGGCAGGGCTTATGAAAAGGATGGGGCCATCTGGTACAAAGCCAGCGAGGACGGCAGTGAAAAGGACGAGGTGCTGGTGCGCGCCAATGGTATTCCCACCTATTTCGCAGCCGATATCGCCTACCATGCCGACAAGTTTGCCCGCGGGTTTACCCGCGCCATAGATGTGTGGGGGGCCGACCACCACGGCCATGTGGCCCGTATGAAAGGGGCCATGGATGCGCTTGGCCTGGATGGCAATAAACTGGACATTGTGCTGATGCAATTTGTGCGCCTGGTGCGGGACGGCCAACCCGTGCGGATGAGCAAGCGCACGGGCAAGGCCATCACCCTGACCGACCTGTTGGACGAGGTGCCGATTGACTCGGCCCGCTTTTTCTTCAACCTGCGCGAGCCGGGCAGCACCATTGAGTTTGACCTGGATTTGGCCGTGAGTGAGGACTCGGACAATCCCGTCTATTATGTGCAGTACGCCCATGCGCGCATCTGCTCGGTACTGCGCGCCATGGAGGAAGAGGGTGTGCGGTTTGACCCCATGCAGGGTTTTGCCATGGCCCCGCTTTTGCAAAATGAAAAGGAGCGCGCGCTACTGCGCCAGGTGGCGGCTTTCCCCGGCCAGATACGTCAGGCGGCCGAAAATTATGACCCCGCCCGCGTCACCCGCGCACTGATAGAAACCGCCACCAGCTTTCACCGCTTTTATACCGAATGCCGCATAAAAGGGGAGGAAGCGGGCCTGCAACAGGCGCGCTTGGCCCTGTGCATTGCGGCCCAAACCGTTTTGGCCGCGGGGCTGCGGATGCTAAAAGTGAACGTGCCAAACCGCATGTAAAGAGGAGGCGGCCCCCATATGGAAAACCCCCGCAAATTGCTGAACTTTGACGAGGCGAACGAATGGCTGGATGAGGTGGCGGACAGCCTGCCGGCCGAAATATTTGACGGCCTGAACGGCGGCGTGGTGCTGCTGCCCGATATCCTCATCTCCCCCGAGGCCCAAAAAAGGGATTTGTTTACCCTGGGCCTTTACCACAACGAGCCCTATGGCCTGGGGCGCTACATCGCCATCTACTATGGTTCTTTTGTGCAGGTATATGGCAAAAGCAGCTTGGAGGAACAAAAGCGGGGCCTGAAAGAGGTGCTGCAGCACGAACTGACCCACCACATAGAGTCCTTGGCCGGCGTACGGGACCTGGAGGTGGAGGACGAACAGTTTATGCAGCACTACAAGCAGGAAAACAAAGGCGAAAAGGAAAAACCCAAATGGAGGAAGGGCCACAAAAAAACAGGGGACTAAAAAGAGGGAAAAGCCCCAGCCGTACAGGCTGGCGGGCTGTGGCCGCTCGGCAACATTCAAAAATACACAAGAAATACCTTTCTATTTTGTGCAAAACTGTTGCAAAAGCCAATTCAATTGTGTAAAATAGATATCAATGAGCAGTGAGATTTGTTAAAACATAACAATAAGTGCGCTCCATCTGCAAACGGGAAGGGGTCTGTATAATGGCGAACCGTGTGTTTCAAGGGGTTCTATATCAAATGCGGGACGTAATGGATGAGACGGCCGGCGTGGTGGATGTGGACGGAGTGGTGATCTCCTGCACAGACATAACGCGAATTGGCGAGGTAATAAGCGGCATAAGCGAATATGTACAAAACGGGCAGAGCAGCGAAGAGGGCCTGGTAAAGGGCGGTGTGAGTTACCACGCATTTTCCACCGGCCAGGGGGGCGAGTTTGCCTCTTTTGTACAGGGCGACCATGCCGAGGCGCGGAAGTTGGCCGGTGTGCTGGCCTTTAGCATGCAGAATATCCTGCAATACCATGACGAAAAATTTGATAAGTCCAACTTTATTAAAAATGTGGTGCTGGAGAACATCCTACCCGGCGATATTTTTGCCAAGGCCAAGGAACTGCATTTTGCCACCGATGTGGCGCGCGTGGTGCTTTTGGTGCGCGTGGTGGGCGGAACTGAACTTTCGGCCTTTGAGGTGGTAAGCGGCCTTTTCCCCGATAAACAAAAGGACTTTATCTTCAACGCCAGCGAAACCGACACCGTACTGGTGAAGGAAATACGGCGTG
>CAZKBM010000110.1:0-7657 GCA_964550985.1 uncultured Oscillospiraceae bacterium
GTCTTCCATGTGAGGGGACTGGGTCTTCCATGTGAGGGGACTGGGTCTTCCATGAGGGGAGTGGGTCTGCTGTGTGAGGGGACTGACTGGGTCTTCCTTGTGAGGGGACTGGGTTTTCCACATCAGGGGACTGGGTGACTATATGATACAATGTGACTGGCCTTCCAAATCTAGGTGTGTAAATTTATACATTCACACATATATATATATATGTATATATATATATGTATGTATGTATATATATATATGTATACACACAGGTGTGTGTGAAGATCCTTGGTCTTGTAAATGAGGGAACTAGGTCTCCCATGAGAATGACAGACAGGACTGAGTCTGTTATGTTCGACACTCGACGCATGTGACTGAATGAACATTTGGATATATGATGGCACTGTGCTCATACATAACATCAGTTTGCTCAATATAATATAATCAATCTAACATATATGATATCTCTCTATATTATATATATTATATTACATGTGCTAGCCATACATGTATGTTGTTCATAATATAATTAAAATTAATAAATAAATGTAAATACACCATCTGAGCAATGAGTGTTGATTGTGCCAAATCCAAGCAATGTATTTTCCTCTGATCGGCAATGAGGTGTAAAACATCCAGCCTTGTACTGTACTGTAGATGCAAGGTCTGGTCTGCAACATGCTGGGGAAAAACAGCTTATACCTGATCTGGCTCTGGTGAGTATATTGACACATATGTGCACAAACATATTTATATATTATATATATATATGGTCAACACATGCGTTCAAAAGGTGTCTCACTCATCTCATGCAGATAGTTGTTTGGAGGGATGTGTATATATAACTATTGCATTGTCCTGTCATGGACATGCATGACATCATACTTCAGGTGGTATGTGGTAAGTAGATATATTCTATGCTTGCAAGTATGCATTGTATGTATGTACTCTATTGTATGTATGTATCATTGTATTGTGTGCATTAATATGACCATGCATTCCTGATGCTGTTTGATAACATGTATGTACATACACACACATTTGTATTTATTTTAGACCTATGCGTATATATTGACAGATCCATATGTTGCACATCCCAGAACAAAAATTAGATGCTAGCCATGTCAAAATCACATCATATGTAAGTAACACTAGCTGCTAGACAACATTAATATTGTACTATGCCTACATACATACATACATACAACATATTATGATATGTTAATAGTCAACTTAAAAGTCTGCTTCACTTCACTTATAGAAGAGAAGAACGGAAGAGAGAAATCAACTCTTGGGTATAAAACCCTGCAGTCAAAATGCCTGGGCTAACTAACTAACTGTGAGTGATATACATACTATACTATATACATACATAGATATGAACTATACATACTATACATACTCATACATACATAAATATTAAATATATATATACTACACATACTATACTATATACTATGGTAGGTATGTAAAAGCCCTGTAGAATGTGTGTGGTGGTAGGTATAAAACCCTGCAGTAAAGCAACAAATCACTTGTCCATCAGTTCAAGCTTGGCAGCGCTGTGGCGTGGTCCTGATGGAGGCTTTGCGATTGTAATCTCGTAAAGCAGGTCACCTTGATCATCATATACGTGTTTACTTGGAATCTCCTCATAGAACCTATACCAACCCCAGCCTGCATCATGGAGAACATGTCTCTCAGTGAAATACTGGAAGCCCTTGTGTGTAATATGGATCTGCAAGACATCATAGTCATCACCCACGCCCATTTCTTTCAGGCTTTGCACAGCTCCTTGATAGGTAGGACGGAAAGAGAAATACTGTGGGTTTCTCTGCTGGTGCAATGCAGGTTTCAGTGGCCACTCCAGGTCTCCAGTGACCCCAATATACTTGATGAAGTCCTTCACTGTGCGGGCTGGAGCTTCACCACTGGAGGTTGACTGAGCCCCTTTTCTGCCATGCATGTCGACCTGTAGATACTGATACTATACTATATATAGTATAGTTGACCATTCATTCACGAACACAATTCATAATATGATCAATCCAGTGAGATGTAAGTAATTGATGTTGATGTAGTGTAATGTATGCAGTGTAGTTAGTTGATGTAAGTAATGTAAGTAAGGTAACTGTTCTGTTCTATTGATTGACTAATCAATGTAATTAATGTAATGTAATTCCATGCATCTGCACTGGGATCATATCATGTAAAACAATAAATAAATAACATAAATAATAATAATAATAAAGGAAGGCCTGTTCACACACACATTGCTGCTAAGCCACTTGATGCCACTCACCACTGAAGGTGAGTATGGGGTGAGGAACTCAACTACTAAGAATACCACTCACCAGATTGATCCATAAATGCATATATATATACATTTGATATAATATATATATATACATACATACATACATACATACATATATTTATATAAATATATATAGTATATTATACATATGCATGTTAATCATCATCGGTAAGTATTATAATGTAATGTATGCAGACAATAACAGTATTCACTTGCACACTAACATCCATCCATGAATAAATAAAGAAACAATGAAGAACAGAACTATCGATCAAACTAAACTATTGACGAACATACATGTATGTAGATGAACTCGTTTAGTGCACATGGTAACATACATTTATTTATCCATGGTATGCTAATTTTATTCTGCACACACCTGTGAGTTTCTGGGATGTTGCTGCACATGTATGGTATGCATCCATGCACAATCACATAACCAATAGCTTTTGTTTACACTCATGTTTTCACGACATTAATATTATTCCTACATATATATATATTATTTATCATTATTATTATGTATTACTATTTATTATTATTATGATTATGACTAGTACTTATTGTTATTATTATCATAATTGGTTTAATCATTAGTTGTATGGATGCTGTTGTGGTTGTTGTTATTGTTATTATTATTCTTATTATGTATTTTAATATTCATATTATCATTGTTTATTTAATTATTTTATTATTTATTGATATGATATTAATGGTGTTCTTGTTATTTATTGAGTATGTGATATTTATTACATTACACATAGCCACAGTCACACATAGACATGCCCATGTATATTCAAAGTGAGATGAGAATTGTATACATAATTGCAGTTGAGTGTGATAATGATGACAGGTATGTGTGATGATCATTCCATATATTTGTATATATATAATATAATGTGTGTATCGGTTGACTTGCATCTGTTCAAATCAGGGTCATCATCATCATCAGACCTGTTAGGTAGTATGGATCAGTTTTAGTTTTAACTATATAAACTATATGTATATATATATGAGCCATTGTCTACATATGCTGTTCATAAGTTGATTGGTCTGGGATGGTTGAATATGTCATTGAATATGTTATGCTGCTTCTATAAATAAATTTGTGAGTGACACCACAATGAACACCATGTAAGATGTGTTTAGTCACACCGATGTTGCACATTTCAGCTGCATGACATACAGCAGTGGTATGATTTAGCATGGGTATATGGTTTGTACATGGTTGTATATATATATATAGATGTGTGTATTAATCATTCATTGAGCAGTGACATTAAGTTATGTAATGTAATGTAATGTAATTCCTTGGAGTTCAGTTCTCTGCTCAGTCTGAGTGCATCATCAAATGTCCTGCTTGTATAATTAATAGTAGACAGGTTAGTTCTACTAATTTATTATTTTTCAGTTAGTCAGGTTACATTGCATTACTGAACTATGTTGCATGGTAGCATGATTATTTATCACTGATGCTTTCATATGTGATGTGGACCAGAGTTGATCAATCAATCATGAGTCATGAGAATGACAATGACTGTATGAACAATGGTGCATGTGACTGCAGAGATGGAGTATGTGTGCATGGATTCCCACCAACAGAACCACATGTCATTGCTAATGCCATGTTGGTGGTTGGATGCACTACGCTATCTAACATGTCTGTCTGTATACCTTTGCCAACCCACTAGAGCCCACTTAGTTATGTTATTCAGCCAATCAATCATGTATACACACATATATATATATATAGTTGCCCAGTGCTGCTGCTGCTGCTATACAACTTATGTTGTGTTGATGCATCATATATGCAACCTGATGTATGTTAACCAATACAGACACCTATAGCAGAATATATAGTTCAGACATCCAACCACCCTGGGCTTAATTAACTCTAGGTCATGGTGTGTGAGTATATGTGTTAGTTTGCATTCTTTGACAATTGCACATTTCATTGATGTGCAAGTTGTTATGGTAGGCAGTTGCTTCACATAATTGTCATTCCATATGCATAGATAGAACAACAACATATAGGAACATAAAACACGCATACAGAGGACCATCATCTCAACAACTGCACAGATGCTATGCTGATTAAATGATGACTAACTGAACTAGTTATGTTAGATGTGTGGCTTACCTCAACCAACAACTATCCAAAGCTGACTGGATCCTCATGATTGATTGAAACAAACACACAAGACAGAATTGAGTGAGTTCATTATATTATTGGGTTTGGGTTTTTATTAATTAATGTGAAGACCAATGTTGCAAATCAAAACAAACCAAATCAAATGCAACAACTCAATCAACTGAATCTCAATGAAGTTGATGTCTGAGGCTTGTGGAGGTAAGCATTTTGGACTGAAGTTGGCATATGCCCTGCAGTAGGATTCATTGCTGTACCAGTGGCATATGCCCTGCAGTATGTGGCAATTGCTGAACTAAACCATAAACACTTATAATATATATATATATATACATATAGTATATATAGTTAGTCATTATTTCATCATACAATTAATGCAATGAACCATTATGTAATGGCCTTTCCTCCATGGACACTCACAAACACAGTGCATGTATATATGTGTATATGTGTGACAAACTGCATGTGTATCCTGAATTAGTGTCAGACCAACTGCAAAGGTTGTTTTTTGTTCATTTTAAGTTTGCATCTTGCTTGGTATGTGCATGCTCTGCTCAAAGCAGCTGTCTGCAATAGTAGTCTGAACACACACGCTTCAACTGTAAATGCTGCTTCTTGCTAATCAAATTTGTTGGGTTCTGTAATTTATATATATACATATATATATAATATATATTCACTTACTGAATGCTAATGAGCATAAATGTCTGTGTTTACTAAGCATACCTACAGACATATATATATATATATGGAAATAGATATATATATATATATATATATGCATGCATATATATATATATAATGTATTCTATTAGTGATTCCAAGAGTTAATTTATACATGTGTAGGTTTGTGCATTGACACTTAGTCAATTCATGTATGTTGGATGAACCTCAACCAGCTGAATCAACTCTAGTCTGTTTGGTGTCTCAATATATGACTAGTTTTACTATACTAATTAATCTAGCTTAAGTTGGTTCATTGATAGACATCAATTTTCTGCACCAACTGCTCTTCAATGTTATGTTGATGATGTGAAACTGGTAGTTTAGCTACTGATTGAAGTACTGGTTTAACCATATGACTATATACATAGTATGTTCTCATATGTATATATGTATATATATATATATATGAGTAGTTGCATACACTCTCAGCTAATGAAACACTGCCTTGTTTCTGGTAGTTGGTGTATTCTGTCATAATTTTGGAGACATGGCTGAATACAACATGTAGTGTAATGAATGAACTCGACTACATAATGTACATAAATAAATAAGTGAACTGTTGTGAATTCAGTAAGTGCGAGAAGATTAAAGATGTACCCCAACCGAAACCCATGAGTATATCTAGATAACTTACTATAATATATATATATATACATATATATATGCATATCATAGCTTATCTTATACATGTGAATTATGACACTCACATATGCAATCCACACCATATATGCATTATATATGTGTATATATATGTATATATATGAAATATACATATACTATCTATGCATGCCTATCATATATGATGCTATACTATATGTAGACATATGTCATATTAGAAGCTATATAATGTAACCTATAAATAAGCTAGCTATGTAAATAAATATACCATACCAATAACATAATCAGTTCAATATGTAAATATATATATATATATACAAATATATGCATACTATTATATGACTAACTTGCAGTTAGTTGAATTTAATGTTATCTTGTACCATCTATACATTAACTTACATATACATGATATAATATACAGTATACCAAACAAGTAGGTGTTCTACTATCAAGCAACTTAGCTGAGTGATTATATTATGAACATGATAAACTTACATTAATTATACTGCACACTCACTCACTGACTTGCTGTTTGGCTTTCTCTACTAGCTTTGTTATGTCATATACATTCATCACTGCATCTATGTATGTATGTATGTGTGTGTGTTATACCAATGGTGTACATTTGATGCTACCATGCAAATAAATTATCAACACATATAACTAAATGTATGCATATTTATACATACACTATACTTTACTATTCTATTCTATACTTACTATATATATATAATATATATGTTGATGCTACATTAGTTAATTAATTATACTATATAGACCTATATTATGGTAAGTAAGTGGTGGTGCTTATTATCTATCAGTTAACCATCTATCAACCTATATCTACTAACTATATGCTGTATGTATATATATACATATAATGTATGTGTATGTAGTATGTATGCATTGGTTCAGACTATGTATGTGCAAACAGTATGTGAAAGCAACTATGAGAAGCTATGACAGTGTCATCAGTCAGTCGTCATCACTCTCTCTCTGATTGCCGATGTGAGTGTGTCGCCAGTATCTTTGCTTTTTCTGATGCCAAGGTGGAATCCAAGGTGGAGTTGAACCTTGCATGGAAGGATCGCCAACGTAGTAAACATGATTAATCATATATGAACAAGTAAACCATGAATATATCATATCTATATAATATATATATATATATGTATGTATGTATATCTGTGTATGTGCAGTAGTGATATGTTAATTAAACAATGCATGGATAACACCTACCATCACATAGTAAACTTGTAATGTTTATCTAGTTGTGTTTTTATATGAATGAGCTAGTAGTTAGTTGATGAAACAACGCACAATCACTACATCAATGAATGAATATATATATATATATACACATATGTATGCAGGATAAACCAAACCTTACAGATGTATAATATAAATAATGATACATGCATTCAATCATATTAAACATAAAAAACTACAGCAATAATGAAACATCATTAATTAACACAAAATGAACAATGATACTAATAATGCCATCAATGATTGAGAATGCATGATAATATCAACAATGACAAGGCTGATAACCAACACTACTGATTCTGATACTAACAATGAAATTAAAAATGAAACATAAATGACACTTATAATACAATACTGAACTAATTACTATTGCTACTACTACCATGACTACTATTATTTATGTATGTACATATATATATATACTACTTACTAATCACAAAACATTCACTACTAACACCATCCATACTAAGTGATATGACTTACTAAAATACAATAATAACACTAATATTTAATTTAATAAATATATATATATATAATATTTATATTTAGTAAAACGTGAGTCTAGTTCAAGCTGACAAAAAACACCCATACAT
>CAZKBM010000111.1:0-7642 GCA_964550985.1 uncultured Oscillospiraceae bacterium
TGCCGGGCGGCAGGTCTTGCAGCCCCTCATAGCGCAGGGACATGGTGCTCACCTCCTCACACGGCAATATGTTCATTTAGCGCGGCCATGGTCGCAAACCCTGCACCCCGGCAGCGCTCGGGCCAGTTGGCCAGCACAAGCGCCAGTGCAAAGGGCGGCGGCACGGCGTTGCCACAGCGAGCCACCTGCTTGCTTTTGGGGTAGGCCCGCCCGGTATAGTCCTTTTCAATGATGTAATCTGTCGGGAAGCCCTGGGCGCGGTAGAGTTCCCGGGGGCAGAGCATCCGCAGACCAATGTCCACCATGATGTAATCTATCCCGCCGATGTTTAGCACCAGCACCTCGTCCTCAGCCATCTGGTACCCGGCGTACTGGTTCAGCAGGCTGCGTATCTCGGGCCAGCGCCCCGGCCCGCTTTGCCCATCCAGCTTTTCCAGCCGCACCCGCACCTCGCCATAGCGCTCATGGCTTGTCACGGTGTGCAGGGCCTCCGCTATCCCTTGCCCTACGCCCTGCCCGTAGTATTTGGTCACAAAGGATTCGGCCACACAAAAGTGCTTGCCGCCCGCCGTGATGGTCTGCAAGGGAATGTCTGCCGCCTGCCCAAGGTTGCCTCCCCGCAGCTTCACCACTTGGGCGGTCACAAGGCGGTTATGGTCGGTGGCCGTCACGGTGGACAGGGATTCTTCGCAGGGGCGGCCACAGCTTTGATACCCCCCGCTGTATGCCTTGTCAATATGGGCCAGCGTGGCCCCCACCAGGCAGTGCTCCGCTTTGGTCACCTGCGTGCGGATGGGCTCTGTCACCCGAGCGGTGCGGTCTCCATTGCTGCCCGTTTGCCCCACAGCGGCCATCACCGGGGCCACCAATTCGTAGCGGTTGCTGGTGTCCACCGTCTGCAAGGGGCCACCAAGGCTCTGCCCCTGCACGTCCCCGGCCCCCTTTTCCCCGTGGTATTTGGCAAGATAAGGGGTGGCAATACCATGTCCATTCTTGGCCGTCAGGGTGGGCAAGGGCTCGTGTAGGCCCTGCCCACGGAATCCCTCGCCCACGTGGTTCACCTGCACCATATAGGGTTTTGCCATGCCAAACCGCGCAGCCCCTGCCATTACAGTATCCAGCGGTACATTCAGGCCCTGCCCGGTGCTGTTCTGCTGGAATTTCACCAGATAGGGGCTTGGGTTTTTCAGCACGAATTTGTCCATACCCCGGGCAACACGCCGCAGGGTATTCTCGGCCAGTGGCCTCTGCCGCTCGAAGATGGAGGGGCAGGGCAGTGTCCAGTCGATTATCTCGGCGGCGCTACGCCACGGCAGCCGTTTCCCGCTTTGCACCTCCGGGCTTTTGGGGTCTCCGTGGCTGGGCGTCGGCCACACGATGGGCTTGCCGTCACAACGGGCCAGCAGAAAAAAGCGCTTGCGGATGGTGGGCGCACCGTAGTCACAGGCCCGCAGCTCCCGCCATTCCGCACGGTAGCCCAATGCTTCCAGCTGGGCAATGAAGCGCTGAAAGGTTTCACCACGGCGGGCCTTCACGGGCCTGCCACGCTTCACCGGCCCCCATGTCACGAACTCCTCCACATTTTCGAGGCTTATCACCCGGGGCCGCACCAGCGCCGCCCAGCGTAGCACCACCCAGGCCAGCCCCCGTATTTTCTTATCAACTGGCTTGCCGCCCTTGGCCTTGCTGAAATGCTTGCAGTCCGGCGAGAAATGCGCCCAGCCCACCGGCCGGCCGCGCACCGCTTTGCGGGGGTCAACATCATAGATGCTTTCACAGTAGTGCTCTGTGAAGGGGTGGTTTGTTTTGTGCATCAGAATGGCGTCGGGGTCATGGTTGATAGCGATAGCCACCGGCATTCCCATAGCCAGCTCCGCCCCGGTGCTCCATCCTCCGCCCCCGGCAAAGCAGTCCACCATGATTTCCTCTGTCAATGTGGTCTGTGCGTTCACCTGCTTCATGCGCCATATCCCTCCATTTCCATCTGCTTATGCCCTTCATTTTGTACTCTGAGTGCGGCCATCCCCACATATTCCGGGTTCAGTTCCACCCCCACAAACTCCCGGCCCTCCTGTGTGGCCACCACGGCGGTGGTGCCGCTGCCCAAAAACGGGTCAAGCACCGTGTCACCCTCGGCGCTGCCTGCCAGAATGCAGGGGCGCACCAGTTCGGCGGGGAAGGTGGCAAAGTGGTCTATTTTGTTTTTTGCCGTGGCCACGCTCCACACATCCCTTCTGTTCCGTTTTCCGCTTTGGCCGTCATAGGGTACATTCCCACACAGGCGGGCTTCTGGCGCGGGGCGCTCCTTACGCTCAATGTCTCCGCTTCTGCGCGGTCGGCTCTGCGGATTCCCGAACGCCCCGATACTTCCGGCTACCAGGTCATCATTGCACCCCACCCGGGGCTCTTGTATGGCCATATGGTCAAAATAATAATTGCGGGATTTTGCCAGCAAAAACAGGCTTTCATGGCTTTTGGTGCATCGGTCGGTCACGCTCTCCGGCATTGCGTTTGGCTTGTGCCAGATGATTTCCTGCCGTAAATACCAGCCATCCGCCCGCAGGGCAAAGGCCAGCATCCAGGGGATACCCATCAGGTCTTTGGGCTTGATGCCTGGGGTGGGGTTTGGTCTGGGGGCCGTTGATCTGTGTGCATACTTGGGGTCGCTTCCCCTTGTTTTTCTGTCACCGCTACTGTATGTATCTGCCATGTTCATCCACAGGGTACCGTCATCGGCCAGCACCTGCCGCACCTCGCGGAACACCTCCACCAACCGGGAAACATAGGCATCCGGGCTTTCTTCCAGTCCAATTTGCCTGGCCGCACCGTAGTCCCGCAGGCCATAGTAGGGCGGGCTGGTCACACAGGTTCGGCAGCTTCCTGCAGCCACGGTTTGCAACTGTTCCAGTGCATCCCCGCATAAAATCACCTCACCCCACCACCTCGCAAAATACCATTTTCAGCCCCAGCTCCTGCGCCCGGTCTATCTCTGCCCTCATCCCCTCGCTCGGGATGCCGAACACCCAAATTTCCTCGCACACCGCCAGCATCGCCAGGCCCGTGGCCAGCCCCAACTCCCGCTCAGCGGGAATATCGTCATCCAAAAACCGGGTGCAGTAAACATGCGGGGCGATGGGCATCACCCCCGCTTTGACCGCCAGCAGGCAGTAGTCCAGCGCATTCTGGATGTTTCTTTCCACCTCGCCCCGCAGGGGGCTGCAGATGTATACCTTTTTCATGACTTACGCACTCTTTCCCTGTTTTGCTTAATCTTGCGACTAAGCATTCAATTTTTAGAATAGTGTGGAGGTAAAGCTATGAGAGGTTAGTCGCTTGACATATCAACGCTTCTTTCTTGAATCCAGCGTAAATAGGGGATGGCAAATATGGTGTATTCGGATTGAGTCATTTGCGTAGCATGAGCAAAGGGATAATTCTTCTGCTGAATCGCTACCGATTCCTTTTCAACCGATGTGCGCAAGCCGAGATACCGCTGCACATTAGTGAAGCCTTTTATGGTCAGCGTGGGGCACTGGCACTCAATATGCCGCTCTTGAGCAGCCTCAAACAGGTCATGCAGTGTAAAAATGGGTGGGTTTTTTAAAGAAGGGTCTTTTGGCCAGTCTTCCACTTTTTTGTTGCAAACAGGTTTTACAATGCAAGTCTCGCAATCTCCCCTTTGCATGGAGCATAGATAAGAGAGCTTGGCAATACTGAAATGGGAATCAAGCTTTTTCATTTATGCTTTCTCTATAATGTGTTGTGCCGATTATTGTTGCTGTAGTCACGGCTGTCTTGGTCTTTTTCAGCATCTAGCGCTGTTCGTTGTTCTGTGATATCTCGCTCGCTTTTTGTAGCGCCCCTGTGCTGCCAAAGTTCTCCCCGCCCATTGAGAGGCAAAACAGCATAGATTGGCAGGGTGGCTAGCCCTAAAACCCGGCCGTGAACGGATGGGGAGAACTTTGGCAGCAATAAAGGTGCAAAAAGCACGAAACATGGATAGCTATCATGTAGCAGTTGTGTGGTATACTGGCGGAAGAAAGAGGTGATTGGATTATGAGCGATATACGGATGTCTAAAGATGCACAAAAATCAGTTGGTGTCTTTTACAAATCGTACTTAGAAAGACGAAAATCCGGGATTGGTAAAAACGACGCCAAATTGTTTAAAAGCGATTGGCCACAAATTTTCTTTCCTCAAGAAACCGCAGAAGATATGTTGGATACTCTGCGAGAACTCAAAAAAATCTTCAACCTAGAGGTGTGCATCGATGGGTCTTTTTATCTTTCAGATGAGCTAATTGTCTACATGGAAAATAGATTTCCAGATGGTGTAAAGGACGTTTTGTCTTTTCTTGCTCAGTTCATTCCTTAGCGCCGGGTTGTGTATAATCCATCATCACAGAATCCACATACGCACGAATGCAAACACATATCCTTTCGCCAAGTGGCTGAGGGATATTCACGTCCACCCCAGATACCCAAGGAATTACCACTCCATTCAGCGTAACAACACCTTTGGAACTGACTTCGAGTGTACTCATGCTCATTCCTTTCTCCTTACAGCTTTGCTTCTTCGGCTTTTGTGGACAAATTAGAACAAAAGTGTTATTTTTATGGTGCTTGAACAGTCGGGTTGCCGTCCGGCTCTTTTTCTGTTTATTTCTGAACAGTGCTTTCACTGTTCTATTGGGGTGTTTTTATGTCAAAAAAGAGATACTATATTCCTGGGTTTGATGAAATTCATCATCTAACAGAAACCCCGGCGTCCAAGGAACGTACCGAATCACGGCGTTTTATCATCAACACAGCAATCAGCATCGTTGCAGCTGTTGCGGCCATCATTGCCGCAGTTGTGGCTATCATCAATCATTAGTGCTTCACACTTCCCGCAAACACAGATAAACACTCCGTTTTTATCACGTCCGCAGTCGGGGCTGTTGCTGTTGATTCTGTAGCCAACTTTTTTGCCTTTCACCCTCATTCCTTTCTCCTTATAGCTTTGCTTTTTCGGCCCTTTCTGCCAGCAGCTCGTCTAGGGCACCCTCAAACCGCTGTTGTGCGCCTGCGGGTTCGCGTTTGCCGTTGAGAACGGCGCTTAGATACTTCGGGTTAATGCCGAGCTTTTCAGCGAGATGAATTGCCGTAATGCCGTACATGTGCATTTTGCCCACAATTTCGCCCGTCCATGGTGCAGGCATACAAAATTACCTCCTTTTCGAAAAATGTGTTGACCTTGGTAAACACTAGTGGTAATATAAAGGTGCTAACTTAAATCACCAATACGAAGTACCAAGGCCAATTAGGCAACCGGAGTCAACCTGTGCTTACAGTATACGGTTACTTTAGTTAACAGTCAAGCGCTAATTGTGTACTTTGGTTAACATCTACGTATTGCACAAAATGAAGGTGGGTATATTGTGTTTTATGACGTATTTGTTATGCTTTGCAACCAAAAGGGTATAAGCTTATCAAGGGCCGCAGAGGATATAAGATTAAACCGCGCGGCAGTTGCAAAGTGGAAAAAAGGCGCAATCCCAGGAGGCGATACATTAAGCAAACTTTCTGATTACTTTGAGGTGCCAATTGAGTATTTGCTCACTGGAAAAGAAAACGCCCCCACCACAGGCGGGGACGATGAATTACAGGAGTATTTAGAAGAGCTGCGAAGTAGGCCGGAGAAGAAAGCCTTGCTCTCCATTACAAAAAATGCCACCAAAGAGCAGATAGAAGCCTCTGTGAAAATAGTGGATGCCTACCTGGAAAGCATTGGAGTATACACAAAAGACGACGACACCCAATAGCGGAATTATCGGTGTACAGAATGAATGAAATCTATGTGGTTCCACTGAATTTGCCTGTTGAGTGCAAGGGCCAGGTGAGGCCTACCCCAGATGGCGACTATTATATCTTTATAAATGCAAGATACACATACGAGCAGCAACTTGAAATCTATAATCACGAAATGACCCATATTTTAGAAAATCACCATTACCAGGAGGGCCGCGAAATTGCGGATATCGAGCTGGAAGCCAAAAGCAAGGCCGCGCTGATAGAGCGTATAAAGGAAGCTGAGACAAAAGGGCTTCCGTCCGCTCCGACACTGCTGCATACGTCCATAGAGCCCATCTATCGGTCGGCCTGTATGCAAGAGGCTGAGAACGAAGTAGAGGACGAAGAACCGGCCCTACTTTCGCTTTGGCAAGAAGCCAGAAGCATTGGAAGCGCCATAACTGCAGAACAGGAAGAGGCGTGGGACAGAGAAGAAAGATACAACGATAACTTTATTTGGGAATCCCGGCAGGCGTGGTAGCATAATAGGCAAGGCCGTGGCGTTTCAAAGTGATGTGATGCATATAAAACAGGGGGAATACGGGTATATATGAGGAAATCAGAGTAGTTTTGTTGACAATGCAGGGCCAAAAGCATATAATATGTGTGTAGCCAAAGCTACATATTTGTGTTAAACAGGCCCTAGACTATGACACCCCACCATAAGGGGAGCGTCGCTGTCTTGGGCCTAACTTTTTGAGGTGTGTTATGGCAAAAACAGCTATACTTGTAGATGGTGGGTTTTACCGAAAGCGTGCAAGCTATCTCTGGGGAAATTTGAGCGGCGAGGAAAGGGCAGACGAGTTGGCTCGATACTGCGACGCGCATTTAAAATCCAAAGATAAGCAGGAAAAAGACGATTTGTATAGAGTGTTTTACTACGATTGTCCGCCAGTGCGTGGAGTGAACGTGTATCACCCATTTCTAAAAAAGAATATTTTGCTCAACTCAACAGAAACATTTCAGTGGATGAACAGTTTTTTAGGCATGCTTCGGCATAAACGCAAGTTTGCGCTAAGGCTAGGGGAGTTGTCCCACTCTATGGCAAGCTACAACCTAACAAAAGAAGCGGCAAAAGATTTGTTTTCCGGGAAAAAGAATCTTGAAGATATGGTAGAGAAAGATTTTCGCCTTGTTGACTTGAAGCAACAGGGAGTAGATATGAGAATCGGTGTAGATATTGCTTCTATGGCGTTTAAAAAGCAGATAGATAGAATTATTTTAATAGCAGGAGATAGCGATTTTGTACCAGCAGCAAAACTTGCAAGAAGAGAAGGGATTGATTTTGTACTTGACCCTATGAGGCAAGAGGTCAAAGATGATTTATTTGAACATATAGATGGATTGCGCACGCCGTGGAGAAAAACTACAGAATAATGCGTAAGACCCCTGCAACCTCTGCGCTGGCGGTTCATAAATAAAAACCACCTTAGCAAGCAGCGGCTACCTGTTTGTAGCAATACACCACTGCTTATCATGGGGTAGTTTAATTCAGTATCGCATTTTACTATCCTTTCGCGGAGGGCAAGAAGATATGCTTATATGTCCCCGCTCGGAATGCCGCTGCTCAAACCCGGACAATAATACTTACTGTGGCTTTTGTGGCAAAAAACTAAAGGCGACAGAGAAAAGGCGCCGAACCAAATCCTCGAACGGGCAGGGCACAGTAATTAAGCTGAACGGGCGCAGAGCGAAGTCATGGGGTGCCTATGCACCGTCTGTAAAAGGTATAGATGGAAAAAGACACAGGCAATTCATTGGGACGTTCGCCACGGAAGGGGAGGCCAGAAGCGCCATCCTATCGCGCCCAC
>CAZKBM010000112.1:0-7562 GCA_964550985.1 uncultured Oscillospiraceae bacterium
AGACCGACAAGACCGACAAGACCGACAAGACCGACAAGACCGACAAGACCGACAAGACCGACAAAGCCATAAAGGTGGTAGCTAGATGGGTGGTGTGATGGGTTTTATCATACGGCTAACTAAAAAAATACAGTAAAACGAATTAATTATTGATACATTCTTATTAAATCTAACAATATAAAATCAATAATATTTACACTTTTAATTATTATAAAAATTATTATTTAAAATGTAAAATATAAATATGTAATAACAATATCAATAAAATATTATTTCATAAAACCACGATGAAATGTAAAAAGGGAAGGGCCGGGGAAGATGAATTATATCAGCCAGATACGGGCTTTTTATGAGGCGCTGAACCAGCTGCAACTTGCGCCGGGGCAGATTGCCCTTTGGCACGCTTTGATGGACCGCTGCAACCGCAGCCGCTGGCAAAAGTGGTTTACGGTGAGCAGCCGCTGGCTTGAGCTGAATACCGGCTTAAGCCGCCAGGGCATCAACAAAGCGCGCGAGGCGCTTAGGCAGGCGGGTTTGATAGATTTTGCGGGGAATGGAACAAAAGCAGCGTCATATTGCGTAAAATGTTTGAGTTATGCGCAGGAAAAGGCCGGGGAGGGAACAGGCGATGACAGGCTGCCGGGGCAGGGCGCTGGTGCGCAAGGTAGGAAAGCCGGTGTACAAGATGGTATGCAAGACTGTGTACAAGCTGGTGTACCAGATAATGTACAAAGTGGTGTACAAGATAGTGGGCAAGCGAGTGGCGCATTAAATAAACAAAAACAGAAACAAAAACAAGAACCAAAAGAATCTCCTTACGGAGATAAGAAAAGGTTTGTGCCACCCACAACCGAGGAGGTGGCCGCCTACTGTGCCTTACGGGGCAACCGGGTAAGTGCCGGGCGGTTTATGGATTATTACCAAAGTAAGGGCTGGCTGGTGGGCAAAAGCCCCATGAAGGACTGGAAAGCCGCCCTGAGAAACTGGGAGCGTAGAGAGGAGAGAGTGTGTGCAGAGGCAGGAGAAGGAGCCGGGGCGGCTGCCAGCCGGGGCGGATATGCCAGAGCGAATGGAGGAGGCCGGAGCGCCGGGTTTGGCGATACGCAGGGAGGCGGCAGAGCTTGTAATGCCGAAGGGGTCGGCGGCGCGGGAGGATTCGGCGGCGCGGACACAGGCGGAAGTGTCGAAAGCGGCGGGGGATTCGGCGGCGCGGGAGGATTCGGCGGCGCGGACACAGGCGGAAGCGTCGAAAGCGGCGGAGGGTTCAGCGGCGCGGGAGGATTCGGCGGTGGGGACACAGGCGGAAGCGTCGAAAGCGGCGGAGGGTTCAGCGGCGCGGGAGGATTCGGCGGCGCGGGCACAGGCGGAAGCGTCGAAAGCGGCGGGGGATTCGGCGGCGCGGGACGTGCCCGGAGCGGGAACGCTGGCCCTGCGGGAGGCGGCGTGGGCGGTGGCCGAGGCCGAGCGCCTACATGCGGCGCGGAAGGGGGAGAAAATGACACAGAGCGACGGGGAGGAAGAGGAGCGCTTAAGGGCCTTACGAGACTGTAAAATAACGGCCTACTACAACAGCACGGGTAGTAAAAACCCGCGTTGCCACAAATGTAATGACCGTGGCTTTATCTACCTGAACCCCAACATGGTGCGCCCGTGCGAGTGCAAGGCGCAGCGCGACGCCGAGCGGATGCGGGCGGCCAGTGGTTTAAGTGCCAGCCAGCGGGGGCAAACCTTTGCCAGCTTTGCCGTAAAGCACGCCTGGCAGCACACCATGAAGCAACGGGCACTGGCCTTTTGCCAGGAGGCCGACCAATGGTTTTTTGCCGGAGGCCAGGTGGGATGTGGGAAAACCCATTTGTGCACCGCCATTTTGAACGAGCGGATGGCAGGGGGCAAGCGGGCCCGCTATATGGTGTGGCCAGACGAGGCCGATGCCATAAAAGGCAACGCCGAGGGCTTTTTGCAGACCTTGGAAAAGCTGATGGAGGTGCCGGTGCTGTATATCGACGATTTTTTGAAATCGGCCAGAGAACGGTTGCCCGGCCAGGGCGGCGCTTACCGTAAGCGGCCCCCCACCGCGGGTGAATTGAATGCCGCCTTCAAGCTGATAAACCATCGCTACAACCGCCCAGATAGGCAAACCATACTGAGCAGCGAGCACACCCTGGCGGATATCCTGGAGTTTGACGAGGGGCTGGGAAGCCGTATCTACCAGCGCTGCAAGGCCTACCGCCTGGAGATTGCCCCCGATGAAGGTAAGAACCTGCGGCTTTGGGAATAGCGCGGCGCGGGACGGCTGTGGCTGGTAAACAGTGGGGCGGCGGGAAAGAATATTTGCATATTAACGTTTGAAATATGATAAGTGAAGCGGGCGAAGCAGGAAAGGAAACCAGGATAGCAGAGAAGAAAACACGTACGCCCCAGATGGGGCGGAAGAGGGGGCAGGGCCCCGAAAGGCAGGGTTAGGGATGAACTACAAACAGATAGTACTGGACGATTTACGGCACTACAGCAAAAGAAAAGAGGCATTGCAGAACATGCGTGACCGCATGGCGAGCTTGCAGGCCCAATATGAGGCGGCCAAGACGGCAAACTATGGCGCCGAGCCCGTAAAAGGGGGGGCAAGCCAAACTGAAGAGAGATGGATTGACAATATTATGGAGCGTGAACAGATAAAAGTGGCCTATAGTGCCACAAAACGTCTGCTGGCCTTGACCGAACGGGGGCTTGGAAGCCTGAGCGAACGCCAGCGCGAACTGTTATTGCACGCCTACGACCCGCTGCTGAAAGAGAACTGGGCGGTATTGGCCGAGCGGATGAACGTGAGTAAATCGGAATATTACCGGGAGTTGGACGCGGCGCTGCTGGATTTTACCCGTGTTTTGTGCGGTGTGGTGGATTTGTAGCGGGCCGAGGCCAAGGCGGGATGGGGCTAGGGCGTGGCAGTTTCTGGTGGCGAGAGGTGTGCATCCCAGAAAAGGAAAAACAAAAGCGCCACAAAAATGCCATATTTGCTTGTAAAAAGCTTGCAAATTTGATAAATTGATTGCGTAACACGTAATAGGCAAAATATGGGCCGATGGGAGTGGCGCTGTGGGCTTGAAAAAAGAAAACACCCCAACAATAGAAACGGATAGACTGATATTGCGTAAATTTTGTGCCGAGGACGCTGGGGCTTTGTACGAGATACTGTGCGATGAGGCAACCGGCCAATTTCTGCCCTGGTTCCCCCCAAAAAACCAGAGGGAGGCGGCGGCTTTTTTGCAAAGGCGCTTTTTGGCCCACTATGGGGCTCCCAGTGCCTATCGCTACGCCATTTGCCCAAAACAGGAGGGCCGCCCCATGGGTTATGTTTGGCTTATAAACGGTAAAGCGAACGATTTTGGCTATGCGCTAAAAAGCGATGTTTGGCACAGGGGGTTTGCCACCGAGGCCGCCGGGGCCGTAATGCAGCGCATTGAGGAGGCGGGCTACCCCTACCTTACCGCAACCCATGATGTGAAAAACCCAAAAAGTGGCGCAGTGATGAAAAAATTGGGGATGCACTACCGCTACAGCTATGTGGAACAGTGGCAGCCTTGGGATATTCCGGTAACATTTCGGATGTATCAGCGGAATTTTGACGGGGAGGAAAAGCGGTGTTACCAGGCGTACTGGAATGCCGCGCAGGAACATTTTGTAGAGAAGGGTTTATAGGGGCAGGGCTTTCAGTGCAAGCTTGGCAGGGCGGGTTGGGCAGGTATGCCCATTATAAAAAGCCCGTCAGGCGGGGAAAAACACGGGAACACAAGCGCGGTTTTGTGTGCTATACTGGGAAAAGTAAAGCTGTGGCGCGGCCTGGCCAGGTGTGGCAGAGCCAGTTGGGCCAGGTGTGGCAGGTAGGGCAAGGTAGAGCCAGTTGGGCCAGGTGTGGCAGGTAGGGCTGGGCAGGCCGGCCAGGCTAGGTGTTGCCCGGGCAGAAGGGCCGGGTTGGCCAGGCCGGGTGTGGCCCAGGCAGAAGGGCCGGGTTGGCAAGGCCGGGTGTGGCCCAGGTAGAAGGGCCGGGTTGGCCAGGCCAGGCGCTGTGCGGTGTTCAAAACGCCATGTGTTGCGTGGGCGTATGGGCCTTGGCTCAGGCAACAGTGGGCGATAATTGTGCAGAATACGGACGGAAACAGACAGGAACAGCCCTTTTTGGGGGCTGTTTTTTGTTGCGCTTTTTTGGGGCTTGTGGTGTGGCTAACGCAGGTTTTGATATGAAACAGAAAAGGGGGCGAGGCCGATGGGCCGCAGAGCCGAGGAGGCCAAAGCGCTTTGGGCGCAGGGCCTGAGTTTTGCAGAGATTGCCGAGAGGCTGGGCGTTGTACCAGGCACGGTGCGGCGCTGGAAAAATAGGGCCGAGGAGGTTTGGCCAATACAGGCTGGGGCAGCGGGTAAAAAAGGAGCGGGAAAACCCGAGGAGGCCCAAGAACCCGAGGAGGCCCAAGAACCCGAAGAACCCGAAAAACCCGAAGAACCCGAAAACCACCAAAACCCCGAAAACCCCGAAGGGGCGGATTTGTGTTTGGGGCAGCGGGGTTTGGCGGCGAATGACCGGGCATTCCTCCGCGTGGATGCGCTGCATACCTGCGAAGGCAGCCACGCTGCGGAATACCCGGCCCTTCGCCGCGATGAGGCGGGCTTTGAAATGGGGATAGGGGCAGAAGCAGGGACAGGGACAGGGACAGGGACAGGGACAGGGACAGGGACAGGGACAGGGACAGGGGCAGGGACAGGGACAGGGGCAGGGGCAGGGAAGGCAGAGGGGCTGGAAGGGCGGGAGAGATTTCTTGGGCTGGAGGGAAACTTGGCGGCTGGCGAGGCGGAAGCGGAGCGTAGTTTGGAGCGGCGCATGGTGGAGGCCGCCGAGGCAAACGCAGGCCTGAGTGACGCGGAGCGGACCTTTTGCCTGCACTACGCCAAAACTTTTAACCCGGCGGCGGCTTACCGCCGCGCTTACCCCGGCCCCCGCAGGGAGATGGCCCAGGCGCTGGGCTTGGAACTTTGCACACTGCCACAAATTCGTGCCGAGATTTTGCGGCTAAAGCGTATGCGGCAGCTTGAAATGCTGGCCCAAGCCGAAGACGTGGTGGAGCGGATGATGCGCATTGCTTTTGCCGACCTTTCGGACTATGTGCAGTGGGGACGTACCGAAGTGCCGGTTACAAACACCCGCGGCGTGGTGATGCAGGAGGCGGGTGATGGGGGCGAGGCAGAACCGCTGATGCGCACCGTGAATGAGATGCGCCTTTTAGAGAGTGCCGAGGTGGACGGCACCCTATTGTGCGAGGTACGCCAAAGCCGAGACGGGGCCAGCGTGAAGCTGGCCGACCGGATGGCCGCCCTGCGCTGGCTGGCCGATTATTTTGAACTGAACCCCCAAGACCGTCACCGCAGGGAGTTTGACCTGCGCCGCCTTGCCTTGCAGGAGGAGAAGCAGGGCGGTGAGGAAAACGAAGGGAAGCTGGTGCTGCGCATTTTCCCCGCGGGGGAGGAGGATGAGGAGGGGTTTTGATTTTGAGGGATTATATATAAAAGGCTAAAAACCGATATGGACATAAGTATAGGTATAGGTATCGACATAGGTATAGATGGCAATACGCTTAAAAAATGAGGGAGAGGCCGAAAATGAGGGAGGGGAGAGGCGTATGAATGGAATAGAGGGTGTGGGTTTTGACAACACTGGCGATACGAGTGCGGGTGTGAATTGGGAAGAGGCGGTTGGCAGTGCTACACGCACGGGCTTGGGAGGGGGTGAGAGCATGGGCGAAAACTCGGACGGGAGCCGGGGCGGGAGCTGGGACGGAAGCCGGGGCGGAAGCTGGGACGGAAGCCAGGACGGGAGCCAGGACGGAAGCCGGGGCGGAAGCTGGGACGGAAGCCAGGACGGGAGCCAGGACGGGAGCCAGGGCGGAAGCTGGGACGGAAGCCAGGACGGGAGCCAGGACGGGAGCCAGTGCGGAAGCCAGGACGGGAGCCAGTGCGGAAGCCAGGACGGGAGCCGGGGCGGAAGCCGGGGCGGAAATGGGTATACAGGCGCGCGGCGGGATATCCTTGTAAACCCCGTCTATCTGCCCTTTTTAAGTGACGAAACACGCATTCAAATCTTTTTTGGGGGCTCCTCTTCGGGCAAAAGCCATTTTGTGGCCCAGCGCTGCGTTTTGGATGTTTTGCGCGGGCGCAACTATTTGGTTTGCCGCCAGGTGGCAAGAACCATTCGTCACAGCGTGTATAATCAGCTTGTGAAAACCCTGGGGGATATGGGGCTGGGCGGGAGGTTCACCCTTTCGAAAAGTGAGATGTGCATCACCTGCAAACAAAACGGACGGCAGATTTTGTTTGCCGGGCTGGACGACGCCGAAAAGCTGAAAAGCCTGACCCCCGCAAGCGGCGTGCTGACCGATGTGTGGATTGAGGAGGCCACCGAGGCCCGCTATGAGGCCTACAAACAACTGGCAAAGCGGCTGCGCGGGCCCGCATTCTACGCTGGGCGGGAGCTGCCAAAGCGCATCACCTTTACTTTTAACCCCATCACCCGCGAACACTGGATTTACCGCGAGTTTTTTGCCGCCTGGCAGGATGAGAGCCAGGGCGGGCAGGGCGGCGGGAGTGACCGGGGTGAAGGGGAGAGCAATAGGGGCATAGGGCCGGGTGGTGGCGAAGGTGCAAGCGGCCAGGGCGCTGGGGCCAGCGGGAGACTGCCGGGGGAAATGAGCTTATCTGAGCAGAAAAAGAATGAATATCATAAAATGAGAAGAGTTTTACGTCAAAACGGCTTGGTTATTTTGAAAACCACCTACCGGGACAACTTCTTTTTAACCCGTGACGACCGCGCCGCCTTGGAAAATGAGACCGACCGCTACTACTACGAAGTGTACACCCTGGGGCTTTGGGGCGTTTTGGGCCGGGTGATTTTTAAAAACTGGGAGATGCGCGATCTTTCTGCCGAAATACCCCATTTTGACAGGGTGTTTAGCGGGCTGGATTTTGGCTTTGCCGAGGACCCCACCGCCTTGGTGCGGGTGCATCTGGATGATAAGCGCAAAACGATATACGTGTTTGAGGAGCTGTATCAGGCCGGGATGCACGACGATGAGCTGGCCGAGGAACTACAGCGGCGGCTGGGCGGGGGATACCTGACCTGCGACTGCGCCGAGCCAAAGGCCATCAGCGATTTATGCCGCCGTGGCATACGCGCCCTACCTGCAGCCAAAGGGCCAGACAGCGTGAATTATGGCATACGATTTTTGCAGGGATACCACATTGTGGTACACACCGGATGCCCTTTTTTTAAAAGCGAAATTGCCCGCTACCACTGGGCCGAGGACAAATTTGGCAACGCCTTGCGCCGCCCCGCCGGCCGGGACGACCATCTTTTGGATGCGCTGCGTTATGCGCTGGAAGAGGTGATGCACGCCGCCGGGGGGCGGGCGGCGCAGCGGATTTGACAGAGGTGGCTGGGCTGGGCTATGGATTTGGGTTAAGGGCAGAACCTTGAGGGCAAAGCCCAAAATCCGCTTTTTATGGGGCTTGCTTTGTGGGCGGCC
>CAZKBM010000113.1:0-6916 GCA_964550985.1 uncultured Oscillospiraceae bacterium
GGTGCCAAACGGCTGGACACCTTGGTTTTTGGGTTCGTGTACGCCTTGGTTTTACGGTCGCGCATTTCAAAGCGCCCAAAGCCTGCGATAGTCACTTTTTCCCCATGCTGCAATGATTCGATTACGTCATCAATCATAGTGGAAATTACATTTTCCACCTGGGCAACCGGCAAGCCTGTTTGTCTTGCCACCTTTGCAATCAATTGCGATCTTGTCATACTTTCTACCTCCCGGAGTGTTTTGCTTATCTACATCTGGCTTTTTTAACGTCTATAAGCATTTCTATTATAAAAGGAACGAAGATGGATTGCAATAGCTAAATTCCAGATTCTTATTTTCCTGGTGGGAATATAGGAAACAACCCCAAGGGGCAAAATACTCCTTTAAAATGCGCAATTTTGACTTAATCTGACTAAATGCGGGTCATTATTCTAATGAACGATATTCGAAAATTGACTTATTTTTCTCATTTCTTCCCCACTTTTGCGTGAATTTGACTGGGTTTTGCGAATGGTTTTTTTTACATTTTGCTAAATTTGATGTCAATTGTCCTTGCCAAACACACAAAACGGTTGCTTTTTTGCCTTTGGCTGGGTATGATGGTTAAAAACTGTTGGCCGAATATGGCCGCTTTGACGCGCCCCTGCCAACATGCCTGTGAGGATACACCCATGCCACTTATTATCCCAAAAGAACTGCCCGCCTACACCGTATTGCAGGACGAGAATATTTTTGTGATGACCCATGAACGGGCCATGAAGCAAGATATCCGCCCGCTTGATATTCTAATTGTCAACCTGATGCCAGACAAGATTAGCACGGAAACACAGCTAGCGCGTGTGCTGGCGAACTCCCCCTTGCAGGTGCGGCTCACCCTTCTGCGCACCGGCACCCATGCTTCCCGCCATACGCCGGAGCACCACCTGGCCGCCTTTTATAAAACTTTAGATGAAGTGCAGCAGGAACGTTTTGATGGGATGATTATCACCGGTGCGCCGGTGGAGCATCTGGATTATGAAATGGTGGACTATTGGCCGGAGATGCAAAATTTGATTGCGTATTCCCGTAGCCATGTGTATTCCACCATCTATCTGTGCTGGGCCGGGCTGGCGGGGCTCTATTTTAATTATGGTATACCGAAGATTGTATTTGAAGAAAAATTGCACGGTGTTTTTGAGCACCGTGTGCTGCGGCCCAGCAACCCCCTGGTGCGCGGTTTCGATGAAACCTTCTATGTGCCGCATTCCCGAATTGCAGGCGTTAGCGCCGAGCATGTGATGAACGAGCCGGCCTTGCGTATTTTGGCCGATAGCGACGAAGCGGGTGTGCATCTGCTTAGTACCGAGAACGGCCGGGAAATTTATGTGATGGGCCACTCGGAATACGATAAAGAGACCCTGCAAAATGAATACATTCGGGACACTGGCCGTGGCTTGCAACCGCCTTTGCCAAAACACTACTTCCGCAACGATGACCCCGAGCAAGGCGTTCTGTTCCGCTGGCGGAGCCATGGAAATCTGCTTTTCTCAAACTGGCTGAACTACTATGTGTACCAAAGCACCCCCTTTGATTTATCCAGCCTATAGGCTTTTTAGCGCTATTGCCTGCCTGTTGCCAGTTTTTTACCCGCCGCCCTGCCAAAGGGCGGCTTTTTTCTATAGTCCCCGCACCGTGCGGGTAATCGGGAACCCCGCTGGGTCAATTTTGGGGCACTGCACCCCTGGCCAATTAACCCTTGAGACTATTGGCCCCTGCTTGCTGCGGGCCTAACGGCTGTGAAAAATACCAAATAAATTCGGTAATAATCGAAAACCCACATTTCGTAAAATAAATTTTTGAACACAAGACTTTGTGTTTGGGTTTTCCCTGCTCTACCATGGCTTGTGGAAAAAAATGGCAGAAAATACTTTACAAATTGTTATATAATCTATTTTTTACCGTTCATAGGTATTTTTGTTCTTGCAATAGCTATACAGTTTGTTGTACTATACAGTTGTAGCTCTGTGCCAATGGGTAGGGGCAGGGGCCGTTTTTTCCACGGCTGGCTTCCCCCCCTTCTAAAACAGCGGCCAATGGGGCAAGTTTTCACCTCGTGTGCAAGGAGGCAAGCATGGGTATGAACAAAAACAAATCCGGGCATTTTACACGGCGGGTAATGGCGTTATTGTGCGCCTTGATGGTGCTGGGCACCGCCCTGCCTTATTCTGTATACGCCGAAACAGCCGAGGAACGTTACGAGCGGCTGAAAGGCGAGCTGAACACGATTTCCGGCCAAATTGAAGAGGCCAAGGCAGACCGAAACGAGGCTGCCAGCATGCGCGATGCCTTAACGGAGGAAAAAGCGCTGATTGATGAACTGATTGCCATCAACAAGCAGGATATTGCCGAGGCCGAGGCCGATTTGGCCGCCAAGGAAGACGAACTGGCCAAAAAACGTGAAGCCATCGTAGAAACACAGGACTTGCTGGGCCAGCGGCTGGTGGCCATGTACACCATGAACACCTCAAACACCCTTTCAGCCTTGTTCTCTGTTAGCAGTTTCACAGAGTTTTTGCAAATGGTAGACGCCATGCAGCGAATTTCCGGCAAAGACGGCGAACTGATTGACACCCTCAGCACGCAACGGGCCGATTTGGAAAAAGAGCAGGAAGAAATCAACGCTCTTTTAAAAACTTTAAATGAAAAATACGAGGAACTCTCGGGCAATGCCACTTCCTTAGCCAACAACATCCGCACCAGCAATGGCGAGATTTCGGAGCAGGACGCCCTGCTACGTGCCAACGAGCAAGCCTATGGCAGCACCGCGGCCGAAGCTGAAAAGGCCTACCAGGAAATGATGTCCGCTTCCAATGCTCTGGCGGGAATTGGCTCGGCCCCCGGGCAGGGCGTACCCGGCACCGAACAACCGGCTCCCGCTCCGGCCCCAGCGCCGGAAGCACCGCCGCCTGCACCTGTGGAGCCAACGCCAGCGCCTGAAACACCCCCGGCCCCCGGTGACGGCACCGCCGCACCCCCCGCCAGCACGCCCGAACAACCTGCTGTGCCCCCCGCGCCGGAACAACCTGCCCCCCCTGTGCCAGAACCGCCCCCCCCTGCGCCGGAGCCCGCACCGCCCGTGATGGGTGCCATTACCGCCTGGCCGGTGCCTTCCTCGCGCAGCATCACTTGCTATTATGGCCAGCCGGACCCCTCCGGCAGGCCCCATCTCGGCATGGATATCCGGGCGCCTTACAACACCCCCATTGTGGCCGCGGGCTATGGTACCGTAATTGTGGCCACCTCCCATTCCAGCTACGGCAACTACCTGGTTATTGACCACGGCAACGGCCTAAAAACCCTATATGCCCACTGCAACAGCCTGTTGGTGGGTGTGGGGCAACAGGTGCAAGCCGGGGACACCATCGCCCTAATGGGCAGCACGGGTTACTCCACAGGCAGCCATCTTCACATTGAAGTGCACAACCCCGGCCGTCAAGACCCCCTCGGCTATCTGCCCTAGCCATTGCCCCCTACAAGAAAGCCGCCCGGAACCTGCCCTTTGGCATGGTTCCGGGCTTTTTACTTGCCTCTAACAATACGAATGGCCAGATTTTCGGTAGGTCGGCTCTATTCTGCCGTACCGGCTATCCCCAGTTCCGCCGCATAGGGCTTCATCCCTTCAATGCAAATGGCAATCAAATCCCCCAGTTCCATGCCCAGCATCTCGGCCCCTTGGCGAATCACCTCACGGTCAATTTTGGCGGCAAAGGCCTTGTCTTTGAATTTCTTCTTAACACTTTTGGGCTCTAAATCCAGTATGCCCGCCGGGCGCATCTTGGCCGTGGCCGAAATCAGCCCCGTCAGTTCATCCACGGCATAAAGGCTCTGTTCTAGGCGGCTTTCGGGTTTCACCTCGTTCAGCAGGCCATAGCCGTGCGCCAAAATGGCCCGCAGGCTTTCCTCGTCTACCCCGGCTGCGCGCAAAGGCGCCTCGGTATGCTGCAAATGTTCGCTGGGGTGTTGTTCATAATCATAGTCATGCAGGTAGCCCACGGCCTGCCAGTAGGGCATATCCTCCCCAAAATGGGCCGCCATAGCCCCCATGGCCGCACTTACGGCCAGGGCATGCTGCACAAGATGGGCCTCGTGTGTGGTTTCCCCCAGTAAACGGCGGCTTTGTTCCATCGTCAATTTTTCCATGCTTTCTCCCTCTTGTCTCGGTTTACCCGCCCCACCTGGCAAATGCGCTAAAAATATAGCTGCACTTTTGGCAAGCATGCGAGTTTTTGCCTAAAATATTCCTGTAGGCGGCACAAACGTTTGCCGCAGGCGGGGCAACCCCCGCCAAAACCGGGGACAAATAGCCCACTGTATGCTATACTAATGGAAATATACACCAATTTCAAGCCACGGTTTATCCTCAGAAGGGAAAGGTGGTTCATCATGTCTTTACAGCATTTGGCAAATGTGGCCGCAGGCCGGGAAAAGGCCGACATCGTGTTTAAAAACGCCCAGGTGGTGAATGTGTTCACCGGCGAACTATTGCCCGGTGATGTGGCGGTGGCCGGGGGAAAAATCGCGGGGGTTGGGCAGTACAGCGGAAAAGAGGAACGCGATTGCAGCGGCCTTGTGCTTTGCCCAGGCTTTATTGACGCGCACCTGCACATTGAGAGCGCCATGGTGCTGCCGGCGGAACTGGTGCGCACCGTGCTACCCAGCGGCACCACCACCCTGGTGGCCGACCCCCACGAGATTGTGAACGTAAGCGGGGCCAGCGGCATGCAGTTCATGCTGGACGCCAGCGAAAGCCTCCCCTGCAACATCTATTTTATGCTGCCCTCCAGCGTGCCAGCCACGGCTTTTGAGACGAACGGCGCCAGCTTCACCGCCGCCGAGATGCAGCCCTTCCTGGGCCATCCGCGGGTGCTGGGCCTGGGCGAGGTGATGTGCTACCCTGATGTGGTGGCCGCCCAAGGGGAGATTTATGAGAAACTGGCCCTGTTTGCCGGGGGAAACATTGACGGACACGCCCCCGGCCTATGCGGCGCGGCCTTACAGGCCTACGCGGCGGCGGGTGTGCGCACCGAGCATGAGGCCACCACCTTCGCCGAAGCGGCCGAGAAGGCCCGCGCCGGTTTTGCCATTTTGGTGCGGGAGGGCAGCGCCGCCCACAACCTGGTGGGCATTGTGCGGGGCCTTGCCGAAAGCGGCCTGCGCACCGACCGTTTCCTGTTCTGCACAGACGACAAACACCTGGACGACACCGGCCGTGACGGGCACATCCGCTGGAATGTGAAACTGGCCGTGGACACAGGCCTGCCCGCCCTAGAGGCCATTCGCATGGCCACCTGGAACACCGCGCAGGTCTATGGCCTGCGGGACGTGGGGGCCATTGCGCCGGGCTACCGGGCCGACATTGTGCTGCTGAAAGACCTGAAATCCATCGAGGTGGTGGATGTATACAAGGACGGCATCCCCTGCCGCCAGGCGCTGGCAAGTGCGCTACCCCCGCCGCCGCAGGAAAAGGCCGTGCTGCACAGTGTGCATCTACCCACCACGGATGAGACACGTTTGCAATTGGCCGCCGGCCCCGGCGAAAACGATGTGATTGGCATGGTGCCCTACCAGCTGGAAACCCTGCACCTGCGCGAAACCCTGCCCCAAAAGTACGGTTTCTTTGCCCCCGAAGGGGACTATGTGAAGCTGTGCGTGGCCGAGCGGCATGGCCGCGGCGGCCATGTGGCCGTGGCCGCGCTAAAAGGCTTTGGCCTGCGTGGGGGGGCCATTGCCACCACCGTGGCGCACGATAGCCACAACATCATCGCCGCGGGCGATAACGACGTCGACCTGTTGCTGGCCATCCGCCACCTGGGCGATATCCAGGGGGGCTATGTGCTGGTGCAGAACGGGCAGGTGCTGGGGGATGTTCCCCTGGCCGTAGGGGGGCTGATGAGCCTGCTAGGCGCCGAAACGGTGCGCCAGCAGGTGGGTGAAATTTTAGAAAAGGCCCACAGCATGGGAATTCCCAGCCATGTGGACCCCTTCATCAGCCTTTCTTTTTTGGCGCTCCCCGTCATCCCATCCCTGCGGCTTACAGACCAGGGCTTGTTCGATGTGGACACCTTCTCCCTGCTAGGCTAGCCCTGGCATTGGCACCAAAGCATCTGGGCCGGTATGGGCCAGAGGACACGACAAAAAAGCGAGGACAGAGAATGAAGTTTGTGGATATGATCTACCAACGCCCCAACCTGGCCGAGGCGGCACAAAAACTGGAAGAACTGGCCCGGCAGGCCACCGCCGCGCTTTGCGGGGAAGCCCTGCTGGAATATTTCCGCGAGGCCAACACCCTGATGGACGAGATGGAAACCGCCTTTACCCTGGCCTCTATCCGCCATACGGTGGATACCCAGGATAGCTTTTATAGCGCTGAAAAAGACTATTTTGATGAACACTGGCCCCTTTTGACAGACCGCTTGCTGGTATTTTACCGCACCGTATTGGCCTGCCCCCACCGCCAGATCCTAGACAAAGCCTATGGCCCTTTGCTCTGCCGCAAACTGGAACTAGAGGTGCAAAGCAGCGACGAGCGGCTTATTTCTCTCCATCAGGAAGAAAACGCGCTGGAAACACGCTATGAGAAACTCTACGCCTCGGCTCGCATCCCCTTCCAAGGGGAAGAGCGCACCATCGCTCAGCTCACCCCTTTCATGCTGGGGCTGGATAGAAGCGTACGCCGCGCCGCGTTTGAGGCGGAGGGCCTTTTTTTCGAGGGCCACCGTGAAGAACTGGACGAAATATATGATAAAATGGTAAAAAACCGCGCAGCACAGGCAAAACTATTGGGTTACAACAGCTTTACCGCGCTGGGTGACATTCGTATGCAGCGGCTGGGCTATGGCCGCAAGGAGATTGTTGCCTGCCGCAGGGAGGTGGCCTG
>CAZKBM010000114.1:0-6615 GCA_964550985.1 uncultured Oscillospiraceae bacterium
AGCTCTTTTTGATGGATAAATAATAGTGTTGCCAAAACGTTGCCAAAAAACGAAAAATGTCATTTTTATAACGTTATTTCGTTTTTATTTCGCCATTTTGGTTATTCCCACTCAATCGTACTGGGCGGCTTACTCGTGCAATCATACAGCACGCGGTTCACATGCGGCACCTCGTTCACTATGCGGTTCGAGATGATTTCCAGTACCTCATAGGGGATGCGCGCCCAGTCGCTGGTCATGGCGTCCACACTGGTTACGGCGCGTATGCCAATGGCGTGCGCATAGGTGCGCTCGTCCCCCATCACCCCTACGCTGCGGATGTCTGGCAATACGGTGAAGTACTGCCATATCTGTTTATCCAGCCCGGCTTTTGCAATCTCTTCGCGTAAAATCGCGTCGCTTTCACGTATCAGGTATAGCTTATCCTCGGTAATTTCGCCCAGGCACCGCACGGCAAGCCCCGGCCCGGGGAAGGGCTGGCGGGATACAATAAACTCCGGTATACCCAACTCACGCCCCACATTGCGCACCTCGTCTTTAAACAGCAGGCGCATGGGTTCCAGCAGCTTAAAGCCCAGTTTTTCGGGCAGGCCGCCCACATTGTGGTGGCTTTTTATCACAGCGGCATCCCCAAGGCCCGATTCAATCACGTCCGGGTAGATGGTTCCCTGCAAAAGAAAGTCCATCCGGCCCAATTTTTTGGCTTCATCGGTGAATACATTGATAAACTCGTGGCCGATGATTTTGCGCTTCTGCTCGGGCTCGGTAACGCCTTTTAGCTTGCCCAAAAACCGCTCGCCCGCGTTTACCCGCGTCACCTTCAAATCAAACTCTTTTTCCAGGGTGCCCATCACCTCGTCACCCTCGTTTTTGCGCATCAGGCCATGGTCTACAAACACGCAGCTCAGGCGCTCTCCAATTGCCCTATGTACCAAAATGGCGCACACGGTGGAATCCACGCCGCCGGAAAGAGCGCAGAGTACCCGCCCATCCCCCACGGTTTGTCTGATTTCTTCAATGGTGCCCTGTACAAAATTGGCCATGGTCCAATCGCCTGTGCAGCCGCAAACCTCGTAGAGGAAACGGCGCAAAAACTCTTTGCCAAACGCGGTGTGCTCCACCTCGGGATGGAACTGCACGGCATATAGCTTGCGGCTTGCGTCCTCCATTGCGGCATAAGGGCAACTGACGCTTTGGGCCGTTGTTACAAAACCGTCCGGCAGGGCCGTCACTTGGTCGTTGTGGCTCATCCAGCTGATGCCCTTTTGCACCGTGCGGGCCATAAGCCCCCCAAGGGTTTCCAGTTCCACCTTGCCAAATTCCTGTTTATCCTGTTTTTCCACCCTGCCGCCCAGGCTGTGGGCCATTAACTGTGCGCCATAACAGATGCCCAAAACCGGAACACCCATTGCGTACACGGCGGGGTCGATATCCGGGGCGTTATTTTCGTACACGCTGCCAGGTCCACCCGTAAATATGATGCCCACCGGCTGTTTTTCCCGTATGGCCTGCATGGCCTTGGGATAGGGCACCACTTCGCAGTACACGCTGCATTCGCGCACACGGCGGGCGATAAGCTGGTTGTATTGCCCCCCAAAATCAATGATGAGAACAGTTTGATGTGACAAAAAGAATCCCCCTCTGTATTTGGAAAATAAAATGGTTCGGTACAATGGATGGGTAACAGGAAGCCAGATGCAGCCCCCGGTTACCCCGCAAGGCTTGCGCTTACCCGTTATGTATTAGCCTTTTTTAAAGCGGCCACTGTTGTTCATGTATACCACCCCGGCGGTAAGTTCTGCACAGGCCAGTATGATAAAAATCCAAAATACCCAGCCGCGCAGATAGATGCTGAGCACCAGCGCCGTGGTGAGTAAAAGCATAAATACAATAAATACAACACCTATAAAACGGCACATGGCCTTTTTATCCAGTCGTGCTTGCTCTTCGGCCGGAAGGGAGGTGAGGCCCATAACCAGCGAACTTCCCCTGCCAAAAAGCAGAACTCCGCTTATGATATATCCGGGCACCAAAAATACGGCGGCAACAATCCAAACAATCATTTGTTGGTTCAAGGGGTATCCCTCCAGTGTTTTGGCCGCGGCCCCGGTACGGGCCACAGGTTCCTAGTTTTTACAGCAAATGAACAAATTGTAGCGCATAAACACTTGAAAAATCAGGCGCTGCATAACAGTGTTTACTCTGTATAAGAGTTTCTTACAAAAAAACTGCTGCACAGCTTTTTGAGAAACACGAATAGCAAAAGCTTGCTGCGCAATCTTTTGAGAAACTGTAATAAAACGCTTACTCTTGTTTAAGCACCAAACACCGCATACCATTTCTGCCAGTGCCAGGCCCCAAACCGCAAACTTAGTATACCATAACTTTTTGCAACAGGCAAAAGGATAGGGTGCTGAACACCCTATCAGCCGGGCACCGCTGTGCAGACCGCACAGCGGCTAGCGTTTATGTAAAACACCCGTCAGTTTATCCGGCTGGGTTTTGGCCTCAAACTGGGCCATCAGGTGGGGAATATCCAGCCCTTGGGGGCATTTGGAAAGGCAGGCGCCGCAGCCGGTGCAATTTTTTGCCGCCGCAGCGCCCATCATTTCATATTGGGAAATGTAGGGCTGCATATCCCCATTTTTTGCCTTTGTGTTGTACTGGGAAAAATTGTCCGGAATATCCACCCCAAAGGGGCAGGGCATACAGTAACGGCAGGCCGAACAGGGGATTTGAAAACGCTTCTTATACTCCTTCAAGGCCTTTTCCAGCACGGCCTTTTCCTCGTTTTGCAAGGGGATAAGTGGCGAAAAGGTAGCAAGGTTATCTTGCATTTGGCGCATGGTACTCATGCCGCTTAATACACACAGCACCCCAGGCAGAGAGGCCGCATAGCGCAGCGCCCAGCTGGCCACGCTTTTGCCGGGGGCCGCCTTTTCCAAAATGGCATTGGCCCCCTCCCCCAAGTCTGCCAGCAGGCCGCCGTGCAAGGGCTCCATAATAATGCAGGGCAAGCCATATTTACGTAATATTTCGTACTGTTCGCGGCTTTGGTACACCTGCCAATCGTAATAGTTTAGCTGTATTTGGGCAAAGTCCCACTCGTGCGCGGCACAAATTTTTTCCAGCACCTCGGGTGTATCGTGGAAGGAAAAACCCAGGCGGCGGATGCGCCCGGCCTTTTTTTGCTGGGCCAGGTACTCGTAAAGCCCAAGGCTCTCCATTTTTTGAAAGAGGTTCCGGTCTAAGGTGTGCATTAGATAAAAGTCAAAATACTCCACCCCGCAGTTTGCAAGCTGTTCTTCAAAAAAACTGGGGATTTGTTCCTTTTCCTCCGTCATAAAGGTAGGGAACTTGCTGGCGAGAAAATAGCGCTGCCGGTTTACCCCCTGCAAGGCTTTTTTTGCGAAAGGTTCGGATTTCCCCTCGTGGTAAAGGTAGGCTGTATCAAAATAGTTGATGCCGCCCGCAAGGGCCGCCTCTACCATGGCTGTGGCTTTTTCCTCATCGATACAGGCGCTGTCCCCGTCCTGCACCGGCAGGCGCATCAGGCCAAAACCCAGCATAGAGATTTTTTCCTCGCCTTTAGGGAAGGTTCGCGTTTCCATTCTGTTCTCCTTTATATGCAACTTTATGGTATACTGTTATAAACTTTATAGAAAAGAGGTTTTGCCCATGTGGTTTACAGAGAGTGTATTTTACCAAATTTACCCCTTGGGGCTTTGCGGCGCGCCCTTACAAAACGATGGCCAGGCCGCTGGCCGCATTTTGCAGCTAAAAACCTGGATACCCCATTTGCAAAAGCTGGGCATTGGCGCCGTACTGCTGAACCCCCTTTTTGAAAGCGACGCCCATGGCTACGATACCCGTGACTACACAAAACCCGATACACGCCTGGGCAGCGCCGAGGAGTTAAAAAACGTGTGCAGCGCCTTCCATGCGGCGGGCATACGGGTGGTGTTAGACGGGGTATTCAACCACGTGGGCCGTGGCTTTTGGGCCTTTCAGGACCTTATAAAAAACCGTGAAAACTCCCCTTATAAAGATTGGTTCCACATCGATTTTGGAGGCAATAGCAACGATAACGACGGTTTTTGGTACGAGGGCTGGGAGGGCCATTTTGAACTGGTACGCCTGAACTTACAAAACCCCGCCGTCAGTGAGTATTTGCTAAACTGTGTGAGTGGCTGGGTGGCCGATTATGACATAGACGGCCTGCGCCTGGATGTGGCCTACCTGCTAAACCATGATTTTATGCGCCGCCTGCGCCGCCACACCGAGGGGTTAAAGCCTGAGTTCTTTTTGGTGGGTGAAATGCTACACGGGGACTACAAAACCATTGCCAATACCGAAATGCTGCATTCGGCCACCAATTACGAGTGCTATAAGGGGCTGTATTCCAGCCTGAACAGCCTAAATTTATTTGAAGTGGCCTACAGCCTGAACCGCCAGTTTGGCCCCGAGAACTGGACGCTATACAAGGGCCTGCCGCTATTCAATTTTGTAGATAACCACGATGTTAGCCGCGCGGCCAGCATTGTAACAAACCCCGCACACCTGCCGCTGCTATACGGCCTGCTGTTTGGCATGCCCGGCATCCCCTGCCTGTACTATGGCAGCGAGTGGGGCATTGCGGGCAAAAAAGAGGACGGGGATGCGGCCCTGCGCCCGGCCCTTGCCGCCCCCGAGGAAAACGAACTGTTTTTGCTGCTGTGCCGTATGGCCCATGCCCGCACGGCCTCGCCCGCCCTTTGCAGCGGCAGCTACCGGCAGGTGTACCTGACAAACCAGCAGTTTATTTTTGAACGCAAGTGTGAAACCCAGCGCTACCTGGTTGCCGTTAACGCCGCGGCTGAGGCGCACACCGCCCACTTTAACGCTGAGGCCGGTTGTGCCAAAGACGTTTTAAGCGGTAAGGCCGTAGATTTTGGGGGCGGCTTTGACATGGCCCCCTATAGCGTACAATTTTTAGAGATGGAGCACTGAGGCCGCATTGACGGGCCTAACCGCGCAGTGCCCGGCGGTCTACCGTCCACTGCCCGGCGTCGGTATCAAAGCGGTAAATCATACCGGTGCTTTTACAAACGGCATAGCGGGCCAGGCAAATCTCTTTTGCCGCCTCCCCTTTGCCGTTTTTTTCGTTTTCCCCTGCCGTGCCTGTGCCATAGCGGCCAAACACGTAACTATCGGCCCCTTCAATCGTCTCGTCTTCCTCGCGCCGCAGGGTCTCGCCCTGGGGTATTTCATAGCGCTGGGCCACAATGCGCTGGGCTATAGGCACCTCCACCGGCACCCGCCCGTGCAGCCAGGGGCTACTGGCCATACCCTGCGGCTGCTGGCGCAAAGCCGCCTGCACGCCGGGGAAAAAAGATTCAATGGCCTTATCCGTCATATGTAAGCCATCGTAAAAATCCTCCTCCAGGGTGCCGGTTACAAAGGGGTTGTAAGAGCCATATATCGGTATATTATGCTTTTGGGCGTACTTTACATAAAAGGGCTCGGTTGCAAAAAAGCCCGAGTAAAGGTCACTATATTCCATGGCGTTGTTGTACACCGTGGGGTGGTAGGGCGTAAGCAAAAAGATTACGTTCATTCCCTGGTTTTGCAGATATTGCACATAGCGGTCAAAAATCTCACACAGCTCGGGGTCCAGTTCATAAAACTCGTCCATCCACAAAAATTCCATGGCCTGGTTACGGGCCCGCTCCTCTATTTCCTCGGGCTTTGCCGCGCGGAAGGAGGCCATGTAAAACACACTGCCATCGGGCAGCTTGATGTTGGTTGGGTAGGCGTTGTAGTCGCCGTTCACCACGGCGGGCGGGGCATAGGTGTCTCCCCCGTTAAAATAGGCGTCCAGGTTCCCTTGCAGGTAGGAGGGGCTAAACAAAATTTTATATTTCCCGTTGTCCTGCACTTCGGTCTCATAGCTGACGTCATAGCCCAGTTTTTCGTGTAAAAACTCGTTGTACAGGTTTTTATCGCTTTTGGGCTGGCGGTCATATGAATAACGGCTCAGCAGCCAGGGGTCCAACTCTAAAATGACGTTTTTGGGGGCCATACCGGCTTTTTCAAAGGTGTAGTATAAGCCCAAAAAATCCACAAAATCTCCCGCCGAAACCCCGCAGTTAAAATAGCTTCCCCCATCTGCAATTTCGCTGCGCAGCTGTAAAACACGCGAGGAACCAAAGGCCAGTGTGTCATATGGGGTTTGCAGGCTGTTGGCAAGCTGGCTCAGCACACCGCGCTCGTCCATGCGGTCATAGTTATCCACCGGCTCATTTTCCACCATGGCGCGGGCGATGTCTTTTTCAAATTGGTCGCCATGGAACACACCGCTTACATCTATGGTGTAGTTGGCAAAGGCCATGGCCACGGGGATGGGCAGCAACAACAGGGATTTGCCCACAATTTTAAGGCCGGTGAGCAGATGACGCAGGGGTTTAGACTTCACTTTTTCTATCAAGGGCGGCCCTCCTTGTTGCTCTGTAGTATTCGGCGTGAAGGGATGGATAAACTTGAGGCGTGGACTAATTTTGGACAAGGGATAAACGCTTTGCTTAGAGCAGATTAACAAAACATAGATATAGCGAACGCAGGCAGAAACGGTGCAGG
>CAZKBM010000115.1:0-6585 GCA_964550985.1 uncultured Oscillospiraceae bacterium
GCAATACTGTATGTATTGCGATTGACGAGTGCGAGCCGCAGCGAAGCCTGTCGAGGGCAACCGCCGCAAGCGGCACCTAGCCCGAGACCAACGCAGCCATTCGCCGTTTCTGCCAAGAGCAGCATATCTCATGTTTATGTTCATTTGCTCTAGTATTGCTGGTAAATAAAGGTGGATTGCCCGAACATCCCCAGCAGCATGAGCGCACACAGCACCAGATAGTACAGCGGCCAGCGCAAATACCAGCCGCGGGCCCGTATCCAACTGGCAACGCTGCTTTCGCCGGGGTGCACGGCCCACATTTCCACAAGTTCTACAAACACGGCTCCCAAAACCACAATCAGTACCGTGCCAAGGCCCCAGGGGGTTCCGTTTAAGGCCCGCAACAACCCTGGGCCAAACAGTTCTGCCCAACCGGTGCCCAGGGGGGCCATAAAATCTACCACCGAGGTATTGTACAGGGAGAAGGCAAAAAAGGCAAAGCAGCCAGCAAACAGAAGATAGACAAAAATACGCTGGAAAAACCCACGTACAGCAGGGATGCGATAGAGGGGGACGGCACTGACCAGCCGTTCCTTTTTCTCATCAAACATCTTGCAGCAAATAAGCACCACACCGTTTAAAAACCCCCAAATCAGGTAACCCACACCATCGCCGTGCCAAAAGGCGGAAACCAAAAAAATCACCATGGTGTTCAGCATCCAGCGCGGCGTGGAAACCCGGCTGCCCCCCAGGGGGAAATAGACATAGTCCCGGAAGAAGCTGGTGAGGGATATGTGCCAGCGGCGCCAAACATCCTGAAAGTTTTTAGCCGCAAAGGGACGGTTAAAGTTTTCGCAAAAGTCAAAACCCAACATCCGCGAGGCGCCCATGGCCACATCGATACTGCCCGAAAAATCCATATAGAGCTGATAACTAAACGCCAGGATGCCAAAGATGAGTTGTGGGCCGGAGTATTCGCCCGGGCTGTGGAATACAGCAGCCGTGTAAAGGCCCAGGCGGTCGGCGATAATCAGTTTTTTGCACAGCCCCCACAGCACCCGAAAGAACCCCCCGGCCACCCTGTCGTAACTAAACGGGGCCGGATTTTTGTATTGGGGCAACAGGGCTGTGGCACGGTTGATGGGCCCGGTTACAACACCGGGGAAAAAGCTGACATACAAGGCGTAGCGAAGCGGATTTTTTTCCGCGGCCAGCTTGCCCTTGTAAACGTCCAGGCAGTAGCTGATGGTCTGCAAAGTATAGTAGCTGATGCCGAGGGGCAGTATCAGGTTTACCGGCTCAAACAGGAAGCCCTGGCCCACCAGTTTGCTGGCTTGGCCCAAACTTTCCAAAAAGAAATTTGTGTATTTGCACACCAGCAGCATGGCCAGCCCCACACCGATGCCAAGGCCCAAAAAAATACGTTTCGCATACATTTTTTGGGCCTTTTCCACACCAATGGCGCAAAAATAGCTGGCGAAGGTACAAACAAGCATCATGCCCAAGGCGGGCAGGTAACGGGTGAAACTGCCGGGGTCGTACAAATAGAAAAAGTAGCTGCACAAAAGCAGCCAGATATAGCGAAAGCGGGCCGGAACCAGATAGGCCACCAGACACACCAGGCATAAAAAGCCCACAAACAACCCCGAAGCCAAAGACATCCCTTGCCAACACCCCTTCTTCCGCTTTATTACAGCCAGCCATACAGCTTAGCAGCCTGTTTAGCCTACTTTTTATGCCGCAGTCTCAACTGAAAAGTACGTATTTGAATTTAAATCAGAGATTTGGACTACACTATTTCCCCGCCCAGCACAGCTTGTTTCAGCTTTTCCAAAAGCTGCTCTCGCCGGTAATTCTCCTGATAACAGCGCCGCCCATTTTGCCCCATTTTTTGGCGCTGCTGCTCTGGCATATCGTGTAGCTTTATGATATTTTCGGCCAAGGCTTCTGCGTCCCCCGCCCCGCTTACCAGCGCCGCGCCCGAACGCTGGGACGCCGCCGCAGCCTCATCGTCGGCGGCCACCAAAAGTGGTTTTGCAGCCGCAAAATAGCTTGTAATTTTGGCGGGCACCGTAAGGCCCAGGTTTTCACTTTTGGCAAGGCCCGCAAACAAAGCGTCGGCAAAACCTGTCCAGCGGGGTATCTCCTGGGGTTTACAGGGGCCGCAAAACACAAAAGCCTCGCTAAGCCCCGCCTCTTTCACCCTCTGTTCCAGGCCCTCCCGGCTCATGCCGTCACCCACCAGCAACACTTGAATAGTGGCATATCCCCTTTGCCGCACAAGGGCCATGGCTGCAACCAAATTATCCAAATCTTGCAAAGGGCTGATATTGCCCGCAAAGAGGATGTTGAACCTGCCCGCAAAACGGGCGGCCAGTTTTGCGTCCCGCACATCCTCAGCGTAAAAATTCTCGCAGTACTGTGGAATAGACGTGATGGCCGGGCGACGCTTTGCCCCCTGCGTCACCTCATACAGGCGGGCGGCCTGCTTATCGTTCATGGCAATGAGGCGGTTGCAGCGGCGGTAATGCCAGTTGGAAACCGCCTGCACAAGGCCCCGCAAAAACGGGCTTTTTAGTGGGAAATAGGGGTAGAGATTTTCAGGCCACAAATCCAGCACATAGCACACCAGCCGGGTCTTTTTCAGCCTTGCGGCCACAATGGCCGGGAAGATCATCAAAACCGGGCTGGTCTCGTAACTGAACACGGCGTCATAGCGGCGGCCATACAGCCGCGGCAGGCTGAACAGGGCAAAAAATGGAAAAGAGCAGTAGTTTAAAAAGATGCGCAGGTTGGTGTTGCCCTTGCGGCGAATTTCACCACTGCGGAATATTTCGGCCCCAAACTGGCGCTCCCGCCTGGGGCCGGTGTAGCGGTAACCGCTAAACCATTCGCCTTTTGGGTAATTGGGCAGCCCGCACAGCACGTCCACCTCTATGCCGCTTTGGGTAAAGCCTTCAACAATATCGTTAATTCTAAAATTTTCCGGCCAAAAGTGCTGGGCCACCACCAGTACGCGTTTGCCCGCAAAGCGCTGCCGCCGGTTTTGGCTTTGTAGATTTTGCTCTTCTTCCATCTCTTTGGCTCTATGCCTCTCTTTATGTACTACGTTTTTTATTCGGCAGGCCTGCTGCGTTTTAGCCAAACCGTCTCGTTTACAATTTTGGTGTAGCTTTCAATCACCTTAATCACCTTAACGCTCACGTTCGTATCCTGGTAATCGGGCGGCAGGGCGGTGGCCTCCCCGTTTGCAAACATAGCAACGGCAAGTTCCATGGCGCGTTCCACCTCGTCCCCGGTGATGCCCCCCACCACAACCGTTCCCTTATCCAGTACCTCGGGCCGCTCGGTAGAGGTGCGGATGAGAACGGCCGCAAACCCTAAAATAGCACTCTCCTCGCTCAGGGTGCCCGAATCACTTAACACGCAGTAGGCGTTCATCTGCAATTTGTTATAATCCAAAAAGCCAAAGGGCGGCAGGGTTTGCACCAGCGGATGGAACTGGAAGCCCCTGGCCTCTATCCTCTTTTTGCTGCGCGGGTGGGTGGAATAGATGATGGGCATCCCGGTTTTTTCGGCAATGCGGTTCACCGCGTTCATAAGGTCAAGAAAATTTTCCTCATTGTCAATATTTTCCTCCCGGTGGGCCGAAAGCAAAATGTACTGCCCCGGAGAGAGGCCCAGCCGGGCAATTACATCACTTGCATCAATCTCCCAGCGGTGGGCGGCCAGCACCTCCGGCATGGGGCTGCCCGTTACAAAAATGGTTTTGCCGTCTATCCCCTCGCCTAGCAAATAGCGGCGTGAATGCTCGGTATAAGGAAGGTTTATGTCGCTGATATGATCCACAATTTTGCGGTTGATCATCTCGCTTACGTTCCAGTCCCAGCAGCGGTTGCCCGCCTCCATGTGGAAGATGGGAATTTTGAGGCGTTTGGCGCTGATGGCCGAGAGCGCGGAGTTTGTATCCCCCAGCACCAGCAGAGCATCTGGCTTTTGCTCCTGCAAAATTTGGTAACTTTTTGCAATGATGTTGCCCATGGTTTCGCCCAAGTTCTGGCCTGGGCAGTCCAGGTAAATATCCGGCTGGCGAAGGCCCAAATCGGTAAAAAAGATGCCGTTTAAGGTGTAGTCATAGTTTTGGCCGGTATGCACCAAACTGTGGTCAAAATATAGATCTGCCTTGCGGATGACCTCGGAAAGCCGTATAATCTCCGGCCGTGTACCCACAATGGTCATCAGTTTTAGCTTTTTCACGGGCTAAACCTCCTCAAAGTAGGTGTCGGGGCGCTCGGGGTCAAAGGGTTCGCTGGCCCACATCACCGTAACAAGGTCCTTATCTCCCAAGTTTTGGATATTGTGGGTATAGCCCGGTGGTATGGCAATGGGCTTTGGCTGTTCGCCATCCACTTCATAGGTGAACACCTCATCCTCCAGGATATGCCGAAAGCGAATCACCGCCTTGCCGCTTACCACATAGAAGATTTCGTGTTTGGTATCATGCCAGTGGTTGCCCTTGGTGATACCGGGCTTTGCCACATTTACCGAAATTTGGCCCCGCTCGGGGCTGCGCAAAAACTCGGTAAAGCTGCCCCTGGCATCGGTATTGGGCTGCAAGGGGCGGGCAAAATCCTCCCTTGGCAGGTAGCTTAAATAGGTAGCGTACAATTTGCGGGTAAGGGGGGCGGCCAAAAAGGGCACCTCCCGTTTCTCCCGCTCGGCCACAAAACTGCGGATGGTTTGGGCAAGCTGCCCCAAAGTGATTTCATAAACCGGCTGCACGCTGCAAAATTCACCGTTTTGCGGCGGGGCAGTTTTGCCCTCCAGGGCAAGCAAAAAACAGTCTATCACATCGTCTATGTAACACACCGGGAAGCAATAGCCGGGGTCTCTCACCTCAATTTCTTCCCCGCGGGCAAGCTTGTGGCAAAAGGTGGCCACCACACTGTTGTAAGCAGGACGGCACCACTTGCCAAATACGCCGGGCAAGCGGTAAACATACACGGCGCTCCCCTTTTGCCCATGGGCAAACACCGCGGCCTCGGCTTGCTCTTTGCTTTTGGCATAGTCGCTGCCGTTGCCCGCCTGCGCCGAAGAGGAAAGTACTACCGGCGCGGGGTTTTGGGCCTCTTCCAAAAGGTTTAGCAAGGCGCCGGTTAGCCCCGCGTTGCCGCTATAGAACTCATCGGGGTTTTGGGGGCGGTTCACCCCGGCCAGATGAAATACAAAGGCCGCCTGCTTTGCATATTCGCGCAGCAGGGCCTTATCTGTATCCACATCATACAAAAGCAGGTTTTGATACCCCAGCGCCCGCAGCCGCACGGTGAGGTTTTTGCCCACAAAACCCGCCGAGCCTGTAATGAGGATGGGGGCTGTTTTTTCGGGGGGCGCTATGCCAATTGTGCTAGAATTATCCACGTCCATTCTCCGCCAGTTCTGTTTTTACAAGATCCAACTCCAGCAGTTTTTCCACCACCTCTTCCACATTTAGGCGGCGGGTGTTGTGGCTGGTATAGGGCTCGGGCATCTGGGTTTGGCCACTGCCCTCGTCAAAATACTTTTCGTAGTTTAAATCGCGCCCGTCGGCCGGCACGCGGAAATACTCCCCCATGTCCTCACAGTGGATTTTTTCCTCGGCGGTCAGCAGGGTTTCATAGGTTTTTTCGCCGTGGCGGGCCCCCATCACCTTTATACCGGTATCCCCAAACAGTTTCTGCACGGCTTTGGCCAAATCCTCTATGGTGGAAGCCGGGCTTTTTTGCACAAACAAATCGCCGGGGTTCGCATTTTGGAAGGCGAACACCACCAGCCTCACGGCTTCGTCCAGGTTCATGAGGTAGCGCGTCATGTTTGGGTCTGTTACGGTAAGGGGTTTCCCCGCGCGAATTTGTTCGATAAACAGCGGGATAACACTGCCCCTGCTGGCCATAACATTGCCGTAGCGAGTACAACAAATCACTGTTTGGCTGCCCGCTGCCGCAGCGTTGCGCGCCGCAGCGCCCATCACCTTTTCCATCATGGCTTTGGAAATACCCATGGCGTTGATGGGGTAAGCCGCTTTATCGGTGGATAGGCACACCACCTTTTTTACCCCGTGCTTCACGGCGCTTTGCAAAAGGTTGTGGGTGCCCTGCACGTTGGTGCGCACGGCTTCCATGGGGAAAAACTCGCAGCTTGGCACCTGTTTTAAGGCCGCCGCGTGGAAAATATAATCGGCCCCGGCCACTGCGGCCGAAAGACTTTGGGGGCTGCGCACATCGCCCAGATAAAACTTCACTTTGTCGCTGGCGAGGCGTTTGCGCATGTCATCTTGCTTTTTTTCATCCCGGCTGAAAATGCGAATTTCCGCAAGGTCACTGTGCAAAAAATTTTTCAGCACCGCGTTGCCAAAACTGCCCGTGCCGCCCGTTATGAGAAGGGTGCCGCCTGTGAATATGCCCATTGCCGCCTCCATGTAAGTTCCTGTAAGTTACTGTTACTGTGGTTTACATCGTTCCATTTGTTACCACTTTCAATAGGCCGTTGCAGCCTCTCTGTCTCTAACTTAAATATTGTATCATATTTTGTTGCCAAGGGCAAAATCTTTGCTTTTTCCCTGCTTTT
>CAZKBM010000116.1:0-6354 GCA_964550985.1 uncultured Oscillospiraceae bacterium
GTCGCCTCGTACACCTGCTGTACATACTCATTTTTAAACATCTGTCCACTCCCCCTTATTTCCTTTGCCGCCGTAACAAAAACCAGCGTAAAGCCAGTATAGAACAGCAAAAACCAAAAATCAAACCTTTGGGGGGCGCTGCGCGTAAAAAGCGCAGCGCAACTATATTGCGGCCCAAACAGGGAAGTATTATTGTGCAAGTTGTCTTTTAAAAAAATACACTGTCCTCTGTATAAAAACAAACTTTCTGTCAGTTACACTAAAAAAGAGAGAGGTAAAAGCCTCTCTCTTTTACAAAAACAAGCAAACCATAAGCCGGGTTCTGTACTAAAGGGCAATCTATCTTGGCCGTATGTCGCCACACGGCTCTTGCCACGTGGGGGACGCGCAGGGTACGCTGAGGGGCAAAGCCCTCTGTCCCCGGTGTTGCTTCCGGTAGGGTTTACAGGGCCGCATGGTCTCCCATACGCCGGTGAGCTCTTACCTCGCCTTTCCACCCTTACCACGCGCCCGTTTAGGGGCCGTTCGGCGGTTGCTTTCTGTTGCACTATCCCTAGGGTTGCCCCCGGCTGCCGTTAGCAGTTACCGTTCCCTTATGAAGCCCGGACTTTCCTCACCCGCCAAAGGCGGGCGCTGCCCTCTGGTTTACTTGTTATGCCAAAAGAATTTTACGCTTCGCCGCCCGCTTTACACAATTACCGTGCCAAAGGGCGGGGCGATGTAGTCGGTGATATTCCCCTGCGGCCAGGCTTCCTCGGCCCAGCCTTTGGCGGCCTCTTTGTGGGTGGCCGCCAAGGCCAGGCCAACGGGCGCCCAGCGCCCCCCAAAGTACAAAAGGTGGAAGGAATACCCCACACAAATCTCCTCCAAGCGGCGGGGGATGCGCCACACATCTTCGGAGGCTTGGCTAAGGGGTAGCACCAGGGTGGGTTTTTGGCTTTGCAGCCTTTTAACAAAGGCCGCGTCTTGCAGCTTTTCGGGGATAATTTCCAAAACCTTTCCAAGTTCACAGTAGGCGGGTTGCCAGGTTTCACTTGCCATGCTAAGTGCCCTGGGCGCAAGGGTTTGCCAGTTTTCCAGCACAGCGGCCAGCACCTGGCGGTCTGCCGGCCCGGCAAGCCTTCCCGCCAGCCAGCGCAGTTCTTCCAGGCCCTCTCCCAAAGCTTTTGCGCGGCTTTCCAAAAGGCCAAATTCACCGTCTTTCCAGCACAGCTTTTCGGCGCTTGCACCGTTTGCCCACTCCTGTTCTACCATCTGCAACGCTTCGGGTGGCAGGGCGGCAAGGGCGCGCTTTTGGCCCTCCAAAATCACTTCGCTGCTCTGCCCTTCCAGCCCCGCAAGCCGGGCGGCAAGGGCCTCCTCGGTTTGCCGCTTTGCCTCTGCGGCCATTTTTTCCAAAATAGCCGCAGCCTCCTTGTTTTTTAGCTGTAAAAACCAGCCTTGCAAGGTATGGGCCGGGCCGTAAGCACACACGGCATCCGGGTATGCCAGCACGCGGGTGTATAGCCGCACGGCCTCGGGCATATTGCCCTGCCGCGCCAGCAAAGCCGCGGCCTTTTGGTAAAGTAAAAGCTGGTTTACAAAGGGTTTTTCCGTCTCCGGGCGCATCCATTTTTGCAAAATTTCGCCGGGCAAGCCGCCCAGCTTTTTCTGTTGTTTTTTGCTCACTGTTGGCATTTCGCGCCCGGTATTTACAAGGTCGCGCAAGTCTATACATTCCTCATAAGGCTTAAAATACCGCTCATAATAGGTTTCGGCCTCGGTTTTTGCCTCCCCTTCCGCTTTTCGCATTACCACTGCGGCCAAATTAAACCAATCTGGCGCAGGGCCGTTTGTATCAAAGGCGGCTTTTAGCCATTTCCACGCCTCCTGATAGCGGCCCGCCGCGCAGCAGGCGTCGGCCAAACTTAAAAAGGCGGGCAAATCGCCAGCTTTTGGGGTATAGGGGTAGCTGTCCAAAAACTCGGCACACATGCCGGAATAGTAGTAGTAACCCAGACGCAGATAAAAGTTTTCGCGCGCTTTCCCCTCATACAAATCTAAAAGGCCGTTTGCCAGGGGCAGCCCTGCGGCAAAAGCCAAGAGAAAATAATTCTCTTCCACCAGTGCATAACTTTCCTCACCCGGCGCCGTTCCTTTAAAAACACCTTGCAAAAGCGGCAGATAGCGGCCGGTTTGCGCGGCATACTTTTCCAATAAAACGGCATCTTGCGCACTGGCCAGGGCCAAAAACAGCACCCTTTGCAGTACATCCTCTTCTAAGCTGTCCGCCGCTTTTAGCGCCGCATGTATCGCGTCCTCCGCCTTGCCTGAAACGGTTAAAAAGTAGTAATAATCCGCCTTGGTGGCCATGCCGCCTTCCACAGCTTTCAGGGTATAGTACAGGTATAGCTGCTTATTCCCTTCGTACTGAACCGCATTGCAAAGTACGTCAAAGGTGCTGCGCGCGGTGAGGTTTAATTTGCTGTTTAAAAACAAAATGATATCCTGCACCGGCAAGCCCTTTACACTTAACAAAAACTGGGAAATTAACTCCCCGCCCATAGAAAGGGTTTTGTAACTAAGCGCACGGGAGGTAATTTCAAACATCTTGGGCCTATCTCCAAGGCGGTAGCAGGCCCGGCCCCCCGCCACACAAAGAGCTTGCGCCGTGTCTTGGTATTCCTTCGCATGGGTGCTGTCTTTTGCACGCGCCGCTTCTGTTGCATCTAAAAGAGGCAGCAGGGTATCGGCCAACTCGGGGGTTTTAAAATCAAAGCGCCGTGTGTACAGCGCATCTATTAAAAGTGCGGCAGCTCTATCCGCACCCAGCTTTTTCATCATGGCTACAAGGGTATTTTTGATTTGCAGGCGGGAAGCCACCTCCCGCATCTCTTCTAGCTGCGTCATACCCACCAGCACAAATGCGCCCAGTAAATCCTCGGTTTGCCTCAGCACACGTTCCAGCAGGGCGGGGCGGTCCATACACCAGCGGGTATACGCCACCGCTTTGTGTATATCGCGCAGGGTATACTCACGCGAAAGATACACCCCAAGCTTTACCTTTTGTTCGTTATCCTCCTGTATCTGTTCAAACTCTTGCTTAAGCAGCGCAATATTTCTTTCGGTTTTTGCCTGAGAGACCTCTATGCCATAACCATCGTGCATAACAAAGGTGTTTTTATACCAGATACTCTGGCGTTTTTCCATGGGTAGCGCCAAGGTCTCATGTACCGCGCCGGTATAGTACTCCCCGTTTTTAAAACGGTTTCGGTTCAGTACGCGGTTCAGGGTGGCACGGCCCAACTCTATGCCATAATCGGGGTCAATGTTAATCAGTTCAAACAAAAAAGTAGCGTGGTCATTGGGCAAAAATTCTTCATTTACCTCTTTTACAAAGTCTGCGTTTAGCGCGGGCTCAAACCATTCGTCTGCATCCAGTACAATCAGCGCGTCGCCTTTGGCAAGGCTTAGGGCATAGTTGCGCGCGGCGGCAAAATCATTTACCCAGGTAAAATGCTCTACACGCGCGCCGTATTCCCTTGCTTCCTCTATGGTGCGGTCGGTACTGCCGGTATCCACCACAATCAATTCATCGGCCACATCCTTAACGCTGTTAATGCTGCGGCCAAGTTTACCCTCTTCATTTTTTGTTATCCACACGGCTGAAATCATATCAATCATCCTCCCCCGGCTATTTGCACTTTGGGCGGGCGGCCAAAAAGCACTTTCCACTTTATAGCAGGTATTTTTCTATTATACGATGCAGCCCCCCGCTTTGCAAGAAAATCCCCGCGCTTACAGCACGGGGATTTTGCCCTACATTTGCGTAAAAACTTTTGTTTAGCGCAGCAGTTGCAGCACTTGCTGGGGCTGCTGGTTGGCCTGGGCCAGCATGGCCTGTGCGGCCTGGCTCAGTACGTTGTTCTTGGTAAAGTTCATCATCTCTTTGGCCATGTCCACGTCGCGGATGCGGCTCTCGGCGGCCGTCATGTTTTCGCTGGTCACGTTCAGGTTGTTCATGGTGTGTTCCAGGCGGTTTTGCATGGCGCCTAGGTTACCACGGTTGATGGATACTTTTTCAATGGCGGCTTTTATGCGGGTAAGTGCGGCGGAAGCGCTCTCCTGCGTAGCCATGGAGATATCGCGGATGCCAATGCCCGTGGCGCTTAAATCATCCACCTTTATGGTAATTTTGTTGTAATCGTCGGCGGTATCGCCCACCTGCATGGTCAGGCCCTTTGTCTCGGTGCCGTGGAAGGCAAGGTAGGTTCCCGCTGTACCGGCTTGGTTTAGGTTATCTACCTCAACGCCGGTTTTGCTGGAAATAAAGTTTGCAACCGCCGCGTAGTCGGCTGTGGTGGTGCCTGCGGCCACAATCACATTGATGTTCTTATCGGTAATCAGCGAGGCGTTTGCGGCGCTATCGGCCACCACAAATTTCATGCCATTCACGCTAAAGGTGGAAGCTTCCAGGTTTGCGCCAGTAAAGCGCGTCATGCTATAGGTTTTGGTCTCATCCAGCGCCGGGGTGGGGTTTGCCAGCCCAACCGCCACAGGGGCCTTGTTCACCGAGCCACCACTGCTAACAATCTTTGCGCCATCGCTGCCGCCCACCTTTGCGGTGATATCAATGGTGCCGTCGGCATTATCGGTAAAATTGAATACGCTGGTCAGCGCGCCAATTTTGTTCGCCTCGGCCACAACGGCGGCGCCAATGTCTTTTGCGTTGTGTGTACCCGCGCCACCCGTGGTTGTATATACAGAGCCATCTTTAGCAATCAGGCTTTGCCCGTCACCGCCCACGGTGAAATCAAAGGTGTGGGAGCTTCCGTCGTCCAAAGTGATGTTATAACTTACCTGCTGGCCTGCGGTGGCGGCAGCATTAGCAAAGGTGAGCTGGTACACGCCTTTTTGTGCCGCTGTGCTTGTGCCTGCGCCCAGGCCGGTAATGTCCATGCTGGCAATACTTTTAGCCCCTAAAGAGCCATCAAGCAACTTAATGCCGTTAAAGTTTGTGGCTTTGGAGATACGGTCAATCTCTTCTTTTAAGGCCTCCACCTCGGCCTCAATCTTCTGGCGGTCATCGGCCTGAATGGTGCCGTTGGCGCTTTGTGTGGCAAGTTCCACCATGCGGTTCAGCATACCGTGTACTTCCTGCAGGCCGCCCTCAGCGGTTTGAATCAGGCTGCTGGCGTCTTGAGAGTTCAGCACGGCGCGGTTAAGGCCGGTAATTTGGGCGCGCATTTTCTCGCTGATGGCAAGGCCGGCGGCGTCGTCGGCCGCACGGTTGATGCGGTAACCCGAGGAGAGTTTTTCGAGGTTTTTGCTAAGGGTGCTGTTGTTGATGCCCAGCATACGGTGTGCGTTCATCGCGGGTAAATTGTGTTGGATAATCATGGTTTTTTCCTCCCTGAATTTGGTTAATGGGCTTCCTGCCCTTTTTATTGGCCGGCAGTGCCGGCTTCATTCCGCTTGGTGCAGCGGGCTTATCTCCGCCGCTGTCTATTATATCGGCGGCTTTGGGGCGCTATTAACAGCCTGTGGGAACCGCCGCCCGCATTTGGGAACAAGTTGACCTATTTCGCCCCGGTTCTATAAACAGATATCCCCCAGCCACATGGCCGGGGGATGAAGGGTATAGAAAAAACATTTTACATTTTATCTTTTTTCGCAAGTTCCAACAATTCACTCAGCCAGGCCGGGCTATACCTCCCGCGCGGCACTATCTCACCATTGCGGTATTCTGCCACCTCTAAAAACCCGTTGCGATTATCAAAAAAAACGGCCTCATTGCAATAGGGCAATATCTTAATTAAAGAAGTAAACCGTCGGCCAAAACGGCGCTCTATATGCTGCCGGGGTATATTATGCCCACCCAGCTCCACCCTATTTTGTACGCGCCGTATGCTCTCTTGTATAGTATCTATGCCCACATAGTACATGCGAATGGTATAGCCCGCAGTTTTGGCGGCCTGCGCCACTTTTTTTACATACCCGCCGGCCAGGGTACTTTCCTGCGTAAAATTTACACCGCTTGCCAAACACTGTTCTATTTTTGCAATAGCCGCTTTGCCACCCTCGTACTCGTCGCCATCAAATTGCTCGGCCGTCATTTTGTCCACGTCAATCACCATTCCCAAATCATCGCGCTGATACTTGAGGGCCCCTGTGAGGCTGGACTTACCCGCACCGTTCACACCGCCAATAATGGTATATAGTTTCATCCGCAAACACCCTTTTACTCCAGAATCCTTTTATTTAGTTATCATAAGCCCTGCAAAACAGGAAGTCAAATACATAAAAAGCCCCTGCACTATTGCGCAGGGGCTATAAACGTGCAGGGGCTTTCTCTTTTACCCAGCCATAAGGCAA
>CAZKBM010000117.1:0-6343 GCA_964550985.1 uncultured Oscillospiraceae bacterium
ACGTCATCCCCTTCCCCAAGGTGCAAAACGCGGGCGAGCCCATGAGCGGCTGCCCGGACGTTGTGGAGCCAAAACAGCTTGAGGAGCTGAGTATTGCGCTGAACTTGCAGAAAGATAGCTAAAATGCCCCCTCCCTTTCCTGTAAACAGGTGAAGAAAATTGTGAACAAAGGCCCCGTCCCCCATGCTTGTTTACGGTATCACTCATTCAGCTTCAGTTCAAGTATTTACTCACCTCTGTTTTTCAGCACAAAAGGCCATTATTCAAGTGTATTATAACGCTTTTTATGAGACAAAAATGGTACATCTTGAAAAATCATTGTCTATCTGATTGAGACCCCATCCCCTCAAAACAAAAACGGGAAACCCACAGTGAAAGGGGCTTCCCGTTTTGCTTTGCACGCACAAGGGTTTTTACTGCGCTGGCAGGGGGCCGCTTGCCGCCTGTGGCAGGCAGGTTTTACCAGGCAGCAAGCGCCCAAAAGCCTCCAGCATCCCGTCCTCCAATTCCAGCACCAGCATCTCGGGTTTCCCGGCTTTTCCCCTTGCCACCAGTACATACTCCGCACCCAGTTTTTTGCGCGATGCAAAGTCTTTCATCGGGGGCTGCTTGCCCCCGGCAAAGTAGGGCATCAGTTCTTCCGCCTGGCTTTTGGCAAGCATCTCAATGGCTTCTAAGGGGTACTGCCGCATCAGGCGCCGCTTAAACACCCTATGCACCAGTTCCACCCGCAGGCCCTCGCCATCCAGGGTGTATTCATAATAGGCCTTTCCCATAAAGAATTGCAGCCACAAAAAGGCAAGCACAACCAGCGCCAGGGGTATGGCCATATAGTGGTTATAGTAGGTCATGATGGCGTACACAATGGCCACCACGGCCAAAATGGGCCGCAAAACCACCGAGAGGATGGGCGCCGGTGTGGCCACCCGCGAACACTGCTCCCGCATCCGTCCATACCCCCTTTTTTCTATATGCTTTTGGAGTGTAAAATCTTCCAAATAACCCCTACCAGGCAAACACCATAAAAGCCCAATATGCAAACCATGGAAATAATACCAGCCGTTGACATAACTTTTCCTCCCTAGCTTTTCTTAGTCGTAGTTATCGGGAATATCCGGGAAGGTTTTCCCGTTGTAGTACGATTGTTGGGTTTTTGATTTGTTGATGAACCCCGCCAGTATCATGGAGAGCACCACATACAGCCCCAGCTGTAACAGCAGTGTACCGGCCGATTCCACGGCGAAGATATTCCAGGGGTTTTCCCCCTTTAAAAGCCCGGTGAAAGACCACACAATGAGCACAATAGCCGTGATGGGGGCCACAAACTTTACCAAAATATCCCACCACTTACCACAGTGCAACTCGTTTTCGGGGATGTTGATGAAGGTGCTGCGGAACTTGGATGCGCCAACCTTCCACAGCAAAAAGCAGGTGAACAGAATGCCTACCACAAGGCCAATGCCCGAGACAAAGTCCTGGTTATCGCGGAAGTTCAGGCTAAGCGCGCTGGGGGTACCCAGCAGCAAAATGGCAACTAAGGCGATGTTGCAGCCTTTCTTTTTGGAAACGCCGTAGTCCTCCAGCGGCAGGGAAACCACCAAAAAATGCCCCAGGTTGCTGGACAAAGCCGCCAATAGCAACGCTAAAAAGAAGGCGATGGCAATGAGCTGCCCACCGGGCATATGCTCAAAAATAGTTGCCATGGCGTCAAAGGTCATACTGTTGCCACCGCTGGCGCAAATGGCCAGGGCCTCATCCATGTTGTTATAGGCAAACAGCGTGGGTATCACCGCGCAGCCCGCCAATAGCGAGGCAATGTTGTTGCCAAAACCCTGGATGAAGCCGTTCAGCGCTACGTCGGACTTTGACTGGGTAAATGCGCCGTAGCAGATAACCAGGCCCCAGCCAACCCCCACCGACCATAAAATTTGTACCAGTGCCTGCAGCCAGGTATTGCCTGTGGCCAGGCGCGCGGGGTCAATGCGGAAGAAGAAATCCAGCCCCGCGCCCGCGCCGGCTGCGCCCTCAGCCGCCTGCCCCAGGGTGAGGGCCCGCACCACCACAATTACAAGCAGTACAAACAAAAAGGGAATGCAAACCGACATAAACTTTTCAATACGCTTTTGTACCCCGCCTGAGGTGATAAACCAGGTGATGAGTAAACTGACCAGGAAAAAGGCCCATTGCCCCCAGTTCCCATTGGCGATGGAGCTAAAATACCCCATCTTATCCGAGATGCCGAATAGCCCGCCCGTTACGGATAAAAAGAGGTAACGCAGCACCCAGGACATCACCACGGTGTAATACGAGGCGATGTTGAGCACCACCAGCGACATGAACACGCCCATCCAGGTATATTTTTTACCCAGGATATCCTTAAATGCACCCGGGCAGGCACGGCGGGTAGAACGCCCAATGGCCATCTCGGCAATGGCAAGGGGAATGGCGGCAATCAGCAGCATAACCGTCCACGCCACCACAAAGGCCCCGCCGCCATTCATGGCCGCAATGCGGGGAAAACGCCAGATATTACCCGTGCCAATGGCAAGGCCTATCAGTGTTGCAATCAGCCCCCAGCGGGAGGTAAACCCCTTCTTTTTTACTGCGGTATTTTCTTCCATTCTCTCTCTCCTTTTCAACTTGATACAGCGATACCCTTGCAGAAATGAAACAACAAATGCGGCAGGTGGCGCCCCCGGCCGCGATTGTTTACCCCGTAAAAACACAATTTGCCTTTTTTGGCAAAAAATATAGTAAAAAATAAAACCCCGGCGAAAAGTTTCCCTTTTTGGCCAGAGAGGAGAATGAAATTTAGAAAAGAATATTCCCTTGAATGGGCACCGTTACGGTTTGGTTGGCATGGGCTACTTTACACCGGCAGAAAAATGTGCCACAATTTCAAGATTCGCTTTTATGAATTTTTCACTACAATCATATCACTATAGTGAATTAATTTCAATATAATAGCATGATTTTTACCTGCCAAATTGCTGTAGTGTTTTTTGTGTGTTTCGCACAAAGCAAATTTAATGACATTCTACGCGAATGAATGTTTATTCAGTTGTACCCTGGTAATTCACTTACAGCAAACATTACAAAAGGAAAATTCATATTACAAAACATTACTAAGCTTCATTATTGGGGGAGGATTGTTGAGCCGGGGTTATGATGGCACAAAAAAGACACCGGCGATAAGCCGATGTCTTTTTTTATGAATGGTTTACACTTAGCCTATGCCAAACCCGATAATAAATACCATAGATAACACCCAAATGACCACGCAAAGGGCATTTAGCGCAATGCCGATGATATTGCAAACGAAGGGAGCGGTGGCGCTGCCAGTTAAGCGGCCAGCTGTAATCTCTTTTTTTATTTTTACCGTTTGGCTAAGGCCCATTATCCCCAGTAGCAGGCCCAAAATACTGGCGTAGGAGAATATCAGCCCAACAGCCCCCAAAACGGTGGCAATAATGCCATATACCAGTTGGTTTTTGGTTTGGGCGGCGGGCACGCCAAAGCCCTGTACCGGCTGCGGGTAGGCCCCTTGCATGGGCGGCATGGCCTGCATAGGTGGTTGGTAGGGCATGGCTTGCATGGGCGGTTGGGGCGGCATAGCCTGCATTGGCGGCGCACCCTCCTGCACGGGCGGCATAACCTGCATGGGCGGTGGGGGCGACATAGCCCCCTGCACGGGCGGCATGGGCGGTACAGGGGGCCGCCCCATAGCGGGGTTTGGGGGGGCTGGGGGTGGGGCTGTATTGGCTACCGGGGGAACCGGGATTTGCGGGGTTTGTGGGCCTTGGTTGGGCTGGTAATCCATGTGTTTTCCTATCCTTTCCGTATGCAAATGGTATTATTTTTTACAAATTATCGCTAAGAATAGCATAGCAAAAAGCGTTTCGCCCGTCAAGCCAGGGCGGGCGTTTTTTGGATGGTAACCGGCGTGGAAACCCGCTCCATCACCCCCGTTTAAGCCTGTGGTGCAGGTGTTTTTCGGCGCTTTTCCGCCAGGCACATCCCCAAAGCGGCCAGCAATAGTGCCAGCGATATCCACTGGCTGGTGGAAAGCAGCCACACACCCCGTATGGCATCCCCGCGGAAAAACTCCAGCACAAAGCGCAGTGCGCCGTATAGCGCCAAATACAGCGGCAGCACCCTCCATTTCTGCCGCAGCTTGCGCACGCTAACCGCCAACACAATAAACAGCAAAAGGTTGGCGGCGGCTTCTATAAGCTGCAAAGGCAAAAGCGGCACCCCGTTTGGGGCAGCAAGCGCCTGGCGGTACACAAGCCCAAAAGGAACTTCTATACCCCAGCAGCAGCCCGCCAAAAAGCAGCCCACCCGCCCAAAAACGTGAAACAGAGGTATCGCCGGTGTAAAAATGGCCACCACGGTTTTTAGGGGCAGGCGGTAGTGGCGGCAGTACCAAAAAACTGCCGCAAAGCCACCGGCCAGCCCCCCAGAAAATACCAGCCCCCCAAACAAGAGGGGCCGCAAGTGCCAGGGGTTTTGCCCCAGTATGGCCCAGTTTTGCACCACAAGCGGCAGCAGGGTAAGCGCATACAAAAGTATTCCCCCCACAAGGGCCCCCACGGTTGCCATTACCCCCAGGTTTACAAGGTCGCCCCCAGGCAGCCTGCCCAGCTTGCCGCCACGATTTGTTAAAAAAACATACAGCGCCACCATCAGGCAGCCCACAAAGCTGGACATGCCGTAGGCCGGTAAATCTAAACCAAACAGGTGGAAATAAGGATACATGCCCACCCTCCTAACTTTCGCCCCTTCTTACAGTTTCTCAAAAAGCTGTGCGGCAGGTTTTTGTAAGAAACTCTAATACAGAGTAGAAACTGTTATGCAGCGCCTGATTATTCAAGTATTTATGCCCTACAGTTTGTTCATTTGCCGTAAATTTATCATGGCCGCCTGGCCGTGGCCGCCCCTTCGCTTTGACCATAACCATAGCAGAACGGGCCGGGCGTTTGCAACACCCGGCCCGTTTACTTACTATACCATTCCCTAAAGCCTACCTAAGCCCAAACAAAAAATAGTAGGAATCAAAACCGCCAAGCCCCACACCCAGCATGGAGATGCACAGCACACAGGCCACAAACCCAATGGCGTTTAAAACAATGCCAATGATGCTGCAAATCATACCGCCGGTGGCAAGGCCATTTTGCCCGGCGGGCATCTCCTTGCGGGCCATAACACCCAAAATGGTGCCGCCAATGGCCAATAGCAGGCCCACCATGGCCGAATAGCCAAACCACACCAAAACCAGAGATACAATACCCAGCACCAGTGAGGCCGTAGCCTTTCCTTTGCCGGGCACCGAACCGGCGGGCGGCGGGTAGGCGGCAGGCGGCGGTGGATATCCACCTGGGGGGGGCGGGTAAGCGCCCGGCCCAGCCTGCGGCGGGGGCGGGTATGAGGGCGGGGGAGGCGGCACTGCGCCCGGCCCGTTTGGCGGGGGTGGATAGACACCCTGCCCAGCCTGTGGCGGTGGCTGGTATGAAGGTGGGGGAGGCACGCCCGGCCCGGCTTGTGGGGGCAGGTAGGCGCCTTGGCCTTGCCCCGCTTGTGGCGGCGCATAGGCCCCGGCGGGCCCCTGTGGCGCATAGGGGGCTGCCGGGGGCGGATAGCCTGCCCCTGCGGGCGGCGGCTCAGCGCCCGGCCAGCTAGGTGTAGGCGGCGTGGCCACGGGCCCAGTTTGCGGGGGCGGATACCCTCCGGGAGGAGGCGGGTAAGCGCCATAGCCACCCGCCTCCGGTGGGGGCGCAGGGGCGGGCGCAACAGGTTCCATTGCGGGCGGCTCGGGGTACACGGGCGGCTGCAACCCCTCGGCAGGGAATGGGGCCGCCGTTTGCTCCGCGCCCTCCTCGGGCGGGGTTTGGCCTGTGGTCTGGTTTTCCAAAATGGGCTGTTCGTCCATGTAAAATCCTCCCCTGGTGTATCTCTAGTTCGTTCGTGGGCATCCTTGTTTGCAAGCATAACAAAAAGCGGCGGGGGTGTCAAACCATAAAAAAATAATAAATGCACTGCGGGTTATGTATGAAGCGGTTATTTTATAGCCAAACCAGCCTTACCCATCCAAAAGCCGTAGCCCCATGCACACACGGGCCGTCATTCGGCCAAAAAAGCAAAGCGGCCCAGACAGTACAGGGCTCTGTCTGGGCCGCTTTGGGCTTTAGGGGTTGGGCCCATCCGCAAAGCTTGTGTGCGGCAAAATTACCTGGGGGTTTTTACCGCTGCCTGCGCGGCGGCCAGCCGGGCAATGGGCACCCGGAAGGGCGAGCAGCTCACATAGTCCAGGCCAATGCGGTGGCAGAACTCCACGCTGGTGGGG
>CAZKBM010000118.1:0-6250 GCA_964550985.1 uncultured Oscillospiraceae bacterium
ACACTGGCCGCCGCAGAACCAGCCGAAGATTTTAAAGCCCGATGCATTTACATGGTCTACCCCTGGTGGGCGGGGGCCGGGTGTTTCGCAGCGTGGCTGCCTTCGCAGGTATGCAGGGTCATCCGCGCGGAGGAATACCCGGACACTGGCCACCGCACGGAGAGCCGCCGTCTTGGGGCTAAATTCAGAGCGGGCCGCCGCGCGGAGGAATACCCGGCCACTGGCCGCCACAGAATCAGCCGAAGATTTAAAGCCCGATGGTTTTACATGGCCCACCCCTGGTGGGTAGGGGCCGGGTGTTTCGCAGCGCGGCTGCGCTTAGCAGGTATGCAGGGTCATCCGCGCGGAGGAATACCCGGACACTGGCCGCCGCAGAACCAGCCGAGGATTTAAAGCCCGATGTTTTTACATGGCCCGCCCCTGGTGGGTAGGGGCCGGGTGTTTCGCAGCGTGGCTGCCTTCGCAGGTATGCAGCGCATCCACGCGGAGGAATACCCGGACACTGGCCACCAGGAAGAGCCCACCAGGAAGAACCCCGCCAGGAAGAACCCAGCCGGATAGGATTGATTCTCGATAACAATAACTCCCAAACCTCAATTTTCGCCTACGAATTGAGAAACAGTAATAGAAACCAGAAATAGCCCCAAAAGGAGGCCCCCATGAACGGTGCAAACCTACGTGATATGGTGAATGAACTGGCCGAGCAAAAATTGCTGGCCACACACACGGCCTTTTGGGGCCGGGTTACGGCGCTAAACGGCGCGCGGGCCAGCGTGCAGCCCCTGTACTGCATACGCCAGCACCAGGGGGCGGCCCGGCCCTGGCCCCTGGTGGTAAACGCCCCCCGGCTGCGGGGGCTTAGCCTGAAAGAGGACGACCTGGTGCTTTGCCTGTGCTGCGAGCGGGACAGCGCCGAGGCCCTGCAAGGCCGCCTGGCCCTGCCCGCCCCGCGCCGCCACAGCCTGGCCGACGCCGTAATAGTGGGGGTGCTGCAAAGCGATGAAGGACTTTAAACTAAACGCCGAATCAGGCGATATCCTGCTGGAAGATGGGTGTATTCCACTGTGCGAAGGCGATGAGCTGACCGCCCAAACCCTCACCCGGCTGCTTACCACAAACAAGGGTGAATGGTGGCTGAATAACCGGGAAGGGGTGGACTTTACCGCCATTTTAACCAAAAATCCTAACCCAGACCGGGTGCGCGGCGAGATACAAAAAGCCCTGCTTTTGGCCGATGAAACCCTGGCGCTGGAGAGTTTTAGCCAGCAGCTACGCGGCCGCAGCCTGGAAATACGCTTTACCCTGCGCAGGCAGCAGGGCAAAGGGCTGCCTTTGCGGCTAAGCTACGAATAACCCAAAGGGGCAAAGGCCGCACCGTTTGCATTTTATACTAAATTTCGTTAAAAACTTTACTTCGTTTTTCCCGCAAGGGGATGCTTCGCGATAACAGAAATTTTGCATGAGTATTATGCAAAAAACCAGGGTGGCAGGGCCTGTAAGCCCAAACCCACCCACCCCAAACCCAACCAATTAAAGGAGGGAACACCTTGGCGGCTATCACCGAAAATGGCTTTGTACGCCCCACCTATGCCCAGCTTTTGGCGGGCCAGCAGCAAAGGGCCAAAGAACTGTTTGGCAGCGATATCGACACCGGGGAACTCTCGGTGCTGGGCAAGTTTATCCGCATTACGGTGTACGACCTGGCAATGCTATACGAAGAACTGGAGGAGGTGTACTTTGCACGCTTTCCCGGCTATGCAAAAGGGGTGCAACTGGATAGGCTTACCCCCTTTGCCGGGGTGCACCGCAGCCCCGCCGTGGCGGCGGCCTTCCTTGTGCGCTTTACGGGCGAGGCGGGCGCGGCCCTGCCGCCGGGTTTTGCCCTGGCAACGGCCAGCGGCCTGCAGTACCGCACCGAGGAACCCCTGCACTTCGACGAAAACGGCCTGGCCCAGGGCCTTGCCGTGTGCACCCAGCCGGGTACTCTAGGTAACCTGCCAAAGCAAAGCCTCTCCATTTTGGTAACCCCCACGGCCCAGGTAAAAAGTTTTACGGTGCTAAACCAGGCGGTTTTGGGCCGTGGGCGGGAAACCGACGCCGAGCTGCGCAGCCGTTTTGCCAAGGCGGTTAACGGCATTGGCAGCGCCACGGCCGGGGCGGTAAAAGCCGCCATACTGCGGGTGCCGGGGGTGCAAAGCTGCACACTGCTGGAAAACGACGCCGATGAAACAAGCCCCGAAGGCCTGCCCCCCCACAGCTTTGCCGCCTTTGTGCTGGGCCAAAGCGCCAAAGACAGCGAGATTGCCGAGGCCATTTTCGCCAAAAAACCCATGGGCATTTACAGCCACGGCTCCACCGAAGTTACAGTGCTGGATAGCGCCTCCATGGCCCATACCCTGCGCTTTTCCCGCGTGGAGGAACTGCCCGTAAAGGTGCGCGTGGGCCTTAGGGCGACAAAACTCTTCCCCGCCAATGGGGCCGAGGAGGTAAAACAGGCCGTGGCGGCCCGCATCAACGCGCTGGAAAACGGGCAAAGCCTGGTATACAGCCTTTTGTACCCCCCCGTGTACGCCCTGCCCGGTGTGGCCGAGGTGTACCGCCTGGAACTTTCGGCCGATGGGGGCGAGAGTTATGCCGCGGGGAATATCCCCGTAAGCGCCGAAAAAGCCCTGCGCTGCGCCGCCGGGGACGTGGAAGTGGAGGTGCGGGCCGATGGCGGTGAATGAACCAGGGGGCCAGGGGGCCAAAGGCAGGCCCCGCAACTATGCCGCCCGCCTGCCAGATGCCTACGCCAAGGAAGAAAACAGCGTAAACGCAAGGCTTTTGCAGCTAAACCAAAGCCTTGCCGAGGCGGCGCGCGCCGATATTTATGCCGTGGGGCTTGCGGCGGGGCTGGAGGAGGCCTTTGGCGGCGCGCTGGATTTGTACGGCGAGATGGTGGGCCAGCCGCGCGGCGCCCTGGACGACAGCCGCTACCGCTACTTGATACGCAGCCGTATAGCGCGCGGCTTTACCGCGGGCGACCACGAGAGCGTGCTTTTGGCGGTGCGGGGGCTGTTTGGGGCCAAGGAGGGCGAGCTTGGCCTGCAGGATGACGAGGGCCACCCCGGCCGGGTGCGCCTTACCAAGCTGCCCTTTGCCATCCTTTCTTCCGCGGGGCTAAGCGCCCGCCAGGCCGTGCAATTGATAGAGCAGCTTGTGCCCATAGGCGTGCGGGTGGTATCTGATAACTTTGAGGGCAGTTTTTGCTTTGCCGCCACAGCCGGGGAATACGCCGAGGACGCGGGTTTTAGTGACGCCGCAGCCCCCGCCGCGCAAACCCTGGGCGGCTACCTGGGCTTTGCCATTGGCGAAGACGAGAGCACCCCGCTGCCGCTGCTTGCCTAACAAATACACACGTATAGGGCGCGGGCGGTGGCCCCAGCGCCCCCAAACAGGGAGGAACAACCATGCCGGACGATAGGACGAAAAACGCACGGGAACTGGAATTTCACTGCCCGCCCCCCGGCTGGAGCGCCGAGGGGGTGGAGCCTTCGGCCGAGTTCAAAAAAAGCGGTTATGTGGCGGGCTATAAGCCCCCCGCGGGCTTTTTCAACTGGTTTTGGACAAGCGTCTCGCAGTGTTTGGAGGAGCTGCAAACCGGCCTTGGCGCCTACGCCGCCTTAAACGAGGATGACAAAACCGCCCTGAATGCGGCCCTTTCCAAGAAGCTGGAGAGCAGCAGCTTCACGGCCCAAAACCTGCTGGAATTGTTAAACGGGGCGTCGGGCCTGAATGCCGACACCCTGGACGGCAAGCACGCGGCGGAGTTTTCGGCCGCCGGGCACACCCACCCCGTGGCCACGGCAAGCGCCAACGGCCTGATGGCCGCCGGCGACAAAAGCAAGCTGGATACCCACACGGCCAGCAAGGCAAACCCCCACGGTGTAACGGCGGCCCAGGCGGGGGCCATGCCCGCCAGCTACTGGGTGTGGAGCGCCCAAAGCGGGCAGCCCACCTACCTGTGGGGGGGCAACGCCCAAAATACCTACCGGGTGTGGAACACAAGCAGCCTGAGCGTATACCAAGCCACCACAGCAACCAGTTGGGACGGCATAACCAACACCCATGCCGGGGTTAGCACGCCGCTGGGCTACTTGCTTACGGCGGCCAACGGCGGTGCGCCGGTAAGCTACCTGAGCTCGGCCTATTACTACCCCGCAAGCGGCGGTTATTTGAATGGCAGCCTCAACACAAGCGGTTCTGTTACAGCCAATAATCTCTATGCGACGAACGGGCTTTTTTGTTCTGCCTCGGGCACGCAGTACTTTTGTATGCAGGGTGCTTTTGGGTATGGTACAAACTATATGTCGCAGGGGCCGCACCGCATGATGAATGGCAACGGCACCGTTTATCAAAGCCTTTTGGCCTGGGACTTTCAGGCGCAAAGCCGTACCGATGCAAAGCGGGATATTGCAGAGGCCGGGGAGGATTTTGGCCGCGGGCTGTTAAAGGCGGTGGCCGTGCGCTACCGGCAGAGAGAGGGCGGTGTAAGCCCCCAGAACATCCGCCAGCGGAAAACCGCCTCCCCGCCCGCCGAAATTCCCCCCCTGCCCGAGATGCACGGCTTTTTGGCCGAGCAACTGGAGACGGCTTTCCCCGAAGGGGTGGTGTATGATGCCGAGACCGGGGAGGCCGAGGGTGTTTCGCTCTATGGGCTGATTACCGGCGCGGTGGCCCTGTGCCAAAGCCAGCAAAGGGAGATTGACGCTTTAAAAGAGGCGCAAGCCGTGCTAGAGGCGCGGCTGGAAAAACTGGAGAGCGCGGCGGGCTGCTGATATATCCGGGGCGGCTTTGCCGGCTTTTCATCCGTCATCCGGCTACTTTCTTGTGCGCAAATTTGGTTTTTCTTCTGCACAAAAGCTAGTAGCCCCCATGCCTCAGTTTACTACTTGGCCTTTTCCCGCATACCATTTTTGCCGGTATCTTGTACACCATCTTGCCTACCATCTGGTACACCCACTTGTCTGCCATCTTGTCTACCATCTGGTACACCATCTTGCCTACTCTATTGCCTACCACCCTGCCCTACGGCAAAGCATCAATGTGCGCACCGGCCCAGAGGGGCCACACAGCGTAAACCTTGGATAACAAAACCCCGCTGAAACCAAACGGCGGGGTTTTACCTATAAAGGGGGTGAGTGTGATGTAAACACACCGGGGGGCGCGCTTTTACCAGCCAAAGCGCCCCAAAGCAGCCTCACAATGCACAGACGCTACAAACCGAAAAACACCCAAAGGGCAAGCGCCCGGAAAGAAGGAGGAAAAAAATATGGCATCTACAAACAAAACCGAAGCCTTCGGCCTTTCGCAGTTCACCCCGAATGACGACCCCAGTTGGTACGAGGACTACAACGCCGATATGTCTATTTTGGACAGCAAGGCCATGGGCAAGGCAGAGTATGACCCCTTAGGCGATGTGAGCGAGGCCGGGGGGATTATGCCCGCCATAACGGCGGCCAAACTGGAAGTGCAGGGGGAACTGCAAACCCACCTGGCCGATAAACAAAACCCGCACGGCGTAACCGCCGCCCAAACCGGGGCCTATAGCAAAGCCGAGGTGGGCGGCCTGCTTACAGGCAAGGCCGACAAGACCGAATTGGCCGCGAAAGCCGACCAAACCGCCCTTGCCGCCCACATCGGCAACAAGCAAAACCCCCACGGGGTAACCGCTGCGCAGATAAATGGATACACCAAAACTGAAGTTGAAGCACTTTTATCTCAAAAGGCCAATAAGGAAATGGTTACAAGCACATCCGCTCTAGTAATCAATGGCTCGGGTTATGTAAACTGCTCTAAAAATGATTTTGGCGAATGTATGATTCATTTTCGAGTAACCTGGCCACAAACACAAACGAAGCCTTTGGGAGAAGTTCTAATTGCACAGCTGCCAGTAGAATTTAGACCAAAGCACGAGGTTTATTCGGCGGGACATGCTTGGAGTTATGATGGCACAGGAGGTGGCATATGTTCTTTTTGGCTCTATAGAGATGGAAAGTTTACAGTGTCTACAAACTGTAAAAACGCTGCAATGGGGTCGTTGGTTTATCCTGCATCAGTATAATTTCATGATTTATCATATAAAGATGGCCCTAAAAAGCGGAAACTCTAACGGACATAAACAAACCCCAAAAACCAAAAAAGAAAACCTCACAGGACACCCTTCCAAGGCAAAAACCGCCTTACCAGCCCCTATGGCTGGCGCAGCCTG
>CAZKBM010000119.1:0-6245 GCA_964550985.1 uncultured Oscillospiraceae bacterium
GGTGTTCCGCAGCGCGGCTGCGCTTAGCAGGTATGCAGGGTCATCCGCGCGGAGGGATACCCAGGCAGTGTACCCCAGGCAAAATAAGCCTGCCCCTTGCACAGCGGAGGAATACCCAGGCAGTGCGCACCAGGCAAAACAAGCCTGCCCCTTGCACAGCGGAGGAATACCCAGGCAGCGCGCACCAGGTAAAATAAGCCCGCCCCATAAAAACACCCAGTAAAAATAGCCATGCCCCAAAGTACACGCCCTTGAAAGGGGGAAACACCATGCAAACCAAAACCCCGGCGCAAAACCCCGGTGGAGATTTGCTGAATGTGAACCATATAAAAACCGTACTGAACACCAAAATGGGCCCGCTGGTGCCCGTGGATGATGTGACGGTGCGCATCCCCGAAAAGACGACCGTGGGCTTTGTGGGCGAAAGCGGCTGTGGCAAAAGTATGCTGGCCATGTCCATCATGGGGCTGCTGCCCAAAAATGGCCGGGTGGCCGAGGGGGAAATCCTTCTGCGGGGAGATAACCTCCTCACCAAAACCGAGGCCGAGCGCCGCAGCATTTCGGGCAGTAAAATTTCCATCATCTTTCAGGAGCCTATGACCAGCCTGAACCCCGTTATAACGGCGGGCAAACAGGTGGCCGAGGCCATTACCCTGCACCAAAAGGTAAGCCGGGAAGAGGCCAAACAGCGGGTGATTGACATCTTCCGCGAGGTGGGCATCCCCGAGCCGGAAAAACGCTACAAAGCCTACCCGCACCAGCTTTCGGGCGGGCTGCGCCAGCGCGTAATGATTGGCATGGCCATGGTGTGCAAGCCCGATTTATTGATTGCGGATGAGCCCACCACGGCGCTGGACGTGACCATAGAGGCCCAGATTTTGCACCTGATGCGCAACCTGCAAAAGGAGGAGGGCACCTCCATTTTGATGATTACCCATAACCTGGGCGTGGTGGCCGAAATTTGCAAGTATGTGTATGTGATGTACGCGGGCAAGGTGGTGGAGCAAACCGACGTGTTCACCCTGTTTAAAAACCCCTGCCACCCCTACACCCACGGCCTGATGAACGCCCTGCCCGCCGCCAGCAAAGGCGAGCGGCTGTACAACATACGCGGCACGGTGCCGCCCTTAAATGCCCTGCCCAAGGGCTGCCGTTTCTGCCCCCGCTGCGATAAGGCCTTTGCCCGCTGCGAGGCTGAGGCCCCGCCCCTGTACGAGGTGGAGCCGGGGCATATGGCGCGCTGCTTTTTGTACGATAAAGAGGGGGGTGAGGGCCGTGGATAAGCCAGAGGTGCTGATAGAGGCCAAAGACCTGGTAAAAAACTTTAAGGATAAAGGCGGCGTGGTGCACGCTGTTTCCAATGTCGATTTGCAAATTTACCGGGGCGAAACCTTCTGCCTGGTGGGCGAAAGCGGCTGCGGCAAAAGCACCCTGGGGCGGGTGCTGCTGCGCCTGATTGAACCCACCAGCGGCCAGGTGTTTTTTGAAGGGCAGGATATCACCGCCCTTTCGGCCAGCCAAATGCGCCCGGTGCGTAAAAAGATGCAGCTCATCTTCCAAGACCCCTTCGCCTCGCTGGACCCGCGCAAAACCATAGCCGCCACGGTGGACGAGCCCCTGCGCATCCACAAAATGGGCACAAAGGCCCAGCGGCAGGAAAAGGTGGATCATCTGCTGGACGTGGTGGGTATTTTGCAGCAGTACAAAACCCGCTACCCACACCAATTTTCGGGTGGGCAGCGCCAGCGGGTGGGCATAGCCCGCGCCCTTGCCTTAAACCCAGAGCTGATTGTCTGCGACGAGCCGGTCAGCGCCCTGGACGTATCCATTCAGGCGCAAATTCTAAACCTTCTACACGATTTGCAGGATGAATTTGGCCTCACCTACCTGTTTATCACCCACGACCTGGGGGTGGTGCGCTACATCGCCAGCCGGGTGTGCGTCATGTTCCTGGGCAAAATTTGTGAAATTGGGGCCACCGAGGACGTTTTTACCGCCCCGCGCCACCCCTACACCCACTTTTTGCTGGCCTCCACCCCCGTGCCGGACCCCACCCGCCAAAAGGAGGACAAAGACCTTTTGCACGGCGAGGTGCCCAGCCCCATCAACCCCCCTTCGGGCTGCCGCTTCCACAAGCGCTGCCCCTTCGCAAAAGACATCTGCGCCCAGCAAGAGCCCCCGCTCATCGAGGAGGCCGGCCGGCAGTTCGCCTGCCATTTCCCCATGAACAAGCCGTAATCTGTGCGCTTGCAAGGGAGAGGGCTGCCAAAACCAAAACCCAAACCCAAACCCAAAACCCAAAACACGCAAACAAAAACCCCTGGCATCGGCAGGGGTTTTTACTGTTCCTATGTTTTTTTACACGCCCTCGCCGCGGCTCATGCGCTGCAACATGCTTTGGATGTATTCGGGGTCCTTGTATTTCAAGGGATACTGTGCCTGCGCCTCCTCGCACAGCTTGGCCGAAAGGTTCACCAAGGCCACATCGTCAAAGAAGATGACCTTGTTCTGCTCGGGTATGCTTTGCTCGTTCAGGGTAATCGTCCAAAAATTGCGTTTGATCCAGGTGCCCGCGGTCATGGTTTCGTAGGCGGTGTTGCGGCCCTGTACGGCGCTTACCCGCACCTCGGGGTGCTGGGCAAAAAAGGCGGCGGTCTCGGCCAGGTGCTGCATATGCTGGGCTTTGCTCATCACCACCGGGCGCTGCGCAAAGGCCGAAAGTTCGTACTGAATCAAAGAGTCAAAACCCAGGGATTCCGAGATGGCGCCCATGTTCAGGAACAGGCCCCCCCGGCTGTCCTCGGGGCTGTTCAGCAAAGCGTCGTGCAGGGTTTGGTGCAGCGAAAGCGCCCGCTGCTTTTCGGCCTGGGAGAGGTGGTTTGCGTCCAGTATCTCCTGCAAAAGGCCTTCGCTCATGGTGGCAATGGGGATAAACCGGCCGTAGAAATAGGAGGGCTCTTTTTTGGTTTTTGTATACTGCATCAGTTCCAAAATGCGGTCTTTGTCCTCCGGGTCATCGGTTACCAGGTAGGGCTGGGTGTGCAGCTGCACCATTCTATCGTGCAGCTGCAGGTATTTGCTGGTGGTAAATTCGTCAAAATGCACCACGGTGTGCATGTTATCCATATTGGGCTCGTTGTTCACCCCAACCGCCACACATTTGCCCTCAATGCCATACAGCGAGGGCATAATCCATACCTGGCCGCTGGGCTGGAACAGGTTGATTTTTACATTTTTATTAAAGATAAGCCCCGTAAGCGCCCGTACAAAGGCCTCAAAGGCCAAGCTGGTTTTGCCCGCCGAATAGGTCAGCTCAAAACTGTGGCCGCGCTTTGTTAAAAGGTCCATCTTTGCTAGGAACGTTTGCACATAGGCCATGTCACGGTTCAGCCACTCAAATTGGTCAAGTTCAAATATTTTAATGTGGCAGGGAATGGGGCTGCTTTCCGCCATATTCAAAATCATGCTTATGGCATTTTTACGCCCCTCTGCACCGCGAAAAACTGACACATTCGCGTGGTACAGGGCCTTGTGCATATCCTCAACAATCTGCCCCACTATGGCCGAGGTTTTGCTGTCTTGCAAGTAGCGTTTCACCAGCTCGGCAGTCTGCTCATCACTGTCGCACAAAGTATCGGGGTAAATGTCTGAAAAAAGACGTTTTAGCGGGTTGTTCCCTAAATTTTTGTTCTGGGTTACAAAATACCGCACCAGTTCATCATAATAGGGAGAACGCTCCGACAACTTGCGCGAACCGGTGCGCCATTTGCTAATGGTGGTGCGGTCGATGTACAAATAACGCGCCAACTGCTGTACCGATACATTCAAAAGTTCCATGATATTGCCAATTGCAGACAGGTTTTTTGCCATTCTATCACCTCGTAATTTTGCCACATTGTCTTTGCAGAAATTGTCACACTTTCCATTGACTTTGCTACACAAACAACTGTGCATCTATTTATAAAAATAACATAAAATTATGGATTAGTAAAGTGTAGTTTGTGAAAAGGATATGGAAGTTGTGAATAAAAAAGCTAGAAAGAAAGTGATTTGCCAGTTTATTTTGCCACATTAAGATGTGGCAATTCACATAGCAAGCACAATAAGCTGCCACAGCTTTGCTTAAGGTGCACCTGTTTGGGCCTGCATTTGCCTCACAGTGGCAAAGTGGCAGCGGCGGTTTTTGTTTTGGCGTGTGCCACATGGCCGGGTATGCAAAACAGTGTGGCGGGGCCGCTGCCCAAACGGCGGGCCGTATCCTAAATTTCGTTAAAAACTTTACTTCGTTTTTAACAGAAATTTTGCATGAGACGCGTTGCAGCGTCTTTTGCTGCAACATCAGAGTAAAAACTTGATAGAGTTTTTACTCTGAAATAGTATTACACACAAAATGGCCTGCGCCTGGAAATATAACCAAAAAAAGTATGTTGGAAGAATAAAAATGCGCTGATTTGTAAAAGCCCAAAATGCTGTGGATTCCCTCTTGAAATTGCCCTGTAATCGCAGTATGATAAGATGAGTTTTTATTACAGTTTCTCAAAAGGTTGCGCAGCAAGCTTTTGCTATTAGAGCTTTACAAAAAGCTGTGTAGCAGCTTTTTGTAAGAAACTTTTATACAGAGTAGAAACTGTTATGCAGCGCCTGATTTTTTTTACATTTATGCGCTGCAGTTTGTTCATTTGCTGTAAGGGTGGCAGCACCCTATGGGCAAGGGGCGAACGCCCCCGCCCCAGCAGGAAAGGAAAACCATGCAGCAAGCGGAGAACCAGGCCAAAAAAAAGCATTTTCGGCTGAATCCGCCCCAAACCATCACCCTCAGTTTTGCGCTGATGATTTTAACGGGGGCCGTGCTTCTTAGCCTGCCCATTGCCAGCCAAGACGGGCAGAGCGTTGGCTTTTTAAACGCGCTTTTTACGGCAACCTCGGCCAACTGCGTTACGGGGCTGGTGGTGGTAAATACCCTCACCCACTGGACGATGTTTGGCAAGGTGGTTATTTTACTTCTTATACAAATGGGGGGCCTTGGCTTCATCACCCTGCTTACCATTGGCATGGTGTTTTTAAAAAAGGCCATCTCGCTGGAAAACCGCCTCATCATCCAGGCCTCTTTCAACCAGGATAACGTGGGCGGCATGGTACGGCTGGTGCGCAGGGTGGTGGGCTTTGCCCTGGGGTTTGAAGCGGTGGGCGCGGTGCTTTTGTCGCTGGGTTTTTACTTTTCTGCCCCGCGCATGAGCCTTGGCCGCGCCATATGGAGCGGTGTCTTCCATGCAATATCGGCGTTTTGCAACGCCGGGTTTGATATCATTGGCCCCGATAGCCTAGCCCCCTACCGCGGCAATGTCTTTATCAATCTGGTATTCATTGCCCTTTTGGTGGCCGGCGGCCTTGGTTTCATCGTGTGGAGCGACCTCTTCACCCGCCCCAAAATACACATGCGCAGAAAACGCGGCTTTTTACAGCGCTGGTACTTCCTTTCGCTGCACAGCAAGGTGGTTATTAGCGTAACGGTTATTTTGCTGGTTTCGGGTACGCTGTTCTTTTTGGTCTTCGAGTGGATGAACCCCAAAACCCTGGGCCCTCTGCCCGTGGGCGAGAAGCTGCTGGCGGCGTTTTTCCAATCGGCCACCTTACGCACCTGCGGCTTTGCCACCATCAACCAGGGCGGCCTTACTGAGCCTTCCCAGCTTCTCTCCAGCCTTCTCATGTGCGTGGGTGGCTCGCCCGCGGGCACGGCGGGCGGCATGAAAACCGTAACGGTGGGTGTGGTGGCCATCTCCATGCTTTCGGCCCTGCGCGGCAAAAGCCATATCGAGGCCTTTGGCCGCACCCTGCCTTTGGAACTTTTGCAAAAAGCCCTTTCGGTGGCGACGGCGTTTTTGCTGGTGGTGGTGCTCTCCACCTTCCTGCTCTGCTTTACCGAGTCTGCCAGCCCCTTCCCCCACACCGCCATGGACCTTTTGTTTGAAAGCGCCTCGGCGGCAGGCACCGTGGGGCTTACCACGGGCATTACGCCCTATCTCTCCTCGGCGGGCAAAATCATCATCACCATCTGTATGTTTTTGGGGCGGCTTAGCCCGGTAACGGTGGCCGTGGCGCTTAGTATGCGTATGAACAGTGGTAGCAACAATGTGGGCTACCCGTCCGAGCGGGTAATTATAGGCTAGGGCAACACCGCACAAAGCTGACACAGCCGCATCACCGGCATCTTTACCCGTCCTATTCCCCAAAAATGCGCGGGAATA
>CAZKBM010000120.1:0-5826 GCA_964550985.1 uncultured Oscillospiraceae bacterium
AAATGCGCGGGAATACACCCAGTATTCCCTGTGCTTTTTGTGAAATCTGCCAAGTAAATCTGCTCGGCGCTTCGCCCACGCTTCTTTGTGCGGTATTGCACTATACAAAATATGGTTTTGCCTGCTTAGCCCAGGCTTGGGCCCAAGCAAAGCCCTCATGCCCGCCAACCCCGGCCCCACTGTAAAGGAGTAAAGAATGCCAAAACCCATTGTTGCCATAGTAGGGCGGCCCAACGTGGGCAAATCCACCCTGTTTAACAAGCTTACCGGCAAGCGCCTGGCCATTGTGGAGGACACTCCCGGCGTCACGCGGGATCGCATCTATGCCCCGGCCGAGTGGTGTGGGCGGGAGTTTTTGCTGATAGACACCGGCGGCATTGAACCTGCAAGCGACGACAACCTGCTTAGGCTGATGCGCGAGCAGGCCCAGCTTGCCATTGAGATGGCCAACGTGATTGTGCTGGTGTGCGATTTGCGCAGCGGCGTTACGGCAAACGACGCCGACATTGCCCCCTTGCTTTTGCGCAGTGGCAAACCCATTGTGCTGGCCGTAAACAAGGTAGACGCCCCTGGCGACACCCCGCTGGAACTCTACGATTTCTACTCCCTGGGCCTGGGCGAGCCCTTCCCGGTATCCTCGGTACACGGGCATGGCACGGGTGACCTTTTGGACGCCATCACCGCCCACTTCCCCCCGCCCGAGGCGGAGGATGAGGAGGGAGACCGCATCCCAGTGGCGGTTATTGGGCGCCCCAACGTGGGTAAGTCCAGCCTGGTCAACTATATCCTGGGCGAAGAGCGGATGATTGTGGCCGACGAGGCCGGCACCACCCGTGACGCCGTGGATTCGGACATCGACAACGAGTTTGGCAGCTTTACTTTTATTGATACGGCGGGCCTGCGCCGCCGCAGCAAGGTGGAAAACGGCGTGGAGCGCTACAGCGTGCTGCGCAGCCTGGCCGCGGTGGAGCGCGCGCGGGTGGCCGTCATCCTTATTGACGCGACGACCGGTTTTTCTGAGCAGGACTCAAAGGTGGCGGGTTTTGCCCACGAGGCAGGCAAGGCCTGTATCATCGCCGTAAACAAGTGGGATGCCCTGGAAAAAACCGATAAAACCATGGACGAGCAGCGCAAAAAGCTGGAGCAGGACTTCAGCTTTATGTCCTACGCGCCCATCCTGTTTATCTCGGCCAAAACCGGCCAGCGGGTGAACAAACTTATGGAGCTCATCAATTATGTGGACGCCCAAAATGCCATGCGCATTACCACGGGCAAGCTGAACAGCCTGCTGGCCGATGCCACCGCCCGTGTGCAGCCCCCCACCGACAGGGGCAAGCGCCTGAAAATCTATTACATGACGCAGGTATCCACCCGGCCGCCCACCTTTGCCTGTTTCATCAACGAAAAAAAACTTTTTCATTTTTCCTACCAGAGGTATTTGGAAAACCAAATTCGCGGCGTGTTTGGCCTAAGCGGCACCCCCGTGCGAATACTGGCGCGCGAGCGGGATAAAAAATAACTGCCAACTGTGCGAAGGTGGCTTAAGGTCGGGGCTTATCGTGTCTCGGCCAGCGTCCGGGTATTCCTCCGTGTGGATGCTCCGCATACCTGCTAAGCGCAGCCACGCTGCGGAACACCCGGCCCCCGCCCGCTGGTGGCTGATTGCTAAATTTGGTTTAAAACCTTGGCGAACTTTTTTGGGGCTTACTCGTGGGCAGCCAGCGTCCGGGCATTCCTACGCGCGGATGACCCTGCATACCTGCTAAGCGCAGCCGCGCTGCGGAACACCCGGCCCCTGGCCGCGGGTTGGCTGATTCTATAACAAAAGCAACCCCCCTGCTTGCAAAATAGCAAACCTAACCCCGCCCAACCCACAATGAAATTTTTAACAGGAGTACACTATGGTAGCCATGCTGGAAATACTGGCCTACAACCGCCCCGGCGTGCTGGATAGAATTGCCGGGCTGATACGCAGGCAGGGCTGGAACATCGAGTCCCTCTCCACCGCCGACGCCAAAAATGGCCAGACGCAAATCACCCTCTCCCTGCATGGGCTTAGCGTGGATATAGATACGCTGGGCGAGAGCCTGAGCGATATGGAGGGGATTGCAAGCTGGCGCAGCTTTGACCCGGCCAAGACCCTGCTGCGCGAACTGCTGCTTTTGGGGCTGCCCAAGGCAAAGCGGGCTTTTATGCAGCAGCACGGCCTGCGCCTGATAGGTGAGGAGGGGGAGATGCTGTACGCCGAGTACACCGGCACCCCTGCCGAGGTGGGCGCACTGCAGGCCCAGGCCGCGGCCGAGGGCATTGCCGCCGCACGCAAGGGTATCGTTATGATGCAGAAAGGGGAGGGCTAGATGGAAACGCAAACCTGCCGCATCTTAACCATCAATCCCGGCTCCACCTCTACCAAGGTGGCGGTGTTTGAAAATGGCGAACTGCTCGCCTCCGAAACCATCCGCCACCCCGCGGGGGAGTTTGCAGGCCTGAACGGCGTTTTGGAGCAAAAAGAACTGAGGGTGGGGCACGTACTGCATTTTTTGGAAAAACAGAACATCCAGCCCCAAACCCTTTCGGCCACCGTGGGCCGGGGCGGCATCCTAAAACCCATCGATTCCGGCACCTACACCATCAACGAAAAAATGCTGGGCGATTTACACAAAGGGGCCGCCCAGGCCCACGCCTCCTCGCTAGGGGCCATCATTGCGGCCGAGGTAGGGGCCCGCTACGGCATACCCGCCTACACGGTGGACCCCGTTGTGGTGGATGAGATGGAGCAGGTGGCCAAGATGACAGGCATCCCCGGCATTGAGCGGCACAGCGTATTCCATGCCCTCAACACCAAGGCCGTGGCCCGCCGCTGCGCAAAACAGCTTGGCATCGCCTACGAGGATGGCCGCTTTATTGTGGCGCACATGGGGGGCGGCATCTCGGTGGGGGCGCACCGCTATGGCCGGGTAATCGATGTGAACGACGGCATCAGCGGCGAGGGCCCCTTCACCCCCGAGCGCTGCGGCTCGGTGCCCGCAAAACCCCTGATTGAGATGTGTTTTTCGGGCCATTTAAGCCGCGATGAGCTCTTGGCCCTTACCAATAAAAACGGCGGTATGGTTGCGTTTTTGGGCACAAACGACATGACCGAAGTAGAGCGGATGGTGCAAAAAGGCGATGAGTTTGCCGCCTTGGTTATGGATTCAATGGCCTACCAAATTGCCAAGGAGATAGGGGCCATGGCCGCCGCGCTGGAAGGGCGTATTAACGCCATTATTTTAACCGGTGGCCTGGCCTACTCCACCCGGTTTACCGGGGCCATCAAGCAAAGGGTAGACCAAATTGCCCGCGTGATGACCTACCCCGGCGAGGACGAGATGGCCGCCCTGGCCGCGGGCGCGCTGCGGGTGTTGCAGGGCCGCGCCCGGGCGCTGGAGTATAAGTAAGCCCCAATAAAGGCCGAAGCCCAAAAACCCCTAGCCCAAGAACCCTAAGCCCAAGAACCCTAAGCCCAAAAACCCTAAGCGTAAATAGGGGTTTAAGCCCCGGCCCACTCGCTGTGCAGCAGCCGGTACTCTGCCCGGTCTTTCAGCATTCCCTCATGCCACTGGTACTCTTTCCGTGTGGCCTCTTTGATGAGGCCGCATTTTTGCATCACCCGCTGCGAGGCGGCGTGCTCTTCCAGGCAGCCGCAGCCAATGCGGTAAACCCCGCCCTCTGTAAAGGCAAAATGAATAAGCGCCTCAAAGGCCTCTGGTGTATAGCCCTGCCCCCAGTGCTCTTTTCGTATAAAATACCCTACGCTCACCAGCTTCCCAAGCGGGGTAAACTCGTCCGCCGTGTAACCTATCTCCCCAATGTGCCCGCCGGTTTGCCGGCATTCTATCCGCAAGAAGGTAAAGCGCCTTTGGGCCTGTTCGCATTCTATTTCGGCCATGGCCTGCCGCAGGTTCTCGCGAGATTCCTCTAGGCTGTGGGTCATGATATCCTGCAAAAAATACATGACGGTTTTACTGGAAAACAGTGCGTGGTGGCTTTGCAAATCCTCCTCTCGGTGGTCGCGCAGCAGCAGCCTTTGGGTGGTCAGTTCTATCAAAAAATCTACCCTCCTGATATATTTTTTTAAAGGTTTGTGCCGTAAACTTTTACAAAAAGTGCTGTTTCAGCCCTACTCCGGGTGAAACAGCACTTTTTGTATCTGTAGGGTATGCGCACTATGCCAGTGCCGTTTTGCCCGCCTTTTGCCAAGTAGCGGTGGCGGGTGTTACAAAATTTGCCTAGGCCAGTAAATCAATGTGGTGGATATACCCCGCGCCGCCGTTCTCCTTTAAAAAGAAGCTGGTAGAGCGCATCTGCCCCTGCATCTGGCCTTTGTCATCACTCATCTGGAACTGCGTCTCGGTCTCACCCAGGTAGATGGCCCCAATGCCCAGTTCTTTCAAGGTAAAAAGTTGGTCGTTGCCGTATTCATCGCGGCTCCAAACGCGCAGTTTTGCAAAAACTTCGTCGTTTTCGTCTATCCAGCCGTTTTTGTCGGCGTCATAGCCTCGCAAATCCGCAAAGCCATTGCCGCTTTGCGGGCCAAAAAGTTCATTTCCATCGTTAATTTTTCCGTCACCATTCTTATCCAGCGCCAAAAAGCCGCTGCCCGCGCCCGCAAAGGCAATTTCATCCATCTTGCCGTCTGCATCCAGGTCAAAACTGAATTTGCGCTGTGTCAGGCTGGCCGCCTTGCCGCCAAAATTTACCACCAAGGGGTCACACAGTTTGCCGCCGGGGCTGCCCCAGTTCAGGGTGGTCTTGCTGCTCTCGTAAAAACTGCGGCTCATGTTTAGCTGCATGTCAATGTCAATGGTTTTGCCGTCGGCCGTTTTCACAAGCCCCTTGGCCGCAAAAGATACCGCCTCGCTTTCAAAGGTGGTTTTTTCGCGGATGATTTCGCCGCCCTGAGCAAAGGGAAGCATCCGTATTTTGCCGCTTGGCATAGTTTGAAAGGCCCCCATGCCAAGGTTTTCAAAACTCACATTTATCCGCCTGCCGGTTAGCTGATAAATGAACTGCCGCAGCATCTCCAGTTTTAACTCGTAGGGGCTGCGCACAGTGGGGGCCGCCATGCTCACACCGCCGGGGCCGGTACTTGCGGCGGGCGCATTGCCCTGGCCCTCGCCATTTAAGGTGGCCTGCGCGTTCTCCTCGCCCTGCCCGGCCAGCATCTGCTGGGCTGTCTGCGAAAATTCGGCGTATACCGCCTGGCGCTCGGCCGTTATCTGTCTCTGTTCACCTCCTCTCCACTGGGTCATCTGGGTCCGCTCACTCTCGGTTTTTACGTAAGAGCGCCGGGCCGCTGTTTCCACCTTGTACGATTCAATAACCATAAACAACCTCCCTGTTTGGCGTTTCCGCCTTTGTTGGCGGCGTCCATGCCGCCTTGCCGCAGCGGGAGGTAAAAAAGGCAAAGGTTGCGCGTGTTTTGGTTTGTAAAAAGGATGAGCCAGACTGCAAAGGCTTGAGCGGGCCTTTGCCATAACAAAATTACGCCTCCCTTCGCATTTCTTTGCCATCCCTTGCGGTTTTTGAATAGTACCGGCATCTTTTTCTTCGTCCGAATGGAAAAAAACTTTAGAATTTGGTATACTGGCAGGGTGAGAAAAAAAGTGGGAATCTTTGTGAGTTTTGCGCACTAAAGTTTTGGCGGGTTAGGCCGTATGCGCTTTTCCTCTGGCTGTTTGCCTCTACAGCATTTTCACAAATAACTTACACACCGCACCGGCAAAAACAGATTTATGCTTCGCCTGAAAATTTTGCAATGCCAAAAGCATTCCTACCATTTTGCGC
>CAZKBM010000121.1:0-5658 GCA_964550985.1 uncultured Oscillospiraceae bacterium
CCATGTTTCGGGCAGGTGGGGCAGCGGCTGGCCCGGCTGACCCCGGGCCAGCCAGGGCTGGGCCCGCAGGTGGCCCAGCCGCGCCGGGGCGCTAAGGCGCGCCCACAGGCGCCTGCCCCCCCGCGGGGAGATCATCCGCTTGCGCAAAGCGGCATTTTCGTGAAATGCGTCGCTGAGAACCACGGTGGGGATGTCCAGGCCGTAGGTAACCAGCAGGGCCTCGTGCAGCAGGGCGGCCACCTGGCCCAAATCCTCGGTGAACAGCATGGGGGTGGAGGCATATAGCGGCACGGTGTGGCAGCGGTAGTTTTTATAAAATAGGGCGGAATCCAAAGACGCCTCAAACCCCGCCCGCGCCGCTTTACCGGCAAAAAAGCCCGCGTCTCCCATGGCGGAGATGTAGGGGTTTAGGGTGCAATCGGTGGCGTAGTGGGTGAGAAAGCCCAGGGTATAGCTTTGCTGCTGTGGGGTGATGGCGTTCTCCAACAAGGCCCCTAAAAAGGGGCCGGTGCGCTCTTTGTGCATGCGGCTAGCTAGGGCGGCCAGGTCTGGCTGGGGGCTTTTTTGCCAAAATTGGGCATAGAAAAAGGGGTCGGGGCCGTTGGCGCCGGCCAGGTAGCAGGGCAGGCTGGCCACGGCTTGGCTACCGCGCAGCAAGGCCTGTGTGGCAATGCTGGCGTGGGTATAACTGTCTGGCATAAAAAGGGGCTCCTTTGCCGCAATACTTCTGCTGCGCCGGGGCGCAGCAGGGCGGCGAAAATATGGTGGCGAATCTCTATACTATACTAATATATAATACTAGCACAACGCGCTGTTTGTAGCAAACCTGTGTAATGCCACACAAAAAAGCCCCCACTTTTGCAAGCGGGGGCTTTGGGAAACAATACGGTTGCTTAGGCAGCGGTGCTGGAAGAAGCCATGCTGGAAGAAGCGGGAGCCATGCTGGAAGCAGGGGCCTCAGAAGCCATGCTGGAAGAAGCCATGCTGGAAGCAGGAGCGCTAGAGGCAGGCACGCTGGAAGCAACGGGGGCAGCGCTAGAAGCAGCAGCGCTGGAAGCGGCAGCGGAAGAAGAACTAGCGCTGGAAGAGCAAGCGGCAAAGGTCATCACCATAACGGCGCCAAGGGCGAGAGCAGCAAGTACTTTTTTCATTTGTAAAATCTCCTCTTTTGTTAAGAATACTATTTTTGTGTCCCCGGTAAGCCATTGGCGGCAAAACCGCCCGTATCGGCTGGGAACGATGGTGAGTATAGCACAGGTTTTTGTAGGAATCAACAGATTGAAGGTTACAGAATTGGGCACAATGTCAAAAATTCAAGAAAAGTCAGTGTTTAGAATTTTTCTTTTTTGCGCAGCAACAAGAAAAATTCCTGTTACCATTTTGTAACGGAAAACACAGATTCAGTTACGTATATTCGTGCTTTTTTAAAAGCTTTTGCGCGTTTCCCCAGCGCTGAATGGGGCCTAGCGCCCTAAAGACGCCCAGGCGGTGCCTGCAAAGTAAATGTTTTCTATGTGGGTTCTATTGTAACCATGCCACCATATAGCACACAGCGGAGAGCCTTCCCCAAAGTGCCATGATATTCCTTTACTCACCTGGGGTTATGCCAATTCAGCCAAATGCAGGCCCAAACCATACTTTTTTAGTATGCTTATTGACTTTGTACCCAGAAGAGAGTAAGCTAAGGGTAACTTAAAAACCTTTCGAGCGGGAGCTGGAAGGGGGTAAAGCAAATGGAAGGGAGATTACAGTATGAGTGAACAGGACAAAAAACTAACCAAAGCAAACGGGGCCCCGGTGGCCGATAACACCAACAGCCTAACCGCGGGGGCGCGGGGGCCAGTGTTGTTGCAAGATGTGTGGCATTTGGAAAAACTGGCCCATTTTGACCGCGAGGTGATTCCTGAGCGGCGGATGCATGCGAAGGGCTCGGGCGCTTTTGGCACTTTCAAAGTTACCCATGATATCAGCCAGTACACCAAGGCCAAGATTTTTAGCGAGATTGGTAAGGAGACCGAGGTGTTTGTACGGTTTTCCACCGTGGCGGGCGAGCGTGGCGCGGCCGATGCCGAGCGGGATATCCGCGGCTTTGCCGTGAAGTATTACACCGAGGAAGGCAACTGGGATTTGGTGGGCAACAACACCCCGGTGTTCTTCTTGCGCGACGGCCTACGCTTCCCAGACCTAAACCACGCCGTGAAGCGTGACCCCAAAACCAACATGCGTAGTGCCCAAAATAACTGGGATTTTTGGACAAGCCTTCCCGAGGCCTTCCACCAGGTGACCATCACCATGAGTGACCGCGGCCTTCCCCGCAGCTACCGCCATATGCATGGCTTTGGCAGCCACACCTTCAGTTTTTATAACGCTGAAAACAAACGTTTCTGGGTGAAGTTCCATCTGGTATGCCAGCAACCCATCGAGAACTTGACCGATGAAGAGGCCGCCAAGCTGGTGGGGATGGACCGCGAGAGCCACCAGCGGGACCTGTTTGAATCCATTGAAAAGGGCGATTACCCACGCTGGAAGATGTTTGTGCAAATCATGACCGAAGAACAGGCCCAAAACCACCACGAGAACCCCTTCGATATCACCAAGGTGTGGTTTAAGAAAGATTACCCGCTGATTGAGGTGGGGGTGCTGGAACTGAACCGCAACCCCGAAAACTATTTTGCCGATGTGGAGCAGGCCGCCTTCAACCCGGCGAATGTGGTGCCGGGCATTGGGCTTTCGCCAGACAAACTGCTGCAAAGCCGCCTGTTCTCTTACGGCGATGCCCACCGCTACCGCCTGGGCGTGAACAACGACCTCATTCCCGTAAACAAGCCCCGTGTGCCGGTGCATTCTTTCCACCGCGACGGCGCCATGCGGGTGGATGGCAACTACGGAGCGGCCACCGGTTACCAGCCCAACAGCTACGGCGAGTGGGCCGAACAACCGGAATACAAAGAGCCCCCGCTGCAGGCAGATGGCTCCATCTTCCACTATGAACCCAAGGACGACCAGAGCGACGACTGCTACTACCAGGCGGGCAAGCTGTATGACATTATGAGCGAGGCCCAAAAGCAAGTGCTGTGCGATAACACCGTGCACGCCATGGGCGACTGTACCGAGAATATCCGTTACCGCCACGCCGCCCATTGCTTTATGGCGAACGAGGATTATGGCGTGCGCTTCTGCAAGGCCTGCAAGCTGGATGAAGCCAAAGCCCGCGACCTAGGCAAGCTGAGCCACGCCGAGCTGCTGAAAGCCACCATGCCGCAGGGGTAGAAAAGAAGTGGAAAGTGTAAGAGCAAAGCTGAAATAGTGAACCATATTGGCCAGCAGCCAAGAGCAAATAGGCTGACAAACGGCGGCAAGTGAAAGCACAGCGGCCGCAGCAAAACGCGGCAAGGCCAAAAGGCACGGGGACGCAGAAGTGCTGAGCCGGGCCAGGGTTTGCCCTACCCAGCGGGTGAATGCCACGGGGGCGGGGGAAGCACCACATAAAAAACGTTAAGGAGAGTGGAGAATGCGGCAATATTTGTTGCTGGCGGCGGGGTTTGGCGCCCTGGCGCTGGGCGGCCTGGGGCTTTTGTTTCCGGTGATGCCCACCACCCCCTTTGTGTTGTGCGCGGCGGGCTGTTTTGCCACAGCCAGTCCCCGTATGCACAAAAAACTACTGAACATGCGGTATTTTGGGGAATACATTCAAAACTACAAAAGTAAAACGGGTATTTCGGCCAAGGCGCGTTACATTGGGCTTGTGTCCCTCTGGGGTACGCTGGGGCTTTCCATGTTGCTTAGCCAAAAACCTTTTGTAGTGGCCCTGCTGGCCATTGTAGGTCTAGCCGTCAGTGTGCACCTCCTCACCATCCGCAAAAAGCCAAAAGACGGCTAAACACCGCCGAACACAAAAAGCCCCGGTGCCACTCTTTTATAGAGCGGCACCGGGGTTTTGTAATATTCGGTTTTGGGGGCTACTGGGAGCCCGGAAGGGTGGTTCTGCGGCCAGCGCCAGATAGGGAACCGCGGAACGCGGAACGGGGTGCGGTTGGTGTAAGCCGGGGTTTTCATTTTCCGCTGTCCATTTTCAACTCGCAACTGTTATTTAAAAGTTCTTCGGTGTAAAAGGTGTAGCCGTTTTTGCCGTTTTTCTTGGTTTGGTACAAAGCGGCGTCCGCCTGGCGGTATAGCTGCTCGAAACTGGTGCCGTGGGCGGGGTAAAGGGCAATGCCAAGGCTGGCCGAAATGTGGGCGGGTTTGCCGTCTATGCTAATTTCCCGGCTGAGGCTGCGCACAAGCTGGGCGGCAAAATCCTCTAGCTGGGCGGGGCTTTGGTAGGGGAGGAAGGCGGCAAATTCATCGCCGCCAATGCGCCCCAGCACGGTGCCGGGTGTGGTCTCTACGCTGTGTTTCAGTACGGCGGCAAATTCGGTGATGGCCAGGTCTCCAAAGGCGTGGCCAAAATTGTCGTTCACGGTTTTAAAATTGTCTATATCCAGCATGAGGAAGGCCTGGGGCGCTTGCTCTTTCACGGCAAGCGCCGTGCGGATAAGTTCCTCGGTGGCAGCTTTGTTATACAGCCCGGTCAGGGAATCGACCCGCGCTTTTTCTGCCAAAAACTGTTCTTTTTTCTTGTCTTCATCGATGTTTACGCGGTAGGTAATCATCCTTAAAGTATCGTCCTCTTTCCAGTGGATGAGCCGGGCGTATACCCCCATCCAGCAGGGGGAGCCATTTTTGTCCCGCACCAGGAACTCGCAGCTCAAACGGTCCTTCCCTTGCAAAAAGGCCTGCGTCACATTTTTGGTGCATAGGGTATCCAGGTAATTTTTTACGTACGCTGCGTCCAGTTGCGTATCGGCAATGATGCGCAGACCCTCGTCAAAGGGGGTGCCCCGTGGCACGCCCATGCTCTCGAAATACTGCTGGGTGCTCTCCCCCTCCAGGCAGTTCTGGGTGATGTTTACCTCGCAGATGTTTTCATACAGGCCCTTGGTGGCATCGGAAACAACTTGCTGGTAGTCCAGCAGGCGCTTGGTCATTTGTTGTTGCAGGCGGGCGCTTTTGGCCAGTTGCCGGCCCACTAGACCATACGCCAGGGCCACGCCCAAAAGCACCAGGGCCAACAAAAGCACCAGTACCATCCAGTTTTGCAGGGCATACTCACGGGGAGAAATGACCTCCACATACCGGCCCAGCCACTTTTCGCCCAGCTTGTCCAGCGCCCCGTCGCGCTTTAGCTGGATGATAGCGCCGTTCAGTTCATCCCGCAAGGCGGTGTTGCCCTTTTGGGTACCAATGCACAGGTTGTTATCGGCCAGGGTGGGGCCCACGGCCTGTATTTTGGTGTCGCCCAGGTTTGCCACAGCCCGCCGCCCCACCGAATACATGGCGAATACGTAGTCACACTCGCCGCGCTCCAAGGCGGCAAATGCTTCACTGTAGGTGGGGTAGGTTTGGGTTTGGTGTTCTAGCTGATAAGGTGTAATAAAAGAGGTAAAGCTGCCACTGCCTTCGGAGGTTGCCAGGCGTTTATCATACAGATCATCCACGCCGGTAAACGTCTGCTTGCCAAAGGCCACAAAGGGGTCGTTATCCAAAGGCATGGAAAGTTCATAATTTTGTAGGTTTTGCAGGTTGTAGTCCAGCCCCAGCAACACATCGGCTTCACCG
>CAZKBM010000122.1:0-5257 GCA_964550985.1 uncultured Oscillospiraceae bacterium
ACCAGCTTTTTGATTTTGAAGAGGACGCGCCGTATATCGCCAGCGCCTTTTTAGACGCCTACCATATCGACATTTGGGACACTGGCCGTCATATCCACTGGTGGCAGTTTATGGGCCTTTTTATTGCCCTGCCGGAGGGCACCCAGATGATGCGCCGTATGTGCGACCGCAACCTGGACACCTCAAAAATGAAGGGTGAACAGCGTAAGTACTATGAGGAACGAAAAAAGGCCGTAGCCCTTAAAAAGGTCAGAAAACAGCTTGGCGGCACTCTTGAAGAGCGAAAACAGGCTAAGCAGCAGCGCCTTGATGAACTGTACGCCGAGGCACAATTGAAGTTAGAGAACAAGGGCGATGTTTAATATTAGACGAATCAACACTTTTACCCTTTTCCTGCCATCCAGCTGTGTCCGCACTTTAAGCATGTGACCCTTACCTTCTTAGCCCCAATATTGCCCGCCACAAGCCCAATCGGTCCTGCAACGGCAGCGCCCACGACAGCCTTACCCACACCAAAGCCCTTTTTATCGGCGCTGATTTGCGTGGAGCCGCAGCGGGGGCAGGTGACTGACAAAGGTTGCGCACTCGTTAGGGTTTCTGCTGCTTGTTCTGCGGCTTCCTGAGTACGCTTTACTTCATTATTCCAATGTTGAGATTTTTCCTCTTCGCTCATTACGGCCAATTGCGATATTTCTACAAGTGAAACATTGGAAAAGGATTTGGGCTTTGCTGTTTTAACTGCATATCTCGCATTTGAAAGGCATTTGTCGCAGACGCACCCGTCTTTTAGGATGAACCATTTGCCCTCACAAGAACCCTCGACCTTGCCACAAACACCACATATCACAGGTTTTTTATTCCCAAACAGTCCCATAACAATGCCTCCCAAATAAGTTAGTAATTCTATTCTACCATCAATAATCCACAAAATAAACACAAAGGAGGCCCACCCATATGGCAGACGGCTCAGTGATTTTTGATGCAAGGCTAGATGCGAACGATTTTCAAAAGGATGCAAACAAGCTGGGTAGCATTGTAAAGGGCCTCAGCGTTTTTGAAGTTATAAAAAGGGGCATGAGCATGGTGGCACAGTCCATTGATGCCGCTGTGTCCCGGTATGATACCCTTAACAGGTTTCCCCGCATCATGGAGCAAATGGGCTATGGCGCAGACACCGCCGAGGCCTCCATGAAAAAGCTGTCTGACAGCATACAGGGGCTGCCCACCACCCTGGACGAAATCGTGGCCAATACCCAGCAGCTGGCTATTTCAACCGGCAGCTTGGAAAAAGGCACCGACTCTGCCATCGCACTAAACAACGCTTTTTTGGCCAGCGGCGCATCTACCGAGGCGGCCAGCCGGGGCATGACCCAATACATCCAAATGCTGAACAGCGGCAAGGTGGATATGCAGGGTTGGAAAACCCTGCAAGAAACCATGCCTTATGCCTTGCAGAAAACCGCTGAGGCTTTTGGCTTTACCGGGGCCTCTGCTCGCAATGACCTATACGCTGCTTTGCGGGATGGCGAGATTACTTTTACCCAGTTTAATGACAAACTCATCGAACTGAACAACGGTGTGAGTGGCTTTGCCGAGGTGGCCAAGACTGCCACAGGTGGCATTGGCACCGCCATGACTAACCTCAAAAGCCGGACGGTTATCGGCGTAACTTCCATCATTGAAGCGATTGACCGGGGCTTTTCTCAGACCCGTTTCAAAAGCATTGAAAATATTGTCAACACTGCGGGCACTGGTATAAAGAACGGGCTGCAAAGCGTGGCAAAGGTGACCGAATTTACCGCCAAAAATTTTGACATCCTTGTGCCCGCCGTGCTGGGGCCTGTGGCGGCGTTTAAGGCTTACTCTATTCTGGGCACAGTAACCACTTCGTTTAAGAGTATGCAAAATGCGGTGCAAGCTGCTAACACGATATTGATGGCAAACAAAACGCTTACTGGTGCAAATCTTGCAACTCAAACCATGATGTCGGCGGCGTTGGCCAGTGAAACCACAGCAGAACTTGTGCGGACAGCAGCAAAAAAAGCAGGAGTGACTGTTGATGCAGCGGGGAACCTAACAAGAGCGTCTGGGGCAGCTGTTACAACTGCCGAAACGGTAGCGGTTTTAGCAAGTAGCGGGGCTATAACGGCAAAAACCGTATTGGTAGGCGTACTGACAGGTTCTATTGGCCTTGTCACAGCCGCCCAGTGGCTGTGGAACGCAGCCATGACGGCGAACCCTGTTGGCGCGGTGGTGATGGTGGTTATCGCCCTTGTGGCCGCTATTGTGGCCCTCATCGCCATACTAAACCAGCAGACCGATGCGCAAAAAGCACTAAGCGAAGAGGTCGAGCACTCTCGCAAAGCGCACGAGGACTATAAATCCTCGGTAGAAGACATGAACGATACGCACGAGGAATCTATTAAACAATCGGAAATTGCAGCGTCCTCGGCTGAAAAACTGGCCGCCAAGATAGAGGCTCTTGGGGAAAAGACCAACCGAACCGCCGCCGAGCAGGCTTACATGGAAGAGTTGACCGCGCAGTTAAATCAACTGCTGCCTGACCAAGCATGGGCATACGACAGTGTTTCAAGGGCAGTGGTTGGTACAAACGGTTCTCTCAAAGACTATCTTGTCACCATGAAAGAAACCGTCAAGGCTGAGGCAAACCGCGAAAAGGCAATTGACCTTGTCAAAAAACAATCTGAGGCCGAATACGAACTCTACAAGGCGGAATTGGCCGTACAGGAGGCCATTGAGGCGGGCTCCATCATATGGATAAATGGCACAAATGCGGCAGGCGGATATTACGCAGCCTACGACACCGCCGGAAAAAAGGCGATGGAAAACGCCGAGGCCTGGGGGACGACGCTAGGCGAGGTAGGCGTTGAAATTGAGGAGTTCAGCCAGTATGTTAGCACTCAAACTGAAACCCAAAACGCTGACCTTGCCGAGCAGGATGCTGCGCTCGCTGAGCTTGCGGCACAATATGGTGTAACGACTGAATCTATTCGGGCCGACATTGACGCGCAGGGCATCTCGCTAGATGAGTGGGCTTCTGCGGCAGAGGAATCAGCGCAACGGCAACAAGAGGCCCTAGCCACCTATGCCGAGGCTGCCACCAATATGTTTGATCGCATCTCTACCGAAAGCGAGCAAAGCGTTTCAGACATGATTGCCAACCTTGAGCACAACCAGCAGGCTGTTGCCGGCTGGTCTAATAACCTTGTGCTCTTGGCTGAAAAAGGCGTTGATCAAGGCCTACTACAGCAGCTACGTGACGCAGGGCCAGAGTCTGCCGCCACTGTGGCCGCCATGGTGAATGCCTCAGATGAGGAATTGGCGCGGTTGTCCGAGGTCTTTTCCAGTGGCGCGGATGTCGCCACCCAGGCACTTGCAACCTCACTGGGCCTGCCTGAGGTAACAAATGCTGGCTCCCAGATGGTAGATGAGCTGGCGGGGGGCGTAACCGCTAACGAATCTCTCACAGAAGCCACGGTGCAGATGATTGCAAGCGCAAAGACTGCGCTGGAAACAAATGTGTCCGAAAGCAATTTCTCATCTATTGGCCAAAAAATAGCCACAGAAATCGTAAACGGCGTTAAAAACTCCGATATGTCCGGCATCTCTACTGCCCTCACAACAGCGGTACAGGCGGGTGCGTCCTCTGTGAACGGTGCGCTTTCTTCCATGGGTTCACAGATGCAAGCCCAGTTTACCAGCATGAAATCAACCTCTACGGACACCATCACCCAGATGATGACCAGTGTGGTTTCTGGCATCACCACTCGGCAGGGAGCGGCCAAATCAGCGGCAACAGGTGTTTCTAGCGGTATTATAACAACCTTTACCGATATGAAAACCAAGTCTGATTCACTCGTGAGCCAGATGATGACCTCGTTTGTGTCGGGTATTCAGTCTAAGCAAGGCGCGGCCAAATCGGCGGCACAGGGGGTTGCCACAGGGGTAACGAACGAGTTTGAGGCCATGAAAAGCAAGGCCCCAACAGTCGTAGAGCAGATGATGACCGCCGTTGTGACGGCTATCAAAAATGGCACTGAGTCCGCAAAAAGCGCGGCATCCGGTGTGATTGATGCCATTATCTCTGCCATCAACACCAAGGGCACTGACGCCTACAACGCAGGCAAGAACATCGGCCAGCAAATGACAAACGGCATGGTGGCAGGGCTAGAGAACGGCAAGGGCAGCGTTTATGCAAAAGCCGATGAAATCGCCAAAGAGGCCGCGCGGCGCATCCGGGCGGCTCTTGAAATCCATTCCCCCTCCCGCGTTATGGAGGATATCTTTCAAAATGTGGTGCTGGGCATGATTGTTGGCATGGAGGATGAGGAAAACGGCTTGTATCGTGCCGTGGACGCTTTAGCCGGAGGCGTCGTGGAACGCCTGAACATCATCCCAGAGGGTATGGCTGCCGCGCTCAACAACAAGCTGCGGCTGGCTGTTTCTGCAAATCAAGAGGTATTCGCCAAAATCCCCGCCGTGGCCACCGCCGGTGAGGGCGCTATCAACAATAGCTATGTGTACAATTTTCACCAGACTATCAATTCAGATAAGTATATGTCCCCGGCAGACAATGCACGGGCGGCGGAAGCCTTACTCCGTAAGAGCAAATACCAAATCAAATAGGGGGCGACTATGAACGAAAATACAAAATTTATCTATGAAAGCGCCCTGGGCGCCCTTACGTTTGAATACGAATCGGCTTTTTGGATAACGGAAATTGACGGGGTGAGCAGTGTTGATGTCGATATTTCAGCCTCAAGAAGTGTGCGGCAGGTGGGTTCCAGCATTTCAGACCAAAGCGTTCAGCCAAAGGTTATCCCCGTTGATGGCGCAATCTATGACCCACTGGAAGCGAACCGGGACAGGTTGCTTTCTGTTATAGCCCCCCAGGCCCCCGCTACCCTTACCGTCGTTCAGAATGGCGAATCCTGGTATTTGGATGTGGTGCCGCAGAAGACCCCGGATATCATGCCAGGAAACGGTGTGCAGGCATTCCAGATGGAACTGTATGCCGCCTATCCCTACTGGCGCACCACCGCTTCCTACGCCACACAAATAGCCGGGCTTGACCCCTTGTTTGAATTCCCCTTCTTTACCGGGGGCGAGTGGTGGATTTCCAAATACACAGACAGCTATTTCAGCACCATTGAAAACAAAGGCAACGTACCGATTGAGTTTACCGTGGTGTTCACGGCCATGAGCGAACTTGCGAACCCCGAACTTTACCACGTGG
>CAZKBM010000123.1:0-5229 GCA_964550985.1 uncultured Oscillospiraceae bacterium
ATAGCCATCGTCACCAGCGATATCTCCCGCCCGTTGCCCAGTTACCAGTTGTTGCCCGCCCTGTTGGATGAATTATACGCCGCGGGCTGCGCGGCTGAGGACATTACCCTGGTGTTTGGGCTGGGGGTACACCGCAGGCAAACCGAAGAGGAAAAACGGAAACTGGCGGGGGAACGCGCCTACCGGGAACTGCGCTGTGTAGACAGCGACAGCGAGGATTGCATACATATGGGTGACACCCCCAGCGGCACCCCGGTGGATGTGACCCGCTGTGTGGCCGAGGCCGATTTTCGCATCTGTCTTGGCAATGTGGAATTCCACTATTTTGCGGGCTACTCCGGCGGGGCCAAAGCCATTATGCCAGGCGTTTCCAATGCGCGGGCCATTCAGGCCAACCACAGAATGATGGTTTCGCAGGAGGCCTGCGCGGGCAGGCTGGAAGGCAACCCCATTCGGAAAGATATAGAACAGGCTGGGGAAATTTGCGGCATCCACTATATTTTGAACGTGGTGCTGGACGAACACAAGCAGATTGTATATGCCGTGGCGGGTGACAGCGTGAAAGCACACCGCACAGCCTGCGCCTACCTGGATAAAATGTACCGCAAACCCATCCCCCAGCGGGCTGATATTGTGCTGGTTTCGCAAGGGGGGGCACCCAAGGATGCAAACCTTTACCAAACCCAGAAAGCGCTGGATAACGCCAAGTACGCAGTAAAACCTGGGGGCACCATTATTTTGATAGGTGCCTGCAACGAGGGGCTGGGCAGCGCTAAATTTGAGGAATGGCTTACGGGTTCACCCAGCGCCGCATATATGGTGGAACGAATAGGCAAAGACTTCCAATTGGGTGGCCATAAGGCGGCGGCTATTGGCATGGTGCTGGCCTACGCCTCTATTGATTTGGTTTCGGAGATGGAGGACGAGTTTGTAAAAAGCATCTTCCTCACCCCACGCCCTTCGGCCCAGGCGGCCCTGGACGCCGCTTTTACCCGCTATGGTTCACAGGCCAAGGTGCTGGCCATGCCCTTTGGCGGCGCCACCCTGCCCATACCTGAAAAATAACTTGGTTTTTCAACACAGAAAGGAGCGTTTTGATGGATTACGCAAAAGAGTCTCTGCGCTTGCACGATGAATGGAAAGGAAAACTGGAAATATCGGCCACCGTTCCGGTATCCACCAAAGAGGATCTCTCTTTGGCATATACTCCCGGTGTGGCAGAGCCATGCCTAGAGATAAAAAAGGATATAAATAGAAGCTATGACCTTACCCTGCGCCACAACCTTTGTGCGGTAATAACCGATGGCACGGCAGTTCTGGGCCTTGGCGACATTGGCCCGGAGGCGGGAATGCCCGTGATGGAGGGAAAATGTGTGCTATTTAAAGCTTTTGCCAACGTGGATGCATTTCCCCTGTGCGTGCGCACCCAGGATGTGGACGCGTTTGTGGAGGCTGTTTACCAGATTTCCGGTTCTTTCGGGGGCATCAACCTAGAGGATATCTCTGCCCCCCGCTGCTTTGAGATTGAGCGTAAACTGAAAGAGCGCTGCGACATACCCATTTTCCACGACGACCAGCACGGCACGGCTGTGGTAACACTGGCGGGCCTTACGAATGCACTGAAACTGGTGAACAAGAAAAAGGAAGATGTGAAGGTGGTGATGTCCGGCGCGGGGGCCGCCGCGGTTGCCATCACCAAACTGATGCTGAGCGCGGGCTACCGGGACATTACCATCTGCGACAGAAAGGGAGCCATCTGCGAAAGCAGAACAGACCTGAACGACATTAAGCGGGAAATGGCCAAAATAACCAACCTGCAAAATAAAAATGGCAACCTGGCCGATATGTTGGCAGGCGCCGATGTGTTCATTGGGGTTTCGGCCCCTGGCACGGTGAGCGTGGAGATGGTGAAAAGCATGAACCCCGACCCCGTGATTTTTGCCTGTGCCAACCCTACCCCGGAAATTTTCCCCGAAGACGCCAAATTGGGCGGGGCCAAGGTGATTGCCACCGGCCGTAGCGATTTTGCCAACCAGATCAACAATGTGCTGGCTTTCCCCGGCATCTTCCGCGGCACCTTCGACGTGCGCGCGTCCGACATCAACGAAGAGATGAAAATGGCCGCCGCCGAGGCTTTGGCTAACCTGATTTCGCCCGAAGAACTCAGCGTTGACTATATCATTCCCGCCGCTTTCGACAAGCGCGTTTGCCCTGCCGTGGCAACGGCCGTGGCAGAGGCGGCGAGAAAAACCGGCGTGGCCAGAATTTGAACGGAGGGATGACTTTTGGCAACAGACCAGATGAACGAGCTGCGGGCTTTTGCCCTGCAAATTCGCATAGCCACAGTGGAATGCATTCAGTCGCGCGGGTTTGGCCATATGGGGGGCAGCCTTTCGGTGGCCGACGCACTGGCGGTGCTGTATGGCGGCGTGATGAAGATAAACCCGGCAGACCCACAGTGGAGCGAACGGGATAAGCTGGTGTGTTCCAAAGGGCATGCCGGCCCAGCCGTGTATGCCGCCTTGGCGCTAAAGGGTTACTTCCAAAAAGAGCTACTGCTTACCCTAAACCAGCCCGGCACCTCTCTGCCCAGCCACTGCGACAGGAGCAAGACCCCCGGCGTGGACATGACCACCGGCTCTTTGGGCCAGGGTACCTCACTGGCTGTGGGCCAGGCCTTGGGTGACAAGCTGAAAAGGCGCAATTGCCGCACCTATTTAATTGTGGGTGACGGCGAGATTGACGAAGGGCAGGTGTGGGAAGCCGCCATGTTTACTGCGGCCAAAAAGCTCACCAACCTGGTTTGGATGGTGGACTGGAACAAAAAACAGCTAGACGGCTACACGGCGGATGTGTTGAACACCTTCGACCTGGAAAAAAAGTTTGACGCTTTTGGTTTTGACGCCTGCACCATAGATGGAAACGATGTGGAACGGCTGTACGGGGCCCTTACAAAACCAGCGGCCGAAAAGCCCCTTGCCATCATTTTGAACACGGTAAAGGGAAAAGGGGTGCATGAGGTAGAGGAGACCCTATCCAACCACAGCCTGGCACCGCCGCCGGAAAAATTTGACCAGTGGCTGGAAGTGCTGCGGGGCGAGCTCCGGGCGTTAGAGGGGGGTGGCTTGGAATGAACATTGTGTATAACGGAGAACAAGATACCCGGCTGTTCAAAGACGTGCTGGGTAGCCTCATTCAGAAGATGCTGGAAGAGGATGAGGATGTTGTTTACCTCGATGCGGATTTGATGAGTTGCATCGGCACGGCAAAGCTGCCCGCCCTTACAGACCGTGCCATCAACTGCGGCATTGCCGAGGCAAATATGATGGGAATTGCCTGTGGTCTAAGCGCCGCGGGGTTTAAGCCAATTCTGCACACCTTCGGCTCCTTTGCTTCCCGCCGCTGTTTTGACCAAGCCTTTATCTCTGCTGGTTATGCCAAAAACCCGGTTACGGTCATCGGCACAGACCCCGGCATCACCGCCACGTTTAACGGGGGCACCCACATGCCGTTCGAGGATGTGGCCCTTTACCGCGCCATTCCGGGGGCCATCATTGCGGATGTGACCGATGTTCCCATGCTGACGGCCCTGTTGGAACAGGCCAAAGACTGGCCGGGTTTGAAATATTTCCGTGTGCCCAGGAAAGAATCTTACATGGTTTACCCCGAAGGTACCCGGTTCCAGCCGGGGAAAGGTATTGTGCTGCGCGAGGGCAGTGATGTTGTGCTCATTGCCTGCGGCATCATGGTGCACGAGGCCTTGCAGGCAGCCTTGCGGCTGGAGATAGAGGGCATTTCCGCCGCAGTGATTGACATATGTACTATCAAGCCGCTGGATGCCTCGCTGGTAAAAAGCTATGCCGCCAAAACCGGCAGTGTGGTGGTGGCCGAAAACCACAACAAAATAGGGGGCCTGTACTCGGCTGTGAAAGAGGCCTTGGAGGGCGAGGCAAAGGTGGGATGTGTGGCCGTGGAAGACGAGTTTGGCGAGGTGGGCCCGCAGGACTACCTGCGCACACGCTTTGCCCTTACCGATGAACACATTGTACAGGTAGCCAAGGAGACCCTGGCCAGAGCGCGTGGCTAGATGAAAACCACGAAAAAACATAAGGGCGGAGAAATTCAAGACGATTTGAATTTCTCCGCCCTTATGTGTAAGTAAATCCACATGTAGAACGGATTTATTTACATGAAAAAGCAAGCGAGTTATTGACACAACCCGCATGCTTTTTGCGTACAATACCCACTCAAAACCGCGCCCGAAAAGCCACGTGATACAAGGCTTGAATCGCCCCTGTTGCGTGACATAAGGGCATAAAAAAACACCGCAGACTTTTACAAAAATCTACAGCGCAAAAAATGTATTTACTTTTTAGCCCTCGCTTACTATAATAATTACATCATCAGCGCGGGGCTTTTAGGTGTAATTGTTGTAAGAGCACTCGCATCAAAAAAGCCAGGGTAAACAAATGCGTTATGGCAGTTGTTTTATCCTGGCTTTTTTATATTGTATTATGATATATTGTATAAAACGGTTCATTTATGAATGTTTGGCACCATGCTGTGATGACATTGGATTCCGGTTTGCCTATTTTGGGTGGGTCTGCTTGCGGATATCCGCGTGCAATTGTACGTGTTTCACTGTATCTATGTCGTCTGCCGCATAAGGGCAATAGCTTGTAAACCACGGGGAACCCAATGCGAAAACAGAGAAAACAAATACGTGTACACCCAAAAAATGGCCAGCCCCTGTGGAAAATGTTGGTTTGGGCCTATATGGATATTTTTGTGGTGGGTTTGGTGATTGCGGCGCTGCTGACGGGCTTAGTGGCCATCTTCCAGCCGGGCCGCTTTCGGGAGTACTTTGTGCTGATTCCGTGGGGCCTTACTATTTTCCTTATTTTTGCCGTAGGGGTGCCAGTCCTCAAATGCCTGGTGCGCCTGCGTAGGCAAGAGCATGTTCTGGGGCTGCGCTTTTGCGATAGGGAGGACGGCGGTTTGCCAGAGGAGCAGCGGGATTGGTTTTGGGCCCATGCGCGCGGGGACGTGGTATTGCTGCACCGCCAGTATGTGGAAAAGGTGACCCGTATTTTTGTGGAAAAAGAAGATGTTTTATCAAGCGGCGGTAGGTTTTATAGGGTTCAGTTTGTGGATTGTACCGGGAAAAAGCGCAGCATCCGTTTGGAACATTTAAAAAGCGAGCGGGACAGGTTTACCGCCTGGCAGAAG
>CAZKBM010000124.1:0-5196 GCA_964550985.1 uncultured Oscillospiraceae bacterium
GTGAAGGGCGGCCGTATCTTCAAATTCTCCGCCCTTGTGGTTGTGGGCGATGGCGCGGGTATTGTGGGCTTTGGCCTGGGAAAAGCGGGCGAGGTGCCCGAGGCGATTCGTAAAGGGATTGAGGACGCCAAGAAAAACCTTTTCCGCATCAACATGCGCGGCACCACCATCCCGCACGAGACGGTTGGTCGTTTTGGCGCAGGGCATGTCATTCTGCGCCCCGCAGGCCCCGGTACCGGGGTTATTGCGGGCGGTGCGGTGCGCGCCGTGGTTGAGGCCGCCGGCATCAAAGACATCCGTACAAAATGCGTGCGCTCCAACAACCCCATCAATGTGGTAACCGCCACAATGAACGGTTTGCGGGGGCTGGTAAGCGCCGAGGATATGGCCGCGAAGCGCGGCAAATCTGTAAAGGAAATTTTTTCGTAAAGGAGGCATACTTCCATGGCCGAAGAAAAAGTGACCGGGGCCGCCACCGAGGAGCAGGCTTCCAAGGCGGAAGAGACCAAAACCGAGGCGACCAAGGCCCCGGCGAAGAAGAAAGCCGCGCCCAAGGCTGAAAAAGAGGGGGCCAAGGCAGAGAAGAAGCCGGCCGCCAAACCGGCTGCGGACGCCGAAAAACCCACTGCAAAAAAGAAGCCCGCCCCCAAAAAGGCGGCTGAAAAACCCGAGGCAAAGGCCGAGGATAAGCCCGCCCGCAAGGGTGAAACCGTAACGGTGAGCGCAAAGGCAAAAGCGGCTGAGGAAAAACTGAAAGCCGGCAGCGTAAAGGTGACCCTGAAACGGGGGCTGATGGGCTGTACCCAGCGCCAAAAGGCCATTGTGTACAGCCTTGGCCTGCGCCGCCCGGGCGACGCCAGCGTTCAGCCCGACAATGCCCAAACCAAGGGCAAAATTGACAAAATCGGCTTCCTGCTCTGTGTGAGCCGGGCCTAGAACCCCCAAGAGGAGGTGGATTGACAGTGAAATTGCACGAGCTTTCCCCCGCACCGGGGAGCAACAAAGCCCAGAAGCGCAAAGGCCGCGGCCACGCCAGCGGCAACGGCAAAACCGCCGGTTACGGCCACAAGGGCCAAAAGGCCCGCAGCGGCAGCAAAAAGGCGGGTTTTGAAGGCGGCCAGATGCCCTTGCAGCGCCGTTTGCCCAAACGCGGCTTTAACAACATCTTCGCCACCCGTTACGCCACCGTTAAGGTGGGCGCGCTGGACGCCTTTGAGGCCGGCGCCGTGGTGGATACCAACGCCCTGTTAGAAAAAGGCCTGGTAAAAAAGCCTTTGGACGGCATCAAGGTATTGGGCGACGGAGAACTGACCAAAGCCCTTACTGTACAGCTAGCAGCCTATTCAGCCAGCGCGAAAGAAAAAATTGAAAAGGCAGGCGGGAAAGCTGAGGTGATCTAATTTGTTCCAAACGTTCCGTAACGCGTGGAAGATTGAGGATCTGCGAAGGCGTATCCTCTACACCCTGCTCATCATCCTAATTTTCCGTTTTGGCATCGCCGTTCCCGTACCATTTGTAGATCCCCAGGTAATGGCCAACCTCGTTAGCCAAAACTCGGGCGACATGCTCAGCTTTATCGATTTTATGACCGGCGGCGCCTTTTCCAGCGCTTCGCTGTTTGCCTTGGGCGTTCAGCCCTACATCAACGCCTCCATTATTATGCAGCTTCTGGCCGTTGCCATTCCGGCGCTGGAGCGTATGCGTAAAGAGGGCGCCGAGGGGCAGAAGAAATTCCAGCGCATCACCCGCTATTTTGGGGCTGTGCTGGGGGCCGTGCTGGGCTTTGGCTACTACCTTATGGTGCGCAGCAGCCTGGGCCTGAAATACGGCGCGGGCGACCCCATGTGGATGCAGGTTTTTACCGCCGTTATCATTGTGATGAGTTTTGTGGCGGGCAGCGTTTTGCTGATGTGGCTGGGCGAACAGATTGACCAAAAAGGCATTGGCAACGGTATTTCCTTCATCATTGCGGCGGGCATTATCTCCCGCTGGAGTGGGGCCCTTAGCGGCCTGCGCGGTCAGCTTGACCTGGCGAAAGAAAACCCCATGATCTATGCTTATATGCCCCTCATCGCCATTCTGGCCATCGGGGCCGTCATCATGGTGGTAATACTGAATGGCGCCGAGCGGCGCATCCCCATTCAGTACGCCAAAAAAGTGGTGGGCCGCAAGATGTACGGGGGCCAGTCCTCCCACATCCCCATCAAGGTGAATATGAGCGGCGTTATGCCCATCATCTTTGCCTCGGCGCTTACCTCCATCCCGGCCACTGTGCTACAGTTCATTCCCAATGCAAGCCAAAGCCCCTTCTGGGGTTCCATTTTGGGGGCCTTCAGCTACCAGGGCTGGCTGTATGCAGTAGTCTATGCACTGCTAATTATTGCGTTCAACTACTTCTATGTGGCCATCACCTACAACCCCATTGAGATGGCCAACGACCTGAAAAAGACAAATGGCGCTATACCGGGCATTCGTCCAGGCCGCCCCACCAGTGATTTTATCGCCCGCATCATCAGCCGCGTTACGCTGATTGGCGCGCTGTTCTTGGTGGTGGTAGCCGTTGGGCCCATTGTTCTAAGTAGCCTTACCGGTATGCAAATCGCCCTGGGCGGCACCTCGCTGCTGATTGTGGTGGGCGTTGCGCTGGAGACAAGCCGCAGCCTTGAAAGCTTTATGCTGATGAGGCACCACAAGGGCTTCCTGGAATAGGAAGAGAACTTTGGAGGCTATGCATGAAACTGATTCTGCTTGGCGCACCCGGCGCCGGTAAAGGTACGCAGGCCGAGTTTATCGCCGACCATTTTTCCATCCCCGCGCTCTCTACCGGCAATATGCTGCGCGAGGCCGTGGAGGCTAAAACCGAAACCGGCGCAAAGGCCAAAGCCTTTATGGACGCGGGCGAACTTGTGCCCGATGAAATTATCATTGGCATTATTAAAGACAGGCTGCAAAAACCGGACGCCCAAAACGGATTTATTTTGGACGGAATGCCCCGCACCGTTGCCCAGGCCGAAGCTTTGGAGGCCATGGGCATTGCGATAGACAAGGTGCTGGACATTGAGGTGGAGGACGGCGAAATTGTAAAAAGGCTTTCGGGCAGGCGGGTGTGTGAGGTGTGCGGCGCAAGCTACCACACCATCAACAAGCCCAGCAAAACGCCCGGCGTGTGCGACCGTGACGGTGGCAAGCTGGTAATTCGCAAAGACGACGAACCCGAGACCATCCTGGCCAGGCTGAAAACCTACCATGAACTGACCGAGCCCCTGATTGATTTTTATAAAAAGCGGGGTTTGCTGGTAGAACTGGACGGTAGCCTGCCGGTGGACGAGGCAAGGCAGCAGGCGCTCAAGCTGCTGGAGGCAAAAATTTGATTCCGGTAAAAAACCCACACGAGATTGAAAAGATGCGAAAAGCCTGCCGCATATCGGCCGAGGCCTTACGGGCAGGGGGGGCGCTGGTAAAACCCGGCGTCTCCACCGCCAAAATTAACCGGGCGATAGAGGCTTACATTCTGGCCGCCGGCGCAAAGCCCAGCTTCAAGGGCTATGGCGGTTTTCCGGCAGGGGGCTGCATCTCTTTAAACGACACGGTCATCCACGGTATCCCAAGCGAGGGGGAAGTTCTGCAGGAGGGCGACATCGTCTCCATAGACACCGGCGCCTTTATTGACGGCTTCCACGGAGACAATGCGGCCACCTTCCGCTGCGGGGAGATAAGCCCAGAGGCCGAGGCGCTTTTGCGGGCCACAGAGGAATCTCTGTACGAGGCCGTCAAGGCGGCCCAAAATGGCGCCCGGGTGGGCGATATCAGCCACACGGTGCAAGCTTACGTGGAAGAACGAGGTTTTTCGGTGGTGAGGGCCTTTGTGGGCCACGGCGTTGGCAAAGAACTGCACGAAGCGCCGGAGGTGCCCAATTTTGGCCGGGCCGGCCACGGCCCGCGCCTTGTGCCCGGAATGACCCTTGCCATTGAGCCGATGATCAACGAAAAGGGCTCTGCGGTTCATGTTCTGGGTGATGAGTGGACGGTGAAAACGGATGACGGCGGCCTTTCGGCCCATTACGAGCACACCGTTCTCATCACGAAAGACGGGCCCGAAATTCTGACCTTGTGCGTGTGAGGTGCAGAATGGAACTTGAGATGGGACAGCTTGTTTATAGCCGCAAAGGCCGGGATGTAACCGGGCTTTACGCGGTGGTGGGTTTTTTGGGGGGGCGGGTGCTTTTGGCCAACGGCAAGGAGCGCGGCCTGCAAAACCCCAAACACAAAAACCCCCGCCACCTGCAGCCCGTGGCCGTGCGGCTAAAGCCCGAAGAAACCGAGACCGACCTTTCACTTAAAACGGCCCTGAAAGCGTACCTTGCAAGCAGGGGCCCCAAACAGCAGGGAGGATAGAAAAGCTTGGCTAAAGATGATGTGATTGAAGTAGAGGGTGTTGTGATAGAGGCAATGCCGAACGCCATGTTCAAGGTGGAACTGGAAAATGGGCATCAACTGCTGGCCCACATCTCTGGCAAGCTGCGGATGAATTTCATCCGTATCCTGCCGGGGGATAAGGTCACGGTGGAGATGTCGCCCTACGATTTGACGAAAGGGCGCATTACCTGGCGTTCCAAGTAGCGTTAACGGGGTTTTTTGCCCCGGCTATCCAAAGCGTTTTGTAAAGGAGGCGCAAACCATGAAAGTGAAACCTTCGGTTAAGCCGATGTGTGAAAAATGCAAGGTCATCAAGCGCAAAGGCCGCGTGATGGTCATCTGCCAGAACCCGAAACACAAACAGCGCCAGGGCTAAAAATCTGGCTGTATGCAACTACTTACAGGAGGTGTAAGAGAGAATGGCACGTATTGCCGGAATTGACCTGCCGCGCGAGAAGCGGGTGGAAATTGGCCTCACCTATATCTTTGGCATCGGCCGCACCAGGGCCAGCCAGATTCTTGCCGCAACAGGCATCAGCCCCGACACCAGGGTGAAAGACCTAACCCACGATGAAGAGGGTAAAATTCGCGAGTATATTGAGCAAAACCTCACCGTGGAAGGCGATTTGCGCCGGAACACCGCGTTGGATATCAAGCGCCTGGTGGAAATTCAGTGCTACCGCGGCACCCGCCACCGCAAGGGCCTGCCTGTGCGTGGCCAGCGCACCAAAACCAACGCCCGCACCCGCAAAGGGCCCAAGCGCACCGTTGCGAACAAGA
>CAZKBM010000125.1:0-5023 GCA_964550985.1 uncultured Oscillospiraceae bacterium
TGCTTTTTGTGAAATCTGCCAAGCAAATCTGCTCGGCGCTTCGGCCACGCTTCTCTGTGCGGTATTGCCCTAAATATATAGCCCGCCATCCACGCGTATCACTTCCCCGGTGATGTACCGCGCAGCATCTGAGGCGAGAAAGGCCACAAGCTCGGCCACATCTCCGGCGCTACCCGGCCTCTTTTGGGGTATTTCCTGTATCAGTTTTTCCCGCACTTTTTCAGAGAGCGCGCCTGTCATCTCGGTTTCAATAAAACCGGGGGCTATGGCATTGCAGGTAACGCCCCGGCCCGCAAGTTCCCGCGCGGTGCTTTTGGTAAGGCCAATCAGCCCCGCTTTAGCCGCTGCGTAGTTTGCCTGCCCGGCATTGCCCATTAGGCCCACCACACTGCTGATATTGAGGATGCAACCGCTGCGTTTTTTCATAAACTGCGAATATAGGTGCTTAATTAGATTAAACGCCCCTTTCAGGTTTACGGCGATCACCTCGTCAAACTGTTCTTCTTTCATCTGCAAAATAAGGCCGTCGCGTACAATACCGGCGTTGTTCACCAGGATATCCACCCCGCCAAAATCGGTCAATACGGCTTCACACAGCTTGCCCGTGGCCGTAAAATCGGCCACGTCGCAGCGGTAGGTTTTGGCCTTTACCCCTATTTTTTTTAGCTTTGCCAAGGTTTCACCCGCAGCCGCCTCGTTACCGGCGTACACCGCCGCTATATCCGCGCCGTTTTGGGCCAGCGTTTCGGCTATAACGCGGCCAATCCCGCGCGAGGCCCCCGTAACCAAAGCCGTTTTACCCGTAAGGTTCATCTGCCCCTCCCTTTAAAGCGCCGCCTTGGCAACACGGTGTTTCGTTTTGGGCTTTGCGTCAGCAGTTTCCCCCGCAAAGCTCTCCAGCACAGCCCCAAGGCTCTCGGCATCCTGCACGCTTGCAAGGGCGGCCTCGGGCAATATGCGTTTGGCAAGGCCGGTTAGGGTACGGCCAGGGCCCACCTCAATAAAGCGGGTATACCCGTGCCGCCAAAGCCGCTGCACCAGTTCCGTCCAGCGCACCGGGCTGCGCATCTGCTCGGCCAGCGTTTGGTAAACGCTTTTGTCGTACGGTTTTGCCGTTAAGTTGGCATACACCGGCAGTACAGGCTCGCACAGTTCCACGTTTTCCAGGTAGGCGCCATACTCTAAAAACGCCGCCTCCATGTAGGGGCTGTGGAAAGCCCCGCTCACGGGCAGGGGGCGGGCCGTACCGCCATTTCCTTTTACAAAGGCGGCAAAGTCCTCCATCTCGTCTGCGGCGCCCGCCACCACAAGTTGCCCAGGGCAGTTGTAGTTTACGGGGTAAAAGCCGCTGCGGCCGCTTTCGGTAAAGCGCTTGCACAGCTCCTCCACGGCCGCATCTTCCAGCCGCAGCACGGCGCACATGCCGCCTTGCTTTACCGCCGCGTCCGCCTCGCCCCGCCCGGCCCTCGCCATGGCCTCGGCACGTTTGCACACGGCGGCAAAACCCGCGGCGAACCCGTTTTTCTCAAAATCCGTCTCCCCTTCGGTGTACGGGCGGCCCCCCTTTGGCACAAAGGCCCCGCCAAAGGTCAGCGCCGCCAGTTCCCCCAGGGAGAAACCCGCCAGCGCATCGGGGCGTACCCCGCGGTTGTATAGCGCACAGGCCGCGGCCAAATCCACCACAAATACACAGGGCTGGGTCACTTCGGTTTGGGCCAGGCGCTCGGGGCTTCCCTCAAAACAATCGGCCATGGTGCCGGGGCGAATGGCCTCCGCCATCTCAAAAACCCGCGCGGCGTCGCCGCCCATCTCATACAGGCTTTTGCCCATTCCGCTGGCCTGGGCGCCCTGCCCTGCAAAGAAAAACGTCGTCTTACTCATTCTGGTTTGTACCCTCCTGCAAGGCCCAAAACCCGGCATGCCGGGTTTTGGGGTGCTGTTTTTACACCTTTTGTTCTATACTGCGCCAATACAGTGGCGCCTGTATAAAAGGAAATCCTTCCTGTCTTTTTGCAAAAATATGCCGCCAAACTTGTACAGGCAGCCTTTACGGCTATACCACCCAGCGGGCGGCATCCCTAAGCAGGGCTTCGGCCTGCTGGCAAACCCCCTGCACAATCTCTTTTGCCGTGGTTTTTTCGTCCACCATTCCGGCAATCTGCCCGGCCAAAAAGGTTCCCTCTTTTTCGTTGCCCTGCACAGCAGCCTTGTAAAGGGCCCCCGCGCCAAAGGCCTCCAGTTCCTCATCCGTAACCGAGGAATCGTACTCTTTTTTCAAAAACTCACGCATAAAGGCGTTGCGCAGCCCCCGCACAGGATGCCCAAGGCGGCGGCCTGTGGCCATGGTGTCAATGTCCTTGGCCTTTAGCACCTTCTGCTTGTAGTTTTCATGCACACCGCACTCTTCGGCCACCAAAAAGCGGGTGCCCATTTGCACTCCCGTGGCCCCCAGCATCATGGCGGCAGCCATGCCGCGGCCATCGGCAATACCGCCCGCCGCCACAACGGGAATTTCAACGGCGTCACAGACCTGGGGCACCAGCGCCATGGTGGTAAGCTCGCCAATATGCCCGCCGCTTTCGCCCCCTTCGGCAATCACAGCGGCCACACCGCTTTTTTCCATCTTGCGCGCATGGGCCACACTGGCAATCACCGGCATCACAATAATGCCCGCCTCTTTCCAGGCCTCAATGTACTTGCCTGGGTTGCCAGCGCCGGTGGTTACCACCGGCACCTTTTCCTCAATCACCATCTGGGCAACTTCACCGGCAAATGGGCTCATCAGCATAATGTTTACCCCATAGGGCTTTTGGGTAAGCGTTTTACACAGGCGTATTTGCTCGCGTACCGTAGCGGCATCGGCATTCATGGCCGCAATGAGGCCAAGGCCTCCGGCGTTGGAAACCGCCGCGGCGAGCTTGGCATCGGCAACCCAGGCCATCCCGCCCTGAATCACCGGATATTCAATCGACAAAATATCACAAAGGGGTGTTTTTAACAAAATTTTCTCCTAGCCTTTCTGCTCGTCAATCACTTTCATCAAATCGCCCACGGTTTTGATATCCTCGCTAATTTCCACTGTTACACCAAATTTGTCCTCGCAGGCCATGGCCATATCCACCAAATCCAGGCTGTCCAGTTCCAGTTCTTCAAAGGTGGTCTCGCCTGTCAGGCTGCCGGGCTCCAATTCCTTGTACTCGTTCATAATCTCTTCAATTTGTTTCAGGGTTTCCATCATTTTTGCTCCTTTACGTTTCTCATTTCTTTTTATCTCAATTTTGCGTAAAAATGCCTTTCCATTTTTTGCAAAATTTTCGCGTGTTTCCTGGGCGCTCACCCGGCCCTAGCCCCAGCGCACCACCGCTGTACCCACCGTAAGCCCGCCGCCAAAAGCATTTAGCACCAGGGTTTGGCCGGGCTGTAAAAGCCCTGCGCGGTTGCATTCATCCAGCAAAACGGGTACGCTGGCCGCCGACATATTGCCAACTCTATCTATGTTGACGTGAAACCGCTGGGGCGGGATGCCCAGTTTTTTTCTGGCTGCATCTATAATGCGCAGGTTTGCCTGATGGGGGAACACATGGTCCACCTGCTCGGGGGTTATATCCAGGGCCTGCATGGCCTCATGTATTCCGTCCACCATGGCCCGCACGGCAAATTTATACACTTCTCCGCCGTCCATGTGTATCGCCATGTTCTCTAAGGTCTGCCGGTTGGGCGAGAGGCTTTTGGGGCAGTTGCCATTGACGCCGGGGATATACAGGGGGTCGGCAAAGCCATCGCAAAACAGTTTGATATAGGGCATTCCATCACCGGGGCCCACAAGCACGGCGCCCGCGCCGTCGCCAAACAGCACACAGGTGCGGCGGTCGGTCCAATCGGCGTAGCGGCTCAGGTTTTCCGCCCCCAAAACCAGCACTTTTTTGGCCCCCCGCGCAACATAGGCGGCGGCCACGTCCAGGGCAAAAATAAACCCGCTGCAGGCGGCGCTGATATCTATAGCCGGGCAGGTGGCCCCAAGGGCTTTTTGCACCATGCAGGAGGTGGTGGGGGTTAGGTATTCCCCGCCCACCGTGGCGCAAAGGATGATATCCAGCTCGGCGGCCTTTACACCGGCGTCCTCCAGCGCGCGCTTTCCCGCCAGCACCGCCAGTTCCGTAAGGGTTTCGCCATTGAGGCAGCGCCGCTCCCGTATGCCGGTACGCGCGGTAATCCACTCATCGCTTGTATCCAAAAATGTGGTCAAATCCTCGTTGCTAATAACAGTTTTTGGCAGCGCGCTGCCGGTGCCCAAAAAACGAAGGCTCATATCTTCTCCCGCTGGCGGCTACAACTGCCTGCCACTGTAATAATCAATATTTCGCTCTAAAAACGCTTCCATCTTGCCAACGCCCTTGATGATGGCCCGTTTTTCATCCTCGGAAAGCTCACTGGTAACCGCCCGCACCATTTTGCGGTGGAAGTATTGGTGGGCCCGCTCGGCGCGGCGGCCAGGCCTTGTCAAACTCACCCGCACCACCCGGCCATCCAGTATACCCTTTTTCTTTTGCACATAGCCTTTTTGCACCAATTTGTTTACGGCGGCCGTAATGCTGGGCAGGCTCACCTCCAGCCAGTCGCTCAGTTCACTAATGCTGGCGCCCCCCGTCTCGTTTTCTGCCGCAATGGCGGCTACCGCCTCCAGCATATGCACTTCGCTGATGGAGAGGTCGGTCACCCTGCTGGCCGCCAAAAGGGCCCGTTCCAGCTTTCCCAGCGCATGGTAGGTATTCATCATAACGCTGCTAAGCTGTTTTTCAAAGGCGTCCATCTTCCTTCCTTTCCCAAAGTGCCAAAGGCAAGGGCCCAAAGGGGCCGCCCTTTTTGGCTAAAAGCGTTGCGCACAAGGCAAGGAGCTAATTACTTAGTTAAACAAACAAATTATATGGAATCCTCCCGAATTTGTCAAGTAATTCTCAAGCAAACACCTTAGGGTGTGTTCGATAAGTAACCCAACTCGTCATTTTGCCAAATTTTGCGTCTT
>CAZKBM010000126.1:0-4980 GCA_964550985.1 uncultured Oscillospiraceae bacterium
ACGTCCAGCCCCTCGGCGGCCTTCTGGCGCAGAATTTCCAGCGTGGTGTCCAGCATCACGCCCTCTTCCAAAATGTAGTACTTCATAAAAATGAACTTCTTCGCCCCGCGCAGGGCGTCCAAGAAGGCGGGGAAGAAATCCTCCCCCATAGGGTAATACTCAATGCCATCGGCGGGGTACACCGGGCCGTGCCCATAGTCCAGCAAATAGCGGGCACTGCTGTACAGGTAACGGTCATCCTTGGCCAGGGCTTGCATCACCTGCGGGTTTTGGGGCTGGGCCTCGTGCATTTTGCTGCTGGCGTCATTCAAGGCCTGCTGGCGCTTTTTGGGCACGTGACGGTGCCCCCACATCAAATAAAAAAGCACCCCCACCAAGGGCAGCAGCACAAATACCATCACCCAAATCAGTTTGTAAGCAGGGTTTAGGTCATCTTGGTTGAGCAAAAACACCAAAACGAACACCGAGAGAACGGTGATAAACGAATAGGCCAGCATGCCCTGATAGGCAAACAGCAGCACCATCCCCACAAAAAACAGCACTTGCAGCAGGGCGAAAATGATGACCGCGAAGCGCTTGGAGAATACCACGCGCTTTAACACTTTCAAAATCAAAAAAATGCTCCTTTCAAAGCAGGGGGGCAGGGGCTTTAGGCGGTTTGTGGCGCGGCGATGGTGATGCCGGTGAGGGTGATGGGTGTTTTGGGCTGGCCGTTTTCATCGGCCCCGGCGGCCGCAATGCGGTCTACCACGTCCATCCCCTCGTACACCTGGCCAAAAACGGTGTCGGTATAATCGAGGTAGGGCAGGCCCCCCGCCTGGCGGTAGGTGTTGACCACATTCTCGGAAACGCCGCTGGCCGTAAGGGCCCCCAGGGCTGTCTCGTCCAGGCCACCCGCCGGGGCGGCCACAATGTAAAACTGGCTGAGCAGGCTGTCTGGCCCGGTGTTGGCCGCGGCCATGCACAGCGCCCCGGCGTAGTGCCGCAGGCTGGGGGTGAACTCGCTATAAAAAGGGCGGCCCCAGATGCTTTCTCCCCCGGTGCCGGTGCCGCTGGCGTCCCCGCCCTGGATGACAAAATCTGCCTGTACCCGGTGGAAGGCGGTGCCGTCATAATAGCCCCGCCCCGCCAGGCCCACAAAATTCTGGCAGGCCATGGGCGCATAGTCCGGGTACAGCGTCACCTTGATATCGCCCTCGCTGGTGTGCAAGGTGGCCTGCACCGCCCCGGCGGGCGGCGGGCTGAACTGTGGCTCGGTGCTCTCTACGGCGGGGCGGTTTTTGGTGGGGGCGGGCACACCGGAGGCGGCGGAAGCACCACAGCCTGCCAGTGCCAGTAGGGCCACCAGTATCGCGCAAAGAAAGGGTTTCAAATAGGGCCCACCTTTCGTGTTTTAGCTGTTAGAGTGCGGGTTTGGCAGGCCCGCACAGCGATACCAGTATAGCATATTATACGAGATGCCGCCACCAATTTCGCCAGAAAAAGCGGGAAAAAGGGGCCTGGGCAAAAATAATGGCAACGGGCCATGGTGGCGGGAAACTTTGCGCTGGGCCCCCCGTGTTCAGCCTTGACCTTACCCGGGTTTTGGGGTATCATAAAAACAGCCAAGGAACCCCGGCAAAGGGGGAGACGGCCTGAAGGAGATAGTATGAGCGAAAAAATGCCCCCTGCCACGCAGGAAGAGGATTATGAACCCGATTTGCTGACCTTGGAGGACGAGGCCGGGCAAGAGCATGTGTTTGAGGTGATTGACACCGCAGACATTGACGGCGAGCGGTATTTGGCCGTGGCGCCCTATGCCGAGGACCCCGCCGCCGCATTGGCCGAGGAGGCCACCTTGCTGTTTATGCGGCTGGTGCAGGAAGAGGGCGAAGAGGAATACCTGGACATTGTGGAAAACGAGGACGAGCTGGCCGGGGTGGCAGAGGTGTTTTGCAACCGGCTGAGCGAGGTGTATGACATCGATATAGAGGACTTACAAACGTAAACGCAGGCCGGTTTGGCCTGGCGGCCTGCCTTGTGCGAATTGATGCGGCCATATTTATCCTACTGGTTATGAAAAGGGAGCCCAAAGTCTCCCGGTGGATGGCAGACCTCCCGGCTATGCCGGACGTAGGGAGCGTGAAGCCGGGCGCAGGGCACCCACCTGCTTTTAAGAGTGGGTGATAACTAGGCCGCAGACGGCAAGGCGGGTTTTGTTTTTTAAAAGAATCTCGAAAAAAAGCTGGTTTTCCGGCTTTTTTTTATTGTAAAGAGAGCGTTGACGCTGCGGAAGAAAAAAGTTGCATTTGGCCAATTTTGTGGCTTGCAAAACCCAAACAGCGGGTGTATTATAAGGCAGTAATGAACAAAGAAAAAGCGGCTTTGGTAACACAGTGCCGTAAAAGCTTTGCCCTTTGTCTGCCCGCCCTGCCAAAAAAGGCCGGCGGACGCAGGCATTTCTTTTGCCTTGTATTCCTATTAATAATACAGGGCGGGCGAAACGCCAAGCGGTAGGAAGGTGGCGCGGTATGGAAAAAATAGACAGCAATAGTGTGCGTTTGGCAACAGAATTGCGGCAGGTGATTCAGGCCGACCGTATGGCGGCCGAACTGGTGAACAACGCCTACGACACCAAACGCTCGGTAGAAAAGCGAACCCTGGCGGAAAAGCAAAAGATTTTGCAGGAGGCCGATGAGAAGCGCCGCGAGGCCCTGGCGCGCGTGGCCGAAGAACAGCGCGAGGAACTGGCAAGGCGCAAAGAGGCCGCCGCCCAGCAATATGCCGGGGCGCGGCAGGCGCTGAAAGACGAGATGGAAGAAAACCGCAAAACATGGGCCGAGGACATTGTGCAGCGTGTGCTTTCGGCACAGCAGGGGTAGAGGCCTATGTCGTACGCAACGCAGGCCATGATACCGAAGGCCCGGGGGATGTTTGCCAAACGCCTAAACGGCCCGGAATATGCCGAGATGATGCGCCGCCGCAGTGTGCCGGAGGTGGCCGCCATTTTGCGCCGCCACCCCTACTTTGAGCGCAGCATGGCCACCCTGGCGGCCGACCCGCACCGTGGGCAGATAGAAGAACTGCTGGATAAAGACATCTTCCAAAAATACGAAGAACTGATTCACTACGATTTTGACAACGATAGCTTCGCGGCCTACTACATAGATGAGTGCGAGCTGGAGATGCTGCTGCGCCGCCTATATATGTTCAGCATTGGCATAGCGGGCCAGCAAACCGGCGGCCTGCCCCGGCACCTGGTTGGCCACACCTACACAGATTTGTATGCCCTGGGGGACGCCACCAGCCTAAAGCAGGCCATGGAGGTGGTGAAACAGGCGCACAGCCCCTTTTACAAACCCCTGGCAGAGTATTTGCAGAAGGACCCGGCGGTGCGCAACTACCCAATGCTGGAAGCGGTGATGTGGACCGCCTACTACAACCTGCTGTTTAAGCGCATAGACCAAAGCTTTGAAGGGCGGGAGCACGCCGCGGTGCGGCGGCTGTTTTTGCAGCAGGTGGAGGGTTACAACCTCCAGCTCATCTTGCGCATCAAAAGTTATTTTTCCGGCGTGTATGACGAGGCAGAGATTCGGGGGCTGATGCTGCCCTTCCGTTACCGCATCGCGCGCTACCAGATGGATGCACTGGTTCGCGCGCCCAGCGCCGAGGCGTTCATCCAGTATTATCGGCAACTGCCTTTCGTGCCCACCAGAATTTCGGCAAAGCCCGAGGAGTTTTCGGTGGCGGCAGACCAGATTTTGTTCAACCTGGCTCAGCAGATGCTGCGCATGTCCTCCTCGCCCTTTGCCGTAATGGCGGCCTTTTTGCAGCTAGCCAAGCTGCAAAAAGACAATATTGTGAATATTATTGAAGGGGTACGCTACGGCATGAAGCCGGAGGAGATTGGCGATTTGCTGAAGCGATAGGCCGCCGCAAGGCGGCAAGCCCCATAGATTTTATGCATCCCGCGGCAGTGGCGGGGTGGGAAAGGTTGGAACCATGGCCGTTGCACCCATGAAATACCTCAATGTTTACGGCCCCGCGTCGAGGCTGGCCAGAACCCTGGCCGTCATTGCCCGCAGCGAACTGTTTGCGCCCGAGGAGGATGAGGCCATCCACTCGGCCATAAAGGAGAACAAAAACCGCTACGAGCCTTTGCTTATTAAAGCGAAGGGCCTTCTTAAAGACCTGGGGCGGAGCTCTCTTGCGGCGGACTATATCGGCGACGAGGATGCCTACACCATTGAGTATGCCGAGGAATATCTGGAACGTTTCGCCGCCGAGGTGGCCGAGCTGAGCGGGCGGAAAACCGAGATTGAAAACCGCCTGGCTTTGCAGGAGAAAACCGTGAGCCTGCTTAGCCACATGACGGACCTCGACATCAACATCGACGAGCTGTTCACCGTGCAATACCTCAAGGTGCGGGTGGGCCGCCTGCCCAAGGACAGTTACCCCCGCCTCAATTACTATGTGGACAAGGGCTTCAACTTTTCGGCCTACTTCAACTTTATTGTGTATGACTTTGACGGCGAGTATTACTGGGGCCTGTATTTTGCCCCCAACGAGGCCGCCGGGGAGATAGACGACATTTTTAGCTCCCTGTACTTTGAGCGTATCTGGGTACCGGAATTTGTACATGGCAAGCCCGAGGACGCCTTGCAGGAGATTCGTGACGAAGAGAACAAACTGCGCGCCGAACTCAACGATATCATCACCCCAGCGGGGGTGGCCGCCGAAGAGCAGATAGACACCATCGAAAATATCACGGCCTGGCTGGCCCATATGCACCAGTTGCACGAGATGAACAAATACGCCACGGTGTTCAACCGCACCTTCTATATCAGCGGCTTCGTGCTAGACGAACACTACGCCGAGTTTGAAAAAGAGATTGGCAAGCTGGGCTCGGTGCAAATCAAGGAGGCCAGCGAAAAGCAAGAACTGCCCGCAAAACCCCCGGTGGTGATTAAAAACGGGCGTTTTGCCACCCCCTTCCAAATG
>CAZKBM010000127.1:0-4778 GCA_964550985.1 uncultured Oscillospiraceae bacterium
GTCATGGGCATTTCCCTCATCGCATTTCTCGTGTGGCTGGCCACAGGCCAGGGCTTTGAGTTCGCTTTGGCCCGGGCCGTCACGGTACTGGTCATCTCCTGTCCCTGTGCGCTGGGCCTGGCCACCCCGGTGGCCATCATGGTGGGCACCGGGCGGGGGGCCAAAAACGGGGTACTGTATAAAAATGCCGAAGCCATGGAGACCCTCGCCCGCATTGATACCGTGGTGCTGGACAAAACTGGAACCGTAACCGAGGGCAAGCCCCGGCTGGTTTCGGTGCATCCGTTTGGCATGGAAGAAAATGAACTACTGGCCCTGGCCGCTGCCTTGGAGGCCAAAAGCGAACACCCGCTGGCGCTGGCGGTGCGCCAAGGGGCCGAGGAGCGCGGCCTCACCCTACCGCTGGCAGGCCATTTTGAGGCCCTCTCGGGCCTGGGTTTGCGCTGCGCCATCGGGCAGGACCAATTTCTAGCGGGCAACCGCAGGCTGATGGAAGAGCAGGGCGTGGCCTTGCAAGATTCCCAAGACCTGGCGGATAACCTGGCCGAACAGGGGCAGACCCCCCTGTATTTCGCAAAAAACGGCCTCCTCATCGGCCTTCTTTCGGTGGCCGACCGCCCCAAAGCCGATAGCGCCGCCGCCATTGCCGCCATGCAGCGCCTGGGCCTGCGTGTGGTGATGCTCACCGGAGACAACCGCGCCACCGCCGAGGCCATCCGCCGGGAGGTAGGGGCCAGCGAAGTGATGGCGGAGGTACTGCCCGCCGATAAGGACGAAGCCATCCGCAAGCTGATGGACGAAGGCCGCAAGGTGGTCATGATTGGCGACGGCATCAACGATGCACCGGCTTTGGCCCGGGCGGATGTGGGTATCGCCATCGGCGCCGGCACCGACGTTGCCATCGAAAGCGCCGACGTAGTGCTGATGAAGAGCAGCCTGGCAGACGCCGTGGCAGCCGTCTGCCTTTCCCGGGCCGTTCTGCGGGATATTAAACAAAACCTGTTCTGGGCTTTTTTCTACAACGTCATTGGCATTCCGGTGGCCGCCGGGGTCTTTTTCCTCCCCTTCCAGCTTGTGCTCAATCCCATGCTGGGTGCCGCCGCCATGAGCCTTTCCAGCATTTTCGTGGTACTCAACGCCCTGCGGCTCAACGCCTGGAAAGCGCCTAAATTACCCGCTCCCTCCACACCGGAACAACACCCCGGGGCCGCATTGCCCCAAAGAAAGGAACCTCTTATGAAAACTACTGTTATGCACATTGAAGGCATGAGCTGCGGGCATTGCAGCGCACGGGTAGAGGCCGCACTTAGCGCGGTGCCCGGCGTTTCCGCCGCCAGCGTATCACTGGAGGAAAAAACCGCAACCGTCACCGCCGAATCCACAGTTTCGCCTGAAAGTCTCCGCGAGGCCGTCACCGCCGCTGGCTATGAGGTGACCAGTCTGCAATGAGCCAGCCCACAACGCTTGAAACAGTCCAGGTGCCTTACGGCAGCCCCCTGTATACCGGGTGTCTAACGCTTCGCGCCCAGGTGCTGCGCGCGCCGCAGGGGCAGGCTTTGTCCTGCCAAGACCTCGCCACCGAGCCCGCCTGCTATCATTTCGCGGCCCTGCACCAGAATGCGGTGGTGGGTGCCGCCGCGCTTGAACCCCGTTTTTGTGCCACCTTCTATCTCAAACAATTGGCTATGGCCCCCTCTTTCCAGCGCGTTGGCGCGGGAAAACGGCTGGTTTTGGAAATGGAGGCTTTCGCCCAGCGGCAGGGTGGCCAACTGCTCGCTTTACATTCGCGTGTGTCTGCCCAGGGCTTTTACCAAAAAATGGGCTACCTACTAGAAGGTGGCCCATTCTATGAGTTTGGCATTCCCCACGTTGGCATGTATAAATGGCTTTTGTAAGAGCAACTTGTACCAAAACAGCCACAGGGCACTCTCCCCGTGGCTGTTGTTTGTGTCTGCCCTTTAGGTTTTTTACTGCACACCGTTTACCTGCCGCAGCATCTCGGGGCCTATTTGGTCTAGCGGTAGCTGCTTGGTCACCGCACCTTTGTTAAACGCCACCATGGGCATGCCATATACCACACTGGTTTTTTGGTCTTGCCCAATGGTATAGGCGCCGGCGTTTCGCATCTGTAACAGGCCCTCGGCGCCATCACCGCCCATACCGGTCAGAATCACCCCCATGGCCCGGCGCCCGGCGGCCACCGCCACCGATTCAAACAGCACCTCCACCGAGGGGCAATGCCCATTCACTTTAGGGCCCTGTTTCGAGGACACATAAAATCCCTGGCTGTCTTTTAAAAGCCGCAACTGGTGTTCCCCAGCCGCCAAAATAATCTGCCCGGTTTGCAGCCGCATGCCATCCACCGCCTCGGCCACCTTCATTCTGCATTCCTTGTTCAGCCGCTGGGCGTACATGGCGGTGAAGCCCGCCGGCATGTGCTGGGTAATCACCGTGCCGGGGAAATTCGGGGGCAGGTCACGCACCACGGCCAAAATGGCGTCTGTCCCCCCCGTGGAAGCCCCAATGGCAACCGCATAGTTCAGAGGGGTGCGCAGTAAAATACCTCTTCCCGCATCCGGGTGCGTAGGGGCCTGGCCGCTGGAGGCCAGTTTTGCCCCCATGTTGGAGGTGGCTGCCGTGTTGATGGTGGCAACCACACGCTTGAAAAAATCCACGCGACTTTCTGTGGCTGTGGGTTTTGGAATAAAGTCTACGGCGCCATTGCTCAGCGCCGTTAGGGTGATACCCGGGGTACTGCTTACCACCACCACCGGAATTTGATGGCGCGGCAGTAGACGCTTCAAAAAATCAATGCCCGAAAGTTTCGGCATCTGTACATCGCATAATATTACGTCTGGACGCGCATTTTCCACACCTTCCAAAGCATCTAGCCCGTTGCTAAACTTGGCTGCCACAGTCATGTTTGGTTCTTTTGCAATTACGGCTTCCAACGCGCCAATAAAAACTGGCGAATCATCCACCAACATTACACGGATCTGTTTCATGCGGGGGTCCCCCTGGTGTTGGTTTCTCTACTGCGCAAAAGTTCTCTAGGGCGCAAAATATAAGAGTCGCACAAAAAAATTGAAAGGGGATACCGTATCCCCTGCGTCCTGTTATAACATATTATTTTGCAAGTAAAGGGCATGGGGCAACGGCCCTCGCCTTTGTCGCAAACCAAATGCCTTTTAACGCTAGATGGTTGGTAAAGGGGAAACCATTCTGTTCGTCAAAAGGCATTCTCAGCTTATCCCTCTTTTTTAAAGGCCGATGGACGCATGGTGCGAAACCCTGTGTCGGTACGGCCAATATTCTCGCTGTGGCTGATGAAAAAATACCCCCCGGGGCTTGTCCACTGGTAAAATTTATCAATCAGCATGTCTTTTTTCATTTTTTCAAAATAAATCATTACGTTGCGGCAGAAAATAATCTCGAATGGTTTGGTAAACCGGAAGGGGTCCATCAAGTTAAAGGTGCGGAAGGTAATTTTGCTCTTCACACTGTCCTTTACTTTAAAATCATCTCCACCTGGCAGTTTATCAAAATACTTAGCTAGCCAGGAAGAGGGCACATCCTTCAGCCCTTCTTTGCTGTATACGCCGCGCTGGGCCTGCCCTAGCACATCCTGCGATATATCCGACGCCAGTATGACAAAACGTTTTTCGCCGCCCCGGTTCGCAAAAAAATCCAGCAGAGTCATCGCCAGGGTATAAGGTTCTTCGCCAGAGGAACAACCGGCGCTCCACACACGCAGTTGCCTGCCCTTGAATTTTTGTTCAAATTCCGGCAGCACTACATTGGTCAAAAAATCAAAGTGTTCTTTTTCCCGTAAAAAATAGGTGAGGTTTGTGGTCAACTTGTTCAGCATCTGCTGTAGTTCCACACCGCTTTTATCGCTCTTCACACTCTCAATATACTGGGAAAAATTGGTCATCCCTTTTTGGGTCAACGTACCGGTTAGGCGCCCCTGAATCAAAGTTCTTTTTTTACTTAGGTCAATGCCATAGTTGGCCAGCACGTAATCTTTTAATTCCGCAAACTCCTTATCGGTAATAGCAATCATGCCATACCACCCCTATGCCAAATTGAGAATATTATCGTCTTCCAGAATAGTCTCGCAGTTTAGGTTCATAATCAAACTCTCCCCTGTGCGGGAAACCGAGGTCATGTACCGGTTGGTGTTCACGGTGGAAAACTCCGGCAAGGAGGAGATGTCCACATTTTCACTGCGCACCACGTTCGCCACACGGTCCACCACCAAGCCCACGGTCATGTCGTTCAGCACGGTGATAATCACATTGGTGAACTCGTCATATTCTTTTTCCATCTGGCCAAATTTCAGCCGCACATCCACCAGCGGCACAATGCCGCCGCGCAGGTTGATAACACCTTTCACATACGCCGGGGTACCCGGCACCTTGGCAATGGGTTGCACGCTAATAATCTCCACCACATTTGTCAGGGGCAGCCCATAAATCGTATCGCCAATGTAAAAAGTGAGGGAGGTGTTTTTTAGTTCCTCCTCTGTCATATCCAAAGGAATCTGAATGCTCGGTACACCGTTCTCGCTCATGGTGCGCTCTCCTTTTCGTTTTTTACGGTGGCTTAGGCAAAAGCAAGGCTGGCGCTGCCCTCACCGCGGTAGGCGCCCAGTAGGCAGTTGATGTCCAAAATTAAACTGATGGAGCCATCGCCCATGATGGTACAGCCCGAGAAGCCCAGGTCCTTCACGTTATACCGGTTAAAGAAACTCGGGAAACTTTTTACCACCACCTGCT
>CAZKBM010000128.1:0-4682 GCA_964550985.1 uncultured Oscillospiraceae bacterium
GGCCGCCCACAAAGCAAGCCCCATAAAAAGCGGATTTTGGGCTTTGCCCTCAAGGCTTTGCCCTTAACCCAAATCCATAGCCCAGCCCCCACCCCAGCGGCCAGGGGCCGGGTGTTCCGCAGCGTGGCTGCCTTCGCAGGTATGCAGCGCATCCACGCGGAGGAATACCCAGACACTGGCCGCCCACAAAGCAAGCCCCATAAAAAGCGGATTTTGGGCTTTGCCCTCAAGGCTTTGCCCTTAACCCAAATCCATAGCCCAGCCCCCACCCCAGCGGCCAGGGGCCGGGTGTTCCGCAGCGTGGCTGCCTTCGCAGGTATGCAGCGCATCCACGCGGAGGAATACCCAGACACTGGCCGCCCACAAAGCAAGCCCCATAAAAAGCGGATTTTGGGCTTTGCCCTCAAGGCTTTGCCCTCAAGGTTCTGCCCTTAACCCAAATCCACAACCCAGCCCCACCCCCAGCCCCCCCCACAAAAACAACTCGGAGGTTCCCCCCATGGCCCCCCAGCCGCAAGCCAATGTAAACCCTACCTCAAAAACAAACGCCAACACAAAAAACCCGCCCGCCCCGCCCAATCATTCCGCAGGCAAACACCCCGCCATCCTGCAGGTGAGCCGCTTTTTTTGGCTTGTTTCCGCCTGCCTTTTTTTGCTGGCAACTCTGGGCGCGGCGCTGCTGTTCCTGCCAAACGGCCCGTTCATGGGCCACAATTTTGCCGCCGGTATCGTCAACTTCCGCATCCGCCATGGCCTCACCCTGCCCCTTTTGCAAATCACCGCCTGGCTGGGCAAACTGCACCTCATCGGCCTGTTTGGCTTTTTGGTTCTGCTGGCCCTTTTGGCGGCGCTCTACACCCTGCTCTCTTTGGCAAAACATAAAAAACGCAAAATCGCTGTTTTTTTAAGCATTTTTTGCATCCTCGGCAGCCTGCTTGTGCCGTTTGGCTCCGCCTTTTTGTTCACCAACCTGGCGCTGGGGGCCTACACCAACACGGCTTTCGATATCGCAAGCCCCGCGGCAGACCCAAACTCCTACCAGCAGGCCTATGAGGCCGCCCTAAGCGAGCTGCCAAACAGCCCGGCGGCCGCCACCCTGGCCCTTGGCAAACTCATGGCCGATGTGGAGGGCGGCAAGCTGAATATGGAAGGCCTCAGCGACGCGGACTATATCACCCTGGCCGAAACGGTCTGCTACTTGGTCGACGCCCAGGGTGGGGTTCAAAGCGCGCAGCAGCATTATTTTCGCAACCAGTTTTCCCGCGCGCCCCAAACACTGGATAAAATGGTGCAAACCATACGGCAAAACCCGCAAAATCCCTTTGGCTGGCGGCTGCTCACCCCCGCCGAAACCCTCTACCACATGATGGGCCCAAGCGGGGTGTATAACCTAAAATTCATCTCCAAAGACGGGCACTTCGAGGCGGTTTACAACAAACAGGGGGCGCTGCTCACCGCCCAAACCGGCGCGCTGGATATGGGCACCTTCAACTACGCCAGCCCCCTCACCAGCCTTGCCAAACATAGCCGCTACGACGTAGCCCCCTATATCCGGTGGAACAACACCCCCGGCCTTGGCCCCGTCACTAAAAATGAGGCAAAGGCCATGCAGCAAGCCTTTAACGCCACCCCCGAGGCAAAACAGCACTACCAAGAGGTTGCGGCCAGCCTGCAATAAAAAAGGCGCGAAAGCCAGTCACGGCTTCGCGCCTTTTCTCTTGCCTGCCCCTACTGCATCTTCACATCCCGCCTGGCATAGCCCACAAAAGCCAGCGCGGCCAGCACGGCGGCCATACCCGTCAACACAACCAGCGGCAAAACGGCAATGTCCTCCACAGGGTACTGGGCAATGTAGCCCAGCGGGGTCAGCTTTTTCATCCATTCGGGGAACTTTGCTATGGTACCAAGGTACACGCTGATAAAGGTATAGCCCAGGTAGACGTAGCTCAATGCGGCAAGCCCCGGCAGATAAGCCGCCAGCGCCAGCCCCAGCCCCCAAAACACCCAAAGCGCAGGCAGATACGAAAGGGCCGACACCAAAAAAGTGCCAAAGCCGGGGGCGTCCGCCAGTACCATGCTGCCCACCGCCCAAAAACCCAGGGCCGCCAAAAACTGTAACAATACGCTCATCCCAAAGGCGGGCAGTGCATAGGCCGCCATCTGCCCTTTGCGGCTTACCGCCCGCCCCAAAAGGTGCTCGGTGTGGCCGCGCTTTTCTTCGGCTGTTATCTTACCCACAAAACCCAGCATGGGTATGGCCGTAATCATGGCCATAATAATCATCAAAAAGGCAATAAACTGCTCGGCCAGCGTAAAGCTGGGGTTTGCCGCAAAGATGGCCTTCAGCATCTCATTGCTGTTTAAAAAGCCGTCCAAATCCCCAAATACCGAGCCATACATCGCCGCCAGCACCAGCACCACAACCGCCCACAGCAGTATCTGGCCACGCAGCAGCTTAAACGCCAGGCCAAAGGGGCTGCTTAAATAGGGCGCGGCATGGCTATGGCCGGGCTTTTCGGGCACAAGGCCCCGGCCCAAATCCCGCTTTTGGGCCAGCGCAAAGGCCAGCGCGGCCAGCACCGCAGCGCAAAGCAGCAACACCGGTATGGGCCACCACAGGTTTTTTACAAAGGTTTGGGTGCGCAGCACAAGCCCCAGGGGGGAAATGTAGGCCAGCGCCTCGGTGCTAAGGTCGCCCATGGCGCGCAGCATGTACAGCGCCAGCACCAGCAGAACCGAAAGGCCGGTGGCCGTGCGGTTGTTGGCGGTACACTGGCAAAATATGGCCGTGGCGGCGGCAAAAAACAGCCCAATGGCCCCAACGCCCGCCCCAAACAGCAGGCAGCCGCCAAGGTCCATGCCGTCGGCCCGCACAAGGTACATGCCAAAGCCCGCAAACAAAAATAGCGCGGTATCTGCCAACAGGGCCACCCCTAGCGCCGAGGCCAGGTTCGCCAGCCGCCCCACCGGCAACGAGCGTATCACCTCAAGGCGGCCCAGTTCCTCATCGGCCCGCGTGTGGCGCGCCACCAGGTAGATGTTCATAATGCCCGCAATCATGGCCGAAAACAGCAGCATCATGTTGGCATACATCGCGCCGGTGTTGTAATTTGCCTTGCCAAACACCGGGCCCACAATGGCCACCATGGCGGGGTTTTCCATCATAGCGGCCATCATATCGTTGCCGCCGCCCCCGCTTAGTAAATCCCTAAACACCGGCACAAAGCCCACCATAAACCCACAAAGGCCCAACAGCCAAATGGCCAGGCGCAAACGGTCGCGCCGCAGCACAAAACGGGTAAGGGTGCCGCTGCCTGCAAAATAACGGCTTGCCATAGCTATTTCTCACCCCCGGTGTAATGGCTCATAAACAGTTGCTCCAGGGTGGGGGGCATACACTGCATACTCACCACCTCATACTGGCTCAGCAGGGCCAACACCTCGCCCAAAGCCTCGGTATCCACCCCAAACTGCAGCCCCTGCGCCCCGGTTTGCAAGTCATGCACGTGGGGGTTTTCCAAAAGCCCCTGCACCGGGCGGGCCGTCTGCACGCTGATATCGGTGCGGGTCAAATGCCTCAGCTCGTTTAAGGTTCCGGTCTCAATCATCTTCCCGCTGCGAATAATACTCACTGTATCACACAGTTTTTCCACTTCCGAAAGGATATGGCTGGAGAGCAGCACACTTTTCCCCTGCTTTTTCACCTCGGCCACGCACTCCTGAAACACCCCCTCCATCAGGGGGTCCAGCCCCGAGGTGGGCTCGTCCAGAATATACAGGTCGGCATCCGAGGCGAAGGCTGCCACCAGAGCCACCTTTTGGCGGTTTCCCTTGCTGTAGGTACGGCATTTTTTGCCGGGGTCCAAGTCAAAACGCTGAATCAGCTCGTCGCGGTATCGCTTCTGCCCACCGCGGCGCAGCCGCACAAACAGGTCAATCACCTCGCCCCCCGTCAGGTTCGACCACAAATTCACATCCCCCGGCACATAGGCAATCCGTTTGTGAATTTCTACGGCATCATGCCAAACGTCCCGCCCAAAGATGCTGGCCGTACCCTGCGTTGCCTGCAAAATGCCCATCAGTACGCGAATGGTGGTGGTTTTGCCCGCACCATTGGGGCCAATAAAGCCCAGCACCTGCCCCTCCTCCAGCGTCAGGTCAATCGCATCCAGCGCGGTAAGCTTACCAAAGCGCTTGGTAACACCTTTTACTTGAACCATGGCCATTTTTACTCCTCCATTTCAGGTTATACATAATTAATAGTTTTTACATATAATATTTTATCTGCATTTTATTTTACTGATAAATATATATCATATATCTTAATTTTTATTTAAATGTACTTGTAAGTATTTTTATCATACTATTATGATGAATCATATTTTTTAAACTCTCAAATCCATAGTTGCAACTCATCCCCCTAGCCACGGGCCAAAGGTTCCCATACACGGCTGGGCTTGCCTGGCTGGGCTTACCTGGCGGCCAGTGTCCGCGCGTTCCTCCGCGCGGCGGCCCGCTCTGAATTTGGCCCCAAGACGGTGGCTCTCTGTGTGGCGGCCAGCGTCCGCGCGTTCCTCCGCGCGGCGGCCCGCTCTGAATCCAGCCCCAAGACGGTGGCTCTCTGTGTGGCGGCCAGTGTCCGGGTATTCCTCCGCGCGGATGACCCTGCATACCTGCTAAGC
>CAZKBM010000129.1:0-4633 GCA_964550985.1 uncultured Oscillospiraceae bacterium
GTCATATTCCCCAAAAATGCGCGGGAATACACCCAGTATTCCCTGTGCTTTTTGAGAAATCTGCCAAGCAAATCTGCTCGGCGCTTCGCCCACGCTTCTTTGCGCGGTATTACCTAAGGGATAAACGGCCCGGTTTTGGCGCTTGGATATTGGTACTTACTGGAAAGGAGCACTGTTATGACCCCACAAAATACCACCGGCAGCCAGGAATGCCCACAGCCCCAGCCCTTTTTACAAAGCCGGGCGCGCCCGGCTTTTGCCTGTGACGAAAAAACCGCAAAAGCTGCCTTACAAAGCGCCTTTCAAGACGCCGAGCATAAGCCCCAAATAGAGGATTTTCGTTTTGCGCAGTTGCCCGCCCCCGGCTTTTGGCACGGCCCCAGCCCCCTTGTACCCAAGGGGTTTTACACGGAGCCGGTGAACCAGAGGGCCGCGCAGAACCGGTTTGGCCTGATTTCGGGCGAGGAGTGCCAAACCTGCCTGAGCGAAGCGGAAAGGGAGGAAATTTTGCGCTTTGCCATCGGGCTAAAAACCTGCGGGGTCAACTTCCATTATGCCGATACCGATGGCTGGAAAAACAGCTTGTTGCCCTATTTTGGCGCACCCGGCCTGCCGGTGAGTTCCCTGGACGCCGACATTGAGGGGATTTTGCGGTATCGCTCGGTTTCCAAAGGGGGCTTTTGGGCCGACCAAAGCTGCCTGTATGTGGACAGTGAGGGCTTTTTCCGGGTGCGGGGGCTGGTGTTTATCCGGGCCAAAACCGAAATAGGGCACTTTTACCCAAAACTTGAGGAGGATCAGTGGCTTTTGAAAGCCATGGAGATGTCCTTTTTCCGCCTGCCAAACGGGGCGCTGCGGGTGGCCGCGCTGCTGCCGTTTTGCCACGGCGAAGTACGGCGGGCGGGAGAGATTGAATGGCTGCTGCAAAAATAGCGGGGCCTTATAGCACTTGTTCAAATGCTATGATGTAATTTGGAGCTGTGCGGCGCAGCCAATACTGTTATTTTTCCATAACGGTGAGGATATCGGTAAAACAGGTGGCCTCAAAAATCTCCTGAATGGTTTGGCTGATGTGGGTGACGGCCATCTTTTGGGGGGGCTTCATCGCCTTACGGGTTTTAAGTAGCACCCGCAGCCCGGCCGAGGAGATATACTCCAGCGCGCCAAAATCCAAAACCAGGGAAGTTATGCCTTCCAGCGAGGCGTCCAGTTCCTCTTCCAAAAGGGGCGCGGTGGTGGTGTCCAGCCGGCCCGCCAGGGCCAGGGTCAATTCGCCGTTTTGTAAGGTTTTGTCAATTGTCATGGTGGCTGCTCCCTTGTATTGTGGGCGGTTCTCCCTTTGGCTACTTATTGCCATGCCAAGGCAGAGGATACCCAATATCCGCATAACTTACCCATTTTATCTATAGTAACACAGTTGCCAAAGCGCAGGCAATTTATTTATTTTGGGTACGGTATTGCTGCTAGACGGCAAGTACGAAGTTGCCCCTGAAAAACAAAACCCCCATCATGCCCAAGGCAGATGAAGGTTTTGTTTTTTTACACAAAAACCGGCGCGGTTTTTGTGTGCCGCGGTATGTGTTATTTCACGGCGCCAGCAGAATCAAACAGGCCGCGGGATAAGGCATCGGTGAACTTTTGGTAGTCGGCTTCGTTTTGGTCGGCATAGGCGCGGGCAAACTCTACCATCGCAACATCAAAAGAGCTGGACTGCCCAAGATACCCGGAGATTTCGAACCGGTTGCCCGTGCGCGCATGGGCTTTTGCAAGCGCCCAGGCACACAATTTGGCGGTAAGGGCTATTTCAGCGGCGGTCGCGCTCTCCAAATCGGCCGAGGTTTTCCAGTCCCACAGTTGCCGCACATAATAATCGTGGTTTTTCCCCTTTATATCGTGTGAACTGGCGTAACCCAGCAGAATATCACTGGAGGCCTGCATCAGCCGCTGGCCGCTTACAATTCTCTCACCGTTGGAAGCGTAGGGCATTTTCCCGGCGAAATTTTCCAAAACCGAGGCCTGAGCCTCCTTGATTTGCAGAATCAAAACATCATTTTTGATACTGCCTCTGAATGCCACAATCCATGCCCTGGTGCCCACGCTACCTACACCCACCACCTTTTGGGCGGCATCGATATACCGGTATTGGTCGAAGAGGGTTTTTCTTTCAGGCGAGAGGCTTTCCCGGTATTTTTTGAGAAACGCAAATAGTTCTTCTTGTATTTTTTCGGCGCTCTCAGCGGGGGAAAACTGATTGAGCGGAACCAAAAAGGGCGGGTTAAATGCGATGGATTCTTTCCCATCCTGTACTTGAATCAGTTTTTGATAGGCGGAGGCACTGGTTTTGCCGTGTGCTTTTTCCAGCTTTTTCCGGGTCTCCTGTTTTTCTTTTTTACTCATGCAGGGAGAGAGAGGTTCCAGTATTTCCAGTATGTCGAGCCGCTGGTTCCAAAGCGCAAGTGTGCCCATTTGGGAAAAGGTATGCATGGCCTTACGGTACGCCCCTGCCGCCGCAGCCACGGTGTCCTTGGTCCACTGAGATTTGAAGCCTCTGTCGCGGCCACAAACCGCAATGCTGGCGGCAAGCCTCTTTATATCCCATTCCCAAGGTCCAACAAACGTTTCGTCAAAATCGTTGATATCAAAAACCAAGCGCCTGTCAAACGAGGCATATCCACCGAAATTGGCAATGTGCGCGTCGCCGCAAAGCTGCACCATCATCCCGGTGGCGGGCGTCTCGGCAAGGTCGGCCGCCATTACCAAAGCAGCCCCACGAAAAAAAGCAAAAGGTGATACGCTCATCCGGGTGTAGCGCTCAGGCAGAAGATAGCTTAGGCGGTTGGCCGCCTGGCTGCGTAAAAGTTCCAGCGGCCTTTCCCGGTTTGGCGTTACAAGCCAATTGGCATGGGCCTTTCTGGGAAGGGCGGTGCGCCGCTCCCTCCCTGCGTTTCTTTTCTCCACCGCATCGAGGTCAAACGCTTCTTTTGAGCTCATGGAACATCCCCCTTATGCTACCTTGTAATGTTATGAGATAGTATTTTGCTTTTGAGTGTACTCTTGTTCCGCTTGGAAAACTGTCGAACTTTAGAACCGGGAGGCAGGCCAAAGTTTGGGCATTGGGCTGGGTGGCGGCAGGGCTTAGGCGGTGAATGCGGCTGAGCGTTTTTTTTTTTTGCAAAATGCTGTAGAGGGGAGAGTGCCAATGCCGTGCGGCGGCCCCTGCCGTAACTTCGCCCTTGTGGGAGCGATGCTTCTATTTGGTGTTTCTGTTTTTAGGAAAGAGCTTAAGACAGATTGAGTTGTATTTGGGGTAAATGGCTGGCGATTTTTTTCACTGCGCAGGTTTCCAGCACCTTTTGCAAGGCCCCTTTATACTCTTCGGGGAAGGCCTTTGGCAGGTGAAGCCGCAAGCTCATGCTTTGGTAAACGCCCTCTTCCATGTCGCCGGAAAAATCCATCTCCAACTCGTCTATGGGGATATTCCTGGTTTGGCAGAAGGATTTAAAACCCGTAAAAATGCAGTTGAGCAGGGCGGCCACCACAAGGCGCGTGGCGGGCGGAAATTCACCGCTGCCTCCGGCGGCCACGGGTGGCTCGGTGGTAATGGTGTACCCATCAATAACGGTGGTGACGGCGCTTGCGCCGCTCATTTTGGTTTTGGCTGTCATCTCCATGGTAAAACCTCCTAGTTTTGTTTGTGTTTTGCTTTGGGAAGTACCACTGCGTTTGGTATACCATGTTTATACCATCTTTATAGAGCAGAGACAATAGAGGCGGGGGGTGGCTGTGAACATTCGGCAGCCAAACGCAAAACCGGTTATGGAGGGTGGCGAGATATAAAAAATATCGGTAAAAAGGCGGGGGAAGTGCAGAAACTCCGACTGCACCAGCAATCGATGGGGAAGAGATAGAACATGGGGAGAAGCTGTAGTTCGGGCATCGGGTCGGGGTTTAATTTGCTGCATGCGCGTCCTCCTCCCGCAAAAAGAAAAACCTCTTGGATGTATGGATTATACACCAAAGAGGAGTCCTTGTATGTTTATATCGACGCCAGAAACAGAAAATATTCCAAGTTTTTAGAAAAAGGCAAAATACTTTTAGAAATAACACTGACAGGAGAATAAACAGAGGACAAATCGGGATTATCCCTGTACCCCTGAAGGCTGTATGGTGCAGAGAATGAATCCACAGCCGAAACGGGCCCCAGCCCTTAGCCCCGGGGATACAGGTATAACCCACTACACTTTGTTCCAAAGTGTGTGTGCCCAAGGGGGCGCCCCTTGGGGAACCCCGAAAGCCCTGCGGCAGAAGGGCCGTGCCACCGTGCGCCGGGCCTCTCTCTTTTTGGCCTTGCTTGCTCTATTTCCCTTCCCGGTAGGCCTACTTTTCTCTCTTGTTCCCGGCATGCTTTTTCCCGCGCAGCTTCACCGCCACCGCCGCACCGCCGCCACACAAAGCCACCGCCGCTAAGGCCAGCAGGGGCCACAGGGCCAGGCTGTCGCCGGTTTGGGGGCTGGTGGCAGCAGGTACCGCCACGGTGAGGGGGAGTTCTGCGCTGCCGTCTGTAAAGGCGGCATGCAAGGTATACTGGCCGTTTGGCAGGGTTTTTAGGTAAGCTTCGTTTAGGGTGATGAGG
>CAZKBM010000130.1:0-4593 GCA_964550985.1 uncultured Oscillospiraceae bacterium
GTGGCCTCTTGCTGGCGTTTCAGCACAATATTCAGCAGGTCTTTCGTGTCGTCCCCAATCGCCTTCAACTCTTCAAACACCTGAATATCCGGGCGGATGTACACCTCGTTCTCCGCAATTCCCACCAGGCAGCAGGAACCGTTAAAAAACTCGTTGCGGCCCTCCACACTGGCAATTTCACCCATCATAAACGCACCGCAAAGCGCCGCGTCTTTGTAGGGGCTTAGCTCCCAATCGGCGCAATTGTGCAAATACAGGCGCCGGAACAGGCAGGTATAACAAAACAGTTCTTCTACAGGCTGGCCCATCACCTCGTTGCACAGGCGGAAGCTCTCTTGCACGCATTCGGTGGGGTTTACATAGCCAATACGGAACTCGGTGCCCTCGGGCACCTTGCTATAATACTGCGTAATTCCATCACAATCAGAATCATACCGCAAAAAACGGCTGGCGCCTTGGAAATCCTCCAAAATCATGGGAAAGTGCACCAGCATATCGTTGGCGCACAGCACCTCCCAGTCTGAATAACCCTCCAATTTTTCCAGGCCCAGTTGTTCAAACAGCCATTTGCGTATTTCTTGGCCGTTGATTTCCTTCCAGGTATTATCCTCGATTTTGGTAAGCCGGTGCTTCCCGCTGATGGACTCGTGCGAGGTGTTTACCCCATTGTAAAAGCTGAACTCACTGCCACACAGGCTGGCTGTAATAATACCCTTCTCCACCACGCCCTCGGGCGTAAACACAAAGCCAGGGGTGTTGTTTGAAAGAATATCCCCCGCTATGCCGCCCACCATGATCGTTCGGTCATTGCGTTTGTTAAATTCTTCCACAAAATTATGCACATCGTAATAATGGTCGCCGCAAACCACATGCATCAAACGGGCGGGTTTATCTGCAATGGCGTCGGCCACTTCCCCGGCCACTTCGGCTGCGCACTTCCCGTCCCAGCTAAAACAGGCCTGGAGCACCTGTGTTTTTTCAAACAACTGAAAAAGCAGCAAGGTCCCTTCGGGATGCTGCGCCCCTTTAAAGATTAGCCCACAGGCGCTGAAACCCATTACGGTGGCACTGGGGAAACTGGCCTGAACAAAACGCGCTATTGCCAGCGCCTCTGCTGGCCCTTCGCTGGCCGTGGCAATTTGTATAAAGTAGGGCAAATGGGTGTGAAGCTCACCCTGCTTTATCATACGGGTAATGGTTTCCTTCCCCTGGTACAATACGCTGATACTCTTCATTTCTTTATCTGCCTCCTATAGAAACAGGCGGTGTATTTTTGTTGCTGTGCATGTTTTTGCTGCCTGGCGTGCCACAGTCAAGAAATCATCTTTCGCCTTTTTGGCAAAAGCTAACGGAACCATACATGGTTATTATTATATCAAAATAATTGTTTGAAATGCTAGTCTTTTTTTATGTAATTAATCCCGCCCTGTAGTAAAGGCTTTGGGTTAAACCGCCTTGCTGCCATTTGGCAAGCCAGGGCGTAAACGGCGGATAAGAAAATAAATTTTTTCAAATAACGTTGATTACAACGTTGTTTATGATATAATGCAAAAGGAATTAAACTGGATGGTTTTGGTGTTTTGTTTCTTTTACCGCCCGTCCCTGCGCGGCAGCACCGTATACAGGGCGTATCAAAAACAGACGGAGGGTTCATTGTGGATGGAGAAAAACTACTAAAATCCAACTTGATTGCACTGAGCAGTGTGTGCGCTGGCTTTTTGGTGATGGAACTGCTGATGGGGAATTTTGCGGCGGCGCTCACCATTTTGGTATCCACCGCCATTTTGGTGCCACTGCTGGTGTTCACCCGCAAAACGCTCAGCCTAAACACCCGCATCATCATTGTTACCATAGGGGAGTTTTGCATCGCATTCCTCTGCGCCATCCTCATTGGCTCTGTGATGGATTTGTTTGCCCTATTCCTGGCCGCGGGCGTGATGGCCGGCATCTATTTCCGCCCCCGCGTTATTTTGTACCAGGCCATCACCATGAACCTGCTCATTATTGTTTTTGTCTTTCTCCTGTCTATGGGGATACCCGAGGGCACTTCGCTTGCCTCTTTGATTAAAAACCTGCTCTCGCTGGATATGGGCCTGGTATTTGTCTATATGTTGGTGCGCTGGGGCAGCCTTTTCATGGTGGATGCCTCTGACAAAACCAGCCAGGCAGAAACCCTGCTCACAGATGTGCGCGAACAGATGAGCAAAACCGGCTTATTGATGGAATCGCAAAAAAGCATCTTGGCCCAAGTTCAGCAGTGCAGCGCCGAGGTGGCCGAGAGTGTGGAAGAGGTGGAGGCCGTTTCCCAGCATATCCAATCCGGCAGCCAGCAACAATCGGCCGCCGTGGAGGACCTCTCTGCCCTGATGCAGGATTTCCACGGGCAGATTAACGCCACCGTTGAAGCCACCCGTGGGGCCAAGGAACAGGCGTTAAGCACCTGCAATGAGATGCGCAAAGGCAATGAGCAAATGGACGCCATGCTAAGCGCCATGCAGGCCATCCAGAATGCCACCGAAAAAATACGCAAAGTGATGAAGGATATTGACGATATCGCCTTCCAAACGAACATACTGGCCCTGAATGCCGCCGTGGAGGCTGCGCGGGCTGGAACGGCTGGAAAGGGCTTTGCCGTGGTGGCCGACGAGGTGCGAAACCTGGCCATGAAGAGCGCGGCTTCGGCCAGCAGCACCGCCCAATTGATGGAGGACGCCTTTTCCTCTATTGAAAGTGGCTCTGTAACCGCACAAAGGGCCGCGCGTATTTTCAGCAGCACCATTGAAGCCGAAAACAAAAACGAGGCCACCATGGAAAGCATTCTAAGCATGAGTGAAAAGCAAATGACCTTGATTGAAGCGCTTAATGAAAATATCGCCCGCATTTCGGAGGTGGTGTCCTCCAACGCCAATATAGTGGAGGAAAACTCCCGCATCTCCAGCCAAATTAAGGAAGAGGCCCTGCGCCTGCGGGAAATCTCCCAGGGCAACGGGGTGCAAGCCGCCCTGCCTGCCGCTGGCCCACGCTAGACCTGCCCATCTCAAGCACGCAAAAGCCCCCGGCGCCCCGGCCTTACGCCGGGGCGCCGGGGGCTTTTGGCCGCCACTACAAAATTTCAAACTGGTTTTTGTGAAACCGAAGCAGGCCTTCTTTCTGCATCCGTCCCAGTTCGCTGGACATGGCGCTACGGTCTACACACAGATACTGGGCCAACTCCTCGCGGCTAAACGGGATGGAAAACTGGCCCGCTCCCCCACCCTCTATGCCCAAATAGGCCAGCAATTTCTCACGGGTGCTACGGCGGGAGACGATATACAGTTTTTGGTTGAGGCGCAGGGTTTTGCCCGCCAGTAGCCGCAGCATGTTTTCAATCAGCCGGGTATGGAAAGGGCAGGCCGAAGAGCACGTAGAAATGATCTTTTGCGGGCTTATGTATAGCAGTTCACAATCCTCCACGGCCTGCACCGTAACCGGGCTGGTGGTAAGGCCAGCAAAGCAGAATACCTCGGCAAACATCTCGGGCGGGTCAAGCTCCGCCAACAGGGTGGCATTGCCCTGCCTGTCCTCCTGTATCACCTGCACCCGCCCGCGCAGCAACAGCCCCACCGCTGTCACCTCTTCGCCCGCCAGCAGCAATACAGCACCCTTGTGGCGGCTTTCCCGGCGGGCAGAAAGGCAGGTGAGCAATTTTTCATAGTCCTCCTGTGCAATGCCTGCCAGCAAGGGGCTGGCCGCCAACTCTTTATAGAAGGTTTCCATATTTTGTTTCATAGGCCCTCCGTTTTGTTGTAAATACAACAGCAATTTGCCTGCCCCTATTGTAGAATAAAGAAAAAGAAAAAACAAGGGAGGCCAAGGCCTATGAAACGGAAGATCATCCAGATAGATAGAGATGCCTGCATTGGGTGCGGGCTGTGTGTGAGTGCTTGCCACGAGGGCGCCATTGGCATGGTGGACGGCAAAGCGACGTTGCTGCGGGACGATTACTGTGACGGCCTAGGAAACTGCCTGCCGGTGTGCCCGGTGGATGCCATCCACATGGAAGAGCGGGAAGCCGCCCCTTACGATGAGGCCGCTGTACAGGCCAAAGCAGAAATGCCCCCGCTGGCCTGCGGTTGCCCTGGCAGTGCAGCCAAAACGCTGGCGCGGCCCAGCATGTCCACCCCCGCCGCGCCGGCCGAAAGTTGCCTGCGCCAGTGGCCCGTACAAATTAAGCTGGCACCACCGAATGCCCCCTATTTTTCCGGGGCCGACCTGTTGATTGCCGCCGATTGTACCGCCTTTGCCTTTGGCGGCTTCCACCAGGTTTTTATGAAAGACAAAATCACCCTGATTGGCTGCCCCAAGCTGGACGAGGGGGATTACACCGAAAAACTGGCCGAAATTTTACGCCTAAACACCATTCAAAGCCTGTGTGTTGCGCGTATGGAGGTACCCTGCTGCGGCGGCATTGAACGGGCCGCCCGGCAGGCCCTGGCCTCCAGCGGGAAAGACATCCCCCTGCAAGTGGTCACCCTTTCCACCGACGGGCGTGTTTTGGAATAGGCCGCTTGGTTTGTGCCACCAAAGCGAAGGCCCCCTCCAGTGTAGGGGGCC
>CAZKBM010000131.1:0-4292 GCA_964550985.1 uncultured Oscillospiraceae bacterium
ATGCGCTGCATACCTGCGAAGGCAGCCACGCTGCGGAACACCCGGCCCCTGGCCGTGGGGGGGTGAGGACTAAATTGGGTTTTCGACCCTGCCGTACAGGTAGGGTTGGGGTTTGGGCTAGGGCCAGGGCTAGGGCCAGGGGTAAAATTTGAAACTACAATAGGCCTTTTATTGGGGTTACTTCGTGAAAGAGTGTTTTTAATGAGCATAACCAGTATAACATAAAGCATAACACAGGTGGGGTGAGGGATATGTCGAGAGAGAGGGGTTTGGGTAGGGGGGCGGGCTTGGTTATAAAGTAAAATGAGGTTGTTGTCTTATTCCCGCAAAAGTAGCGGGTGGGGGCCGGGGGTTCCGCAGCGCGGCTGCGCTTAGCAGGTATGCAGGGTCATCCGCGCGGAGGAATGCCCGGACACTGGCCGCCTAAACGGCAAGCCCATCCATAAAGCAAGCCAAGGCTTTGAGGCCAAATTTTGCAAACAGCCCCCCCTGCGGCCAGGGGCCGGGGGTTTCGCAGCGCGGCTGCCTTCGCAGGTATGCAGGGTCATCAGGCAAGCCATGCAAAAATTCTGTCGAAAATGAAAACATATTTTCGACGAATTTTGTGAACGCGCGGAGGAATACCCGGACACCGCCTGCGGGGTGGCGGGGGATGCAAATGGAAGTGGGTATCATTTGGCCCAAAGCTTTGTAACTGCCGTGTGAAGGTGAAAACGTAACAATTCAGAAAAGCAAAACTGCCGTCTGCCCGCGTGGGGGGACGACAGTTTTGCTTTTCCTTGGTTATTTGGCTATGCAATGTCACCGCTTTGTGCTTTGGTTACACCGGTTTTTGCTTCACAGGTACAATACTAAGCAGGTATAGCGCAATACTTAGTAATAAACAAGCGGAAATTTGCACAAATGCGTATGGCGTGAAGATGATGAAATTGAAAAATGCGATGAGGACCCCGCGCAGCACGGGGATGGGGGTGAACACCGCAATGATGGCGACGATGACGATATCGGCCAGCCAGCCGTACCAAAAGGTTTGGATGGTGGTGAGCAGATGCGCCGCGGCGGCCACGAGCAGCAGAAAGGCAAACTGCTGGAAAAAGCCCACCACAAGGCCGTTATTCTCCCAGCCAAAAATTTGGAAGGGGTGCCAGATGTAGCTTATGGGCGGCACGGTGAGCAGTTTATCCAGCGTTAAATAGGAGAGGAGGGACAGCACCGAGACGCCAAATGACAGGATGACATAACTGATGGCGCAGCCCCCGATATAGGCGGACTTTTTGAGCCCCAGATTCATGTATTTGCGGAAATACAGCGCGGGGACGAAAATGGCGAACAGCGCCACCAGGAGGTAAAGGTAAAAACCGGGGCTGGGCTGGAAGTTTTCTACATCGCCAGTGCTCATGCTGCCCACGGCGATGTTGATGGGGAGATTGATGAGGACGGAGGCCAGAAGGATGCCTGTGATGAGGTAGGCGAGTTTTGAGACGCGGAAGTTGACCCCCGCTACGGCCAGTGATTTATGCATTATGTGTGCTCCTCTCTATTCTTCGCCCACAAGGCTGATGAAAAAGTCTTGCAGGCCCAGCGGCGCCACCGAGTATTGGTCGCTGCCCTCGATGCGGGTGTCGAAAACATATTTGGAGACAAAGCCCCCCGCTGTGGTTTGGCCAATTACGTTCAGCCCCTGGGTGGCCTGCTGCACCGGCGCGGCCGGGCCCGTTACCATATAGGCTTTTTCGTCAATTTCGTTCATGTCGCTATAAAGCAGCAGTTTGCCCTGGTTTATGATGATGAGCTTGCTGGCAATGGCGGCAATTTCGTCTATCAAGTGGGTGGAGATGAGAATGATTTTGTCGCTGCCTTCGGCGCTTTCCAGCAGCAGGTCGTAGAAAGTTTTGCGCATCACCGCGTCAAAACCCAGCACTGGCTCATCTAACAGCAAAATTTTCTTTTGGCTGGCCAGCCCCAAAATGGTGTTCACCATCACCTTCATGCCAAACGAAAGCTGTTTGTAGCGTTTGTGCAAATCCAGCTTGAATTTGGCGGCCAATTCCAGGGCCAGGGGCAGGTTTAAGTCGCTGAGTTTGGCCGCGGTGGCAAACAGGGCTTTTAGCCGCATATTAAACTGACTTGCGTTGCTTTCAATATAATGTACCGCAGGGGGCATGTGCAGCATACCCGCTGTGTGGCCGTTTATCTGTACGCTGCCAGCGCTTGCGTCGATATGGCCTGCAAGCAGTTTTAACAATGTGGTTTTGCCTGCGCCGTTTTTGCCAAGCAGGCAGTAGATGCCCGGCCCGCTCAGGTTTAGGCTTAGGCCGTCTATGGCCAGGGTGTGGCCGTAATATTTGCTTAGGTCTTGCAGTTGTATCATGGGGTTCCTCCTGTTATCATTTGGGCAAGTTCTTGTTTGGTGATGCCAATTTTTTCCGCATCATCCATAAATTCCGGCAGTGCCTGGGTGTAGAATTGCTCTTTGCGCTGGGCCAAAATCAAGGCCTTTGCCTCGGGGCTTACGGCCATGCCCAGCCCCCGTTTTTTGTACACAATACCACGGCTGGCCAAGATGCCAACCGCTTTTACCGCTGTTGTGGGGTTTACCTTCAGCAGTTTGGAGATTTGCGTGGTGGAGATGATCATTTCATCGGTTTGGTACACACCGCTTAAAATGTCGTCCTCAACCATCTCCACAATTTGAACAAATACCGGTTTTTCTGTTTTCATTGTGGCGCTCCCGCCCTTTGGCTTATGAGTTATGTAGTTAATGATGCAACTCACTAACATGGAGTATAGCACAGCTTTTGCGGGGTGTCAAGCTTTTGGGGGAGGAGAAATGCCAATGCTGCCGGAAAAGACCGAGAGAAATGCCGTTGTGTTAACCTTATGTGGCGTTATTCCGCAAAAAACTATAAAGCAAATCATTGATGAGGTGTTCAAGAGGAAAAGTGCTTGTGGATTTTAAGAGAATTGGGATATACTAGGGTGTGTTCGATAATTGTTCCAATTCGTGCTTTTGCCTAAAATTTTAGTGTATTTTGGGCGCGGAGGACGTAGGCGGGCTTTCGCCCGGCAAGGACAACAAGCACAAAAGACGCAAAATTTGGCAAAATGACGAGTTGGGTTACTTATCGAACACACCCTAGGGTGTGTAAGTTATTTGTGAAAATGCTGTAAGTAAAAAAGGAGGTACTGTATCATGAAAATTGCCACTCGTCTTTCTACCCTGGCGCTTGCCCTGGTTTTGGTAAGCGGCCTGCTTTCGGCTTGCGCGGCCCCCTCCTCTTCGCAAAGCGCGGCCACTGGCAGCGCTTTTGCTGGTGCGGTTTCCGCGGCGGCGTCCTCCGCTTCTGCCGCAGAGGGGGTATCCAGCGCGGCGGCTGCTGCCAATTCTTACATCTACCCGCCTGTTAACGGCCTTTCCAGCGACGACACCCTGGGTAGCAAACACGAGCCTTCCACCCAATTGCTTGTATCTATGCTGAACCATGACCCCACCTTAAAAAGCCTGATGGAAAAATCGATTGCAAAGGCCAAAGAAATTAACCCCGACAAAAACACGAACCCCGCGCAGACGCTGGAGGAGTACTATTCTTACATTGATTGGGCCGCCAAAGCCATGCCTTGGAACATCCTGCCAAACGCTGCGCCCGATTCCAAACTCTACGAGCAGATTGACCAAAGCCTGGATTATTTCTACTTCCTCAATGACCAACCCTTAGAAGAACTGGAGGGGCTTGGGTACTACAACAACTCCCTGCAATATCACGAGCCCTACCGCACCTGGCTTATCAACTTTACCGCGCAATGGGGAGAGTTTTTGAATACCACGGATTCCTGGAGCGATGAATACTACCAGATGGCGCTGGCCGACGAGCGTTTTGGGCTGAACGGTGACACCTACGAAGACCCCAGCAACTGGAAAACCTTCAACCAATTTTTTGCGCGCCACCTCAGCTCCCCCAGCGTGCGGCCCATCGTTTCCCCCGAGGATGATTCGATACTTATCTCCCCGGCCGATTCTCAGCCACAGGGGGTGTGGCAAATTGGCGCGGATAACCACATTGTGCACAAAGACGGCGTGAACATTAAATCGGGTATTTTTACCTCTATTGCCACCCTGTTGGGCGATAGTGAATACAAGGATGCCTTTGCCGGCGGCACCCTTACGCACACCTTTTTGGACGTGAACGACTACCACCGTTATCACTTCCCGGTGAGCGGCACCGTGAAAGAGGTGTATATGATTCCGGGCGACGATGCGGTGGGCGGCTACACGGTTTGGAATGAGGAACTGG
>CAZKBM010000132.1:0-4144 GCA_964550985.1 uncultured Oscillospiraceae bacterium
CAGGCCGTTCAGCGGGTGGTACATCCACAGCCACACCGCCGAGATAACCACGCCGCCCACCACGGTGGGCAGGTAGAATGCGCCACGGAACAGTGACTGGATGAGGGGCTTTGCATTGGCCACCGCGTTGGCGATGAACAAGGCCAGAATGACCACTGAGGGAACCAGGTACAAGGCGTATTTGAAACCATTCAGAAACACCTTGCGGAAAACGGGGTCGTTCCATAGGCGGATATAGTTTGCGAAGCCATTAAATTCCTGGGTGCGCAGGGTGTAATCAAAAAAGCTAAGGCGCACCGTTTCAAACACCGGGTACACACTGAACACGAAGAACAGTATGAGGCCGGGAAGAAGAAAAATATAGGCCCAACGTTGCTTCCAAAGACGGCTTAAAAAGCCCTGTTTTGGGGGATAGTCTTGGGTTTTCATAGGCTTGCTTACTCCTCATACCGCTCTGCCGCAAAAGCGAAGAGGTCTAGCGGAAAAGCAGTATCTCATGTTTCCCAGCCGCGCCGGGGCCCACTGGCTTTATGGAAAGCAGGCCACGAGCTGGGCGAAAGCACCGGCTCGTGGCCTTGGGTTCCGTTGTTCTGCCAGTGGCCTGCCCGGGGCCGCTGGGGAATGTGAAACGGTGGGAATTATGCGTCTTGCAAAACGGTGTTGGCGGCCGCGGCAAAATCATCGGCGGCCTGCTGCGGGGTTTTGGTGCCGCTGAACATGGCCTGCAATTCCGAGGCGTACAGCGGGCGCAGTTCGCTCCATTTGGGGCAGGCGGGGCCGTAGCTAATCAGGCCGTTTTGGTCAATCAGCGCCTGGGCAGCCTTGCCCTGCTCGCTCAATTCCACTTTGCCATCCAGAGCGGTGTGCACGGTCATATCGCCCAAGGCTTGGCTGAAGGTGGCGGCCCAATCGCTGCTCACCATGAATTCGGCGAATTTGGCGGCCGCTTCGTTCTCGGCCTCGTTGTCGCTTTTAAATACGGAGATGGCGTGGGTATCGGGGGCCAGGGGCGGGTTATCTTGGCCTTCCAGATGGGGGTAGTTCACGAAGTAGGGCTCGAAGGGGGTTTCGGCTTCGGCAGCCAGCACTTCCAGGTAGGGGTAGCCGCCGGTCATGGCCACCTGCCCGTTTTGCCACATGGCCCACATGTCGTCATCGTTCAGGCCCGCGGCGCCCGGTACGGCCAGGCCGCTGGTGGAAAGCTCATTGAGGAAACCGAGGGCCTCGTAGCCCGCGTCGTTATTCAAAATGGTCTTGGAAAAATCGTTGCCGTCAAAGAACCGGGCATTGAAGCCCCACAGGTAACTCATGTTGCAGGCGTCGCCGCTCTGGTTGGCCGCCCACAGCATCAAGGGGTAGGTGTCGGGCCGGTTGGCGGCTTTCACGGCCTCCAAGGCGGCTTTGAACTCGTCCACGGTCCAGTTGCGGTCATCGGGCTTCGGCAGCAAATCGCTGATGTTCAGCTCGTCGAACATGGTTTTGTTCACGCACATTACCATGGGGCTGGAACCAGTGGGCATGTACCACAAAGCGCCTTCTTCAATGGAGCCGGGGGTAAAGCCGCTCACAACGTCGGGGGAGACATAGCTGGACATGTCCAGCAGGTAATCCAGGCCGTTGTATTTGGAGATGCGCAGCAGGGAATCGTAATAGAGGTTCGGTACGGTGCCGCTGGCCAGGTCTACGTCCATTTGTTCGGTGCCGCCGCCCGCGGGGTTGATGGGCACCAGTTTGATGGTGACGTTGGGGTTCTCTTTTACAAATTCCTCGATGATCAGGTTGTAGGCGTCGCCCAGGTTTTGGGTTTGATCCTCATAGCCTGGCAGGCCCACAAGCGCCTGGAAGCCATAGGCATAAAAAGTGAGTTCCACGGGCTCGCCGCTGGCGGCACTGCCACTGGCTGCGGCACTACCGGACGTGCTGGCAGGTGCGCTGGCCGCAGGTGCGCTGCTGGAAGTGCCACCTCCACAGCTTGTTAAAAAGACCACGGACAGAAGAGCAAAGGCAAGTAAAAAAGCGGTGAGTTTTTTCATCATGCAGTCTCCTTGTCGATAAATTTATAACACAAACCAGTTTTTTTGTGCAACTCTATCCCCTAGCTTATATTCTACCCCATTCCCCCCATAAATACACCCATAGATTTTACTTTTGGTTCAATATTTTTACTTTACGCCGTGCATGAAAGAAAAAACCCGCCATTTTTGAGCAAAATTGCCGATTTTTTTGTATGAAGTATCTAAATTGCCCTGGTTGACAGGGGGAAAACTGGGGGATATGATAAGCAAATAAGAAACACGCGCCAAAGTACCCACGGGGCCAGCGGCCCAAAGCGGGGTATGGAAGGCGGGAGGAGGCAATACAGAATGAACCGATATAGCCTACAGCACAGCAGCCGCGCGGCGGTAGAAAGTGGCAAGGCCTTTGCAGACGCCCCGGTGCTGCACATAGCCAGCTACCCCTGGGATTTAACGGGTTACCGCCCACCCACCACGGTACAGGCGGTGTGGGACGAGGAGGGGCTGTACCTGCGCTACCAAACCCGGGAGAAGGTGTTGCTGGCGGAAAAGCGCCTGATTGACCCCCGCGTTTGTGACGACAGCGCCGTGGAGCTGTTTTTGATGCCAGCGCCCGCCCAAAGCGCCGCCTACGTAAACCTGGAGTTTAATGCCCTGTGTGCCATGTATGTGGGGGTGGGCACCGGGCGGGAGGACAATGTGCTGCTGCAAGAGGAGGATTTGCTACAGTTTGGTGTGCGCTCTGCGGTGCAATTGTGCGAAGAGGGCTATTTGTGGACGCTACAGGCCTTTGTGCCCTTTGCCTTTTTGGCGCGGCATGTGGCAGATGCCGGCTGGAAAAGCGGCAGTGTGATGCGGGGAAATTTTTATAAGCTGGCCGAAACCGGCCCGCTGGAACACTGCGGAAGCTGGAACCCCATTGTGTGGGAAGAGGCGGATTTCCACCGCCCAGAGTTTTTTGGGGAACTGGTGCTGGAGTAAAAAGAACGCGGGTGCCTAGGCCCATATAACAAAAAACGCCCTCCGGCAAATAGGCCGGAGGGCAAACTTTTTTAGCGGTTACAAGGCGGCGGGGCCAGCGGCCCCTTTTTGGTTTTACAAGCCGGGCTAGCTTTCCACTTCCCAAGGGGCTTCGGCCTGTTCGGCCACGCACTCGGTAAGCCGGAACTGGGTGGGAGAAAGGCCGGTGTGCTGTTTAAAAAACAGGGAAAAGTTGCTGTCGCTGGCAAACTTGGTGCGGCTGGCAATCTCGCTAACGGTGAGGGTGGTATATTTTAGATAATATTTAATGTAGGCCAGGCGTACCTCAATGCTTTTTTTCTTGAAGGTGGTGCCGTAGGTTTCTTTTAGCACACGGTTGAGCTGGCTGGGGCTTAAATGAAGCTGGCGGCAGATGTCGTCCATCTTTACGTCGTCATCCGCGTCGCTGTACATCAAATGGTCGAAATAGTAGTCCAGCAAAAATTTGCGGCGGCTGGGGTCCTCCTGCAACGGGGCCTCGCCGCCCCCGCCTCCGTTTTTGCTGCACAGCCAGCAAAGGTTATAAAACACGCAGGAAAAAATGGTGGAGAGAATTCCCCCCAGCAGCAGTTCTACGTGCGGCTCGTTGCGCTGCACGGTTTTGGCCAGGGCGTCCAGCATGGAGAGCATCATGTCATCGGCAGAAAAGCGGAAGCAGCCGTCGTGTTTGAGCTGGCGCAGGGCCTCCTCCATATAGGCGGGCAGGTCGCCGCGGTTCTGGGGCAGTTCAAAGCGGATGGAATGGCGCCATTCCCCCTGCCCGCTGCTGATGTTGGCGTGTTTGATGAAAGGGGCCATCACGAAGATGCTGCCCGGTTCGTAGCGGTAGGCATGGCCATTGATGAACTGGAAACCCTGCCCCTTGCGGCAGATGAGTAATTCATAGCTGGAGTGGATGTGTTCCTCGGTGAAATCGGGCATTTCTAGCTGGGCGGGGCGGTTTGTAAAGGTGCGCGAAGCCAAAAAGCAGGAAATCAGCAAATTGCCTGCGCTGGCCGTCACGGTATAATATCGCTCATCCCAGGTGGGTTTTTCGGGCGTGGGCATGGGTACACCTTCTTTAAAAAGAGGAGAATTGTGGCAAGGCGCCACTTACTCTTCTATACGTA
>CAZKBM010000133.1:0-4049 GCA_964550985.1 uncultured Oscillospiraceae bacterium
GGCCTCAAAACTTTGGCTTGCCGTATGGCGGCCAGTGTCCGCGCATTCCTCCGCGCGGATGACCCTGCATACCTGCGAAGGCAGCCACGCTGCGGAACACCCGGCCCCTGGCCGCTGGGTGGCTGGTATTACATTTGGCTTCAAAACCTTGGCTTGCTGCGTGGCCGGTTCTCTATTTGGTTTGCAAACAAAAACCCCGGCGAGCGGGCCCGTTTTCCCCTACCAAAAAGGAGGTAGCCCCATGGGCGATGTGATTCGCGAGGATGTTGTATCTATACTGTTTGAGGTGGAGGACAGCCCCTTTGCCAAAATACGCCGGATGATGGGGGCCCTGATGGGGGACGCCCAGCGCTTTGCAGCCCTGGGCCAGGGGGGCCTTGCGGCTTTGGGCGGGGCGGGCAGGGCGGCTTTGCCGCCCTTGCAGGGTATTAGCAGCAGTTTAAATGCCGCGGCGGCGGCCCTGGCTGGCCCGCTGGCCCAAAACCTGGCCCCCGGCCTTGGGGCTGCGCTGGCAGAGGCCCAAAAACTGCGCGATGCCCTGGCCGCCCCCCTGCCCGCGGTGGGCGGCGGTTTGCCCGCCTTTTTAGAGGACCTAAACGCCCTGCCGGTTGGGGCGGCGGCCACCGGGGTTTTTGGGGCTTTGGCGCAGGGCCTTTTGGGCCTGTGCGCCCCGGCGCAGCGGGCCACCGCGGCCATTGCGGGTTTGGAGGTGCGGGGCAAAAGCGCTGCGGCGGGCCTTGCGGCCCCCCTGGAAGCGGCGAAGCAAAGCCTTGCCAAACTGCAAACAACCGCTTTGGCCCGCCCCGCTGCGGGCGGTTTTTTACTGCCCGCGCCGAAGGCCGATGTGGCGGCCGCGGCTGCGGCGGCCAGGCAAACCCTGGCCGCCTACACCGGGGCCCTGCGTGCGGCGGCGGGGCAAGGCTTTACCCTGCCGGGGCTGGATGGCGCAAAATGGCAGGCCGAACTGCAAAAACTGAACCCCGCTTTGCAAAGCTTTGGCGCTTCGGCCCGTGTGGCGGGGGCGGGGGCTATGGCCCTGCAAACCGGCCTTGGGGGGGCAAACGCCTCCCTTGGGGCGCTGGTGGCGGGCGCGGCGGGGGCGCAGGCTGGTTTTGCGTCGCTGGCCCTAAGTATGGGCCAAAACACCCCCCTTATGGCCCTGTGCCTGACAAACCTTGGCCTGAAAATGGCCGAAGCCCGCCTTGCCATGCAAACCGGCGCGGCTGCCATCACCCTGGATATGCAGAATATGGCCACCGCCATTCCCCTGGCGCTGGCCCCGCTGGCGGGCAGCCTGTACGGGGTTGGGGTAAACGCCATGCTGGGTTTTCAAAACGGGCTTAACTCCCAGCGGGGGGCGCTGTTGGCCCTTGCGTCCGGCATGGCAAATGAGGTGGCTTCCACCATGGCGCGGGCGCTGAAAATACACTCCCCCAGCAGGGTTACCCAAAGCCTGGGCGCCTTTACCGGCCTTGGTTTTGCCAAGGGCATCCGTGCCAGCCTGCCGCTGGTGCAAAGCGGGGCGCAGGGGCTTAAAACCGCCGCAACCGCCCCCTTGCTCAGCCCCCGCGCACCCGCCCAAAACCCGCCCCCGCAGTGGGGCGCAGCGGGTTTTGGCCGGCCTGTTATTCAAAACAACAGCCCACAGTTCACCCTTACCATTGGGGGCAATGCCAGCGCGGCAGACCGCGACTTGGAACGCCAGGTGAAGGGCTGGATACTGGATTCCTTCACCCGGCTGATGGCGGGCGCAAGGCGCGGCGGCGCAGGCGCAAGGGAGGTGTAAGGCATGGCGATTATTGGCGGCAGCTACTGCTGGGTGGAGAGCGAGAGCCTGGACACCCCCGTGGAGGTGGCCAGCCACCCGGTGGAGACCGGGCTGGACATCACCTCGTTTGTGCGGCCCGCCCCGGCCACCCTTACCATCAAAGGGGAGATTGTGGGCGAGGACTACGCCGACACCGTGCGCCATCTGCGCAACCTGGCGCGGGGGGGCCAGGTGCTGGAGTACATTGGCAAAACCGTGCTGCAAAGCGCCCACATTGTAAGTTTTACCACAAGGGCCCTGCCGCAGATTAAAGGCGGGGTGGAGTTTGACATGCAGCTGCGCGAGGTGCGCATTGCCCGCAAAAACTACCAGTACCGGGTGGGCTACACAGACGACCTTTTGATTGGCCAGATGAACTTTGACGGCACCACCAGCCTGGAGAACCTTTCGCAGCCCAAACAGCGCTACCACACCCTGATGGCGGGCGAGACGCTGTATTTTGTGGCCCAGCAGTACCGCAGCCGGGGCGTTACGGTGGAAGAACTGCTGCGCCTGAACCTGGGGCGGGACATCTTTAGCCCCGGCCACGAGGGGGAGGCCGCCAACATAACGCCGGGGGCCAAAATTTTACTGGGGGTGTGGTAGATGCGAGACCGCCTTGCCATTAACAAAGAAAACCTGCCCTACCGCGCCCAATTTGTGCTGGGAGCGGGGGTATACACGCTGGAAGTGCACTACAACAGCCGCATGGACGCCTTTACAGTGCACCTGTACAAGGGGGAAGACCTGGTTTGCGGGGGCGAAAGGCTGGTGTACGCAAGGCCACTTTGGCAGGACGTGTACGAGGCCGGGCAGTACCCGCCCCTGCGCCTTGTGCCGCTGGACGAAAGCGGGGCCGAAACCGAGATAAGGTGGGAAAACCTTGGCAAAACGGTGTTTTTAACCCTGGAGGACGACTGAGGCTAAATTTCGTTAAAAACTTTACTTCGTTTTTCCTCTGAAATAGTATGAGGTTTGAAAAAACTGGCAGGGGCAAAAGCGGCGGTAAAGCCGGTGAAGCCAGCCGGGGTACGAGGCCGCGGGCGACGCCCAAACCGGGCCGGGTGCAGCAAGAGAGAACAGGGGGGTACTGGGAAAGGAGGAGGGAAAATTTGACGGGGGAAAGCAGCTATCTGCTTACGGCGCTGCGGCAGTGGCACAAGGAGTTAGGCGAGCAGGAAACGCCCTACGAGCTGCCCATTGGGCTGTATGGCTACGGGCTACAGGCCACCGTTCACCGTGCGGGCAGCGGCATAGGCCTGGAGTGGAACAGCGCCGAGTACGACTATGAGTTCCGCTGGGATTTTGACGAAAAACCCCAGCCCAACACCGGCGAGTTTATCATCTACAATATTTCCGACGATACCATCCGCAAAATGCGCATCGGCGATACCCTCATCACCTTTGGAGGCTTTGATTCGGGCGGCGGCGTTGGCTGGTTTTTTTGTGCCGATATCGCCGAAATTGAGGCCGAGTGGAAGGGGGCCGACCGGGCCGTTACCCTGCATCTAACCCAGAACGCCGTAAACCCAAACGTGCTGGCCCACAGCACCTGGTACGACCAAGGGGCAGGGGCCGACATTGGGGCTTTTGGCAGCGGGGGGCCTTACATCGCCTGCACCTACGGCGCGGGAATGCGCGCCAGCCGAATACTGGGCGACCTGGTGGAGCAGTGCGGCTACCCCGTTTTGGAGCTGAGCTGCGAGAGCGACCGGGTGTACGGCGAGGCCGTGGTGGTGGAGGGGCCTTTATACGAGAAAATTGCCGAGTTTGCCGCCGTTTGCGGCAGCACGGCCTACCTGGCAAACGGCCTTTTGGTGGTGAAAAACCTTGGGGTGAACCGTGCGGCAGACCGGCTGCTGATAAGCCAGCAGAGCGGCCTGATTGAGGCCCCCACCCCCTTTAGTGAGGAAAGCGCCGCCGAGGGCGGCCCCAGCTACCGGGGTTACAAGGTAAAGCTGCTGGGCAACCAGCGGGTGCAAATTGGCGCGCCGGTGCTGCTGCAAAGCAGGTATGTCAACGCGCCCTTCACGGTGCTGCGGGGCAGCCACAGCTATGATGGAAAAAATTTGCTGACCCAGGCTGTGCTGGTGGAAAGCGGATGAGGGGCTTGCCGTAGGGGTGGCTAGCCTTGGGGCGGCCAGGGGCGGGGCTGGGCTATGGATTTGGGTTAAGGGCAGAACCTTGAGGGCAGAACCTTGAGGGCAAAGCCCAAAATCCGCTTTTTATGGGGCTTGCTTTG
>CAZKBM010000134.1:0-3899 GCA_964550985.1 uncultured Oscillospiraceae bacterium
TTTGGCAAAGGTGTCTATCTTCTCTTTGTAGTACAAAATCCCCTGCGAGAAGTTGGAGTTATCCTCGTTGATGGTGTGCAGCCCACGGCCATTCATCATATCCACATAGCCGCGTATGGTGCCGGTGCTAAAATTGGCGTCTTGGCCGGAGTTGTTCCAAAATACCCGCACAGTGGGGTAGTTTTCATCGTAAATATCCTTGGCGTAGCGCAGGGTTTGAAACTCTTTTCCCTTTACGGCCACTTCGCCACCCAGTGTCACGGTCACGGTGCCGTCCGTCTCTTCGCGGTAGGTCATGTCGCCAAAGTTGGAAAGCTGGTCAAGCAGCACATTGCGCTGGTCAAGCAGTTCCAGTACCTGGTAATTTTTGTTGTTTGGGTCTAGGCTGTTAAATGTCTCTTTGGAAATCACATCGTTTAGTTCGGCAATGCGCCCTAAAATGGAGTTGATATTGTTGATATCCTGTGAGAGGTTATAGTCCTGCTGAGACCAGACGTTGTCAATCTTCTGGGACATCTGCTGGAACACAGAGACGATTTGGCTGGCCTTTGAGAGGATATTTGCCGCATTGGTGGATTCACCCGGCTTTTGCAGCAGCTCATTCCAGGCGGTCTGGAAATCGGTCATCGCCTTGGTCATCACCGCGGGCGAAACCTCATCGATGGCCGAGTGCAGATCGGTCAACACCGAGGAGACCACATCGTGGTAGCCCACATCGGCATATTCCTCGCGGAAACGTTTATCCAAAAAGGAATCTCGAATTTGGGAGACGCCATACACGGCGGCGCCCTGCCCGGCAAAGGAGGTAGAATTTTGGTTATAGCGGCTGTAACGCATGTTTACATTCAGCGAAACCAAATCCACCCGTTGGCGGGTGTAGCCCGTGGTGCTTATATTTGTGAGGTTGTTTCCCACAATGTCCAAAGCCTTTTGTTGTACCATCAGGCCCCGGGTAGCGGTTTCAAACCCCATAAAAGTTGGTCTCATGCGTCTGCCTCCTGTGTTTTTGCTATGTATGGTCTTTGGGCGTGGCCGCTTTTATATGCTGACACGCTATATTTTGGTCTCCAAGATGCTGCTTTGCGCATCCTGTTGGCGTTTTAATTTGGCGTAGGGGTTTGTGGCTTGCCCACTGCCCCCGGCGTTTGCAGCCCCCGGCAAAACGGCCGAAGGGTCGATGTCCATCATGTTGTCTCGGGCCACCGCCATGGATTTGTCGTTGTGAAAGCGGATGCCGCCCACACTGCGTTCAAAGCGGTCATACATCTGCCAAAACGGGCTTTGTGCGTCTTTAGGGTAGCCTTCAATAATCTTGCGGAAGGTTAGGCCCCCAAAGCCACATTTCTGCTGCAGGGCCATTCGTTTAATCTCATAGTTTTCCAGTTGTTTAGCGTTTGCCTGTGATACTGCGATACTTTGCTCAATTTTTGCCAAGCTTTTGCTTTGCAAAGCCAAAAGCTTGCTTTTTTCGTCGGCCAGCATCCGCTCCAAAAAACCGGTGTATTCCTCTATAAAGGCGAAATACTCCTTTTGTGGCAATGACATGGGCATTGCTTTACCCTCATCTTTCCTACTAGATTCGGTTGCCGCACCAAACAGAAAAACAAACTTAAGCTTCCCCTAAAATCGAGGAGACAATTGCCTCTGAATCAACAAAATAACGTCCGTTTGCAAGGCTTTCTTCCAGCTGCGCCAGGTGCTGGGCGCTGCCCAATTCCTCCACTTCGCCCGTAAGCGCGGTGGCAAGGCGGCTCACCTCCGCCTGGGCGGCGGCGGCTTCGCTAAACGTCACCTTATCGGTGTTGGCGGCGGTGGGGCGTCCACTTTCATTTTTTATCTTGCCAGTGGCAGAATCAGAGTTTTTTAACCCTTTTACGTAGCTTTTGTACTGCTCGTAACCGGCGGCTGCATTAATTTTCATCTTGAACCCGACCTCCTCGAGGGACTGTGTTAACTAAGCTTGCACTTGGAAGGGCATATTATCCCTCGTTATAGTATTCGCACATTTGGGCCAAAAGTGAAGTGTCTAATAGTTACAAAATAATTACAAAAGATATAAACCCAATTCTGCCGACCACTTGTAAATGAACGTCCTATGAGATATAATAACGATTGAAGTGTTCGTTCTGTGAAAGGAATGGAGTATGGGAACCATTATTGCAGTGTCGAACCAAAAAGGCGGTGTGGGGAAAACCACCACCACAGGTGCTTTGGCCGCTGCTTTTAAAAAGCGCGGAAAAAAAGTTCTGGCCGTTGATTTGGACCCTCAGGGGAACCTGAGTTTTAGCATGGGCGCCGAAAATGAGGGCGTACCCACCTGTTACGAGGTGTTCAAAGGGGAAACTTCCATTCGTTCGGCCATTCAGGCAACCGAGGTGGTAGAACTGGTTCCGGCCAACATCCTGCTTTCGGGCGCGGAACTGGAATTTACCGGGCAGGGCAGAGAATTTTTGCTGGCCAACGCCCTGCGTCCCATCAAGCAGGATTATGATTTTATCATCGTCGACACCCCTCCGGCGCTCAGTGTGCTTACCGTCAATGCCTTCACGGCGGCCGATAGTGTTATTGTGCCTATGCTAAGCGATATTTTTAGCTTGCAGGGTATTACCCAATTGTATGACACTGTTACCTTTGTGCGTACCTATTGTAACCCGCAACTGCGTTTTGAGGGGATTTTGCTAACCCGCTATGCCCCCCGCACCACCCTGGCGGCTGAAATTCAGGGTACGGCCCAGATGATCTCCAGCGAACTGGATATTCCACTGTTCCACACCTGTATTCGCAGCAGTGTAGCCGTTACCGAAGCCCAGGCTTTACAGAAAAATCTCATCAGCTATTCGCCGCGCAATATCGCCATGAAAGATTACATGGCTTTGGCCGATGAGATTCTTTACAGGGAGATTTGATTATGCCCACAAAGGGTGAAATTGACAAAGAGAGCATGTTTCGGAAGATTATCCCTTCCGCCAAGGCTGCCCCGTCGTCTGCAGATACAGGGCCTCTGCCCACAATACTATCACAGCCAGCAGCAGATGGCCAGCCGCTTTTTGAAGCGGCCCCTTTTGCGTTAAACGACGTGTCTGCGCCCCCCCAAGAGTTTCAGCCACCCCGGCAGCCAGAGTTTGCCCAGGGGGATGCCACGGATAATGACACGGCGAAAAATGCGGGGGATGCTGTGGCGAAAATGCCGCCGCCCGTGGCGGATGCCCCCGCACAAACCCAAGCGGAAGCATCCCCCCAGATGACGGCCCAGCAGCCGGCCCAGCCGCCTTTGCAGCAGGCCCCGGCGGCCCCGCAACAGGCCCAGCCGCCTTTGCAGCAGGCCCCGGCGGCCCCGCAGCAGGCCCAGCCGCCTTTGCAGCAGGCCCAGCCGCCTTTGCAGCAGGCTCAGCCGCCTTTGCAGCAGGCCCCGACGCCCCAGCAGCCGGCCCAGCCGCCTTTGCAACAGGCCCCGGCGGCCGCACAAACCCCGCCGCAAGACGCCACCAAACCCTTTGACGGGCCGCCGCCCTACCCCATAAATCTGGCTGAATATCTGGTGGATAAAAATTATGACCGGTTTCGCCAAAAGGTGGAGGGTTGCACCTGTGAGCGTTGCAGGGATGATGTATTTGCGATAACCCTAAACAAAATACAACCGCAGTATGTGGCCAGCAACCATTTGGAAGCCGCCCTGCAAAACACACGGGAGCTTACCACAGAGATTGTAACGGCCCTGATGAACGCCCTTTTTATTGTGAAGCGTAGCCCCCGGCACGAGGAATCAATAGGGTAAAGAAGTTTTTGTAAATGCCCAGATAAACAAACAGGAAAAAAGAAGCGAACCCAAGCGGGTTCGCTTCTTTTTACAGCAAATTAACAAACTGTAGCGCATAAATACGGGAAAAATCAGGCGCTGC
>CAZKBM010000135.1:0-3897 GCA_964550985.1 uncultured Oscillospiraceae bacterium
GCCGGGTAAAGAAATCGAACAGGTAGTCGAGTTCCTCCTCGGTAAGCGGTGTGGTGTGTTTTTTTACCTCGCCAAACTTATCATTGAGCATGTCCACAACCTGCTTGTTCTGAACATCCAAATCCTTGGCGAAATCACTGAGTTTGTACTTAATGACCAAATGAAGTTCCTCCTACAGCTATCTGACTTACGCATCTTATCACTTTATCTATAACACATCTATAAACACATCTATAAAAAACGCTAGGGCTTTGGGCTTATGGGTTGCGCCAGTTTGGTAAGGCAGAGCTCTGCCAGGGGCGCTTTTGTAACGGCCAGGGCCCCTACGGGTTTTTGAAACAGGGCGGCCAAGGCCTGTTTGCCGCAGGGCAAGGTTTTTACCACCAAACCCTTCGGGGCTTTTTCCAACAGGTTTTTTTGGGTGCGGGGGGCGGTGTCGCTGGCAAACAGCAAAAGTTGGGCCTTGCCATTTTGCAGGCTTTGCAAAACCGCGTCGCTGCCCAGGGCCAGCGCGCCGGCCTTGCGGCAGAGGGAGAGCGCGCCCAGCAAAGCCGCTGGGCAGGCGGGGCTATCCATCGGCATCCGAAGTGGCAAGCTGCTGTTCCAGCCGCTCGTACACTTCGCCCGGTACGGCCAGGCCAAAGGCGCGTTCTAAAGCCTTTTTCTTGCGGGCCTTAGCAAGGCAGGCGGCGCTGCGGCAAAGATAAGCGCCCCGGCCGGGGGCCTTGCCGGTGTCATCCAAACTCACCTGGCCCTCTTTGCTGCGCACAACACGCACCAGTTCTTTTTTGGCCTTACCCTCCCCGCAGCCCACACAGTGGCGCAGGGGTGGTTTTTTTGTTTTTTGCTGCTGTGGCAAGTTATTCCTCTCCGTAATAGCCGCTTTCGGGGCGTATATCGATGTTATAGCCAGTTAGCCGCGCGCATAGGCGGGCGTTTTGGCCGCGGTTGCCAATGGCAAGCGAAAGCTGGTGGTCGGGCACGGTGGCCTGGCAGTTTTTCCCCTCGCCCTCAATCAGTTCCACCTTTAGCACATTGGCCGGGGAAAGGGCTGCCGCAATAAACTCGGCGGGATCCTCGCTGTACAGCACCACATCTATCTTTTCGCCGCCCAGTTCCTCCACAATATTGGCCACCCGCGCGCCGTGCGCGCCAATGCAGGCGCCGCGCGGGTCAACGTTCGGGTCTTTGCTGGATACGGCAATTTTGGTGCGCTGGCCGGCCTCGCGGGCAATGGCCTTTATCTCAACCGTGCCGTCAAACACCTCCGGCACTTCCATTTCAAACATCCGCTTAACCAGGCCGGGATGCGTGCGGCTAATCATCACGCGGGGGCCGCGCTCGCTCACCGTGACATCCACCACGTACACCTTCACGCGGTCGCCCTCTTCCAAAATTTCACCGGGCACCTGCTCGTTCTTGGGTAAAATGGCCTCATTTTTGCCAATTTCTAAAGCCACCACACCACGCACGGGGTCCACCCGTGTTACAAGGCCTGTTACAATTTCATGGCTCTTGCTCTGCATCTCGGTGTACATCTGGCTGCGTTCGGCCTCGCGTATGCCCTGCCGGATGACATGCTTTGCCGTTTGGGCCGCAATGCGCCCAAACTCCTGGGTTTGCAGCCGGGTTTCCAGGTGGTCTCCCACCACAAGGTTTTTATCCCGCTTTTTGGCCTCGGCCAAACTCACCTGGGTGCGGGGGTTTTCCACCTCGTCTACCACCTCCTGCAACAGGCGCACCTCAAACGCGCCACTGCGGGGATCCATCAGAACCGAGACGTTTTCGTCCTCGACCTCATAGTCCTTTTTCACGGCGATGCCAATGGCATTTTTCACCTTTTCCAGCAGGTAATCGGCCGAGATGCCCCGCTCTTCTTCCAGCGCCGCCAGGGCTGTGAACAGTTCTTCATTCATTCTGCTTTCCAACTTTCGTGTCTACTTTTCCGCAGTGGCTCACTTTGCAGCAAACTTGCTATACGGCCCATTTTATGGGCTTACTTGAACAGGTCTTCATCGTCGCACAGCCACACACCCGTAAGTTCTTTTGTGGGCAGCTCTATCTCCCCTTCGGGCAGGCACAGGCTGAGGCTTTCCTCGGTGCGGCCCTGCAAAACGCCAGAGAGCTGCTTTTGGCCCGCTTCGTTTGCGCGGTACAGCCCTATACGCACCTTGCGCCCCTGCATGGCCGCAAAGTGCTGCGGCTTTACCAGCTTACGCCCAAGGCCGGGGCTGCCCACCTCTAAAATATAGCTGCTTTCAACGGGGTCGGCCTCATCCAAAATGGGGTCTATAGCGCGCGAGGCTTTTTCGCAGGTGTCGGTATCCAGGGGCTCGTCGCGGTCAATCAATACCCGAAGATACCAATCGGCCCCCTCTTTTTCATAGCGCACATCCCACAGGCGCAGGCCCAGCGCCTCAATGGGGCCACGCACCAGTTCTTCTGCCCTTGCAGCCACATTGCCTGTTGGTTTCGCCATGCATTATCCTCGCATTATCGATAATTAAGGCACAGAGTGCTTTATGTACACCAAAAATGCCCCATACACGGCAAAAGAGCGGGCACTGCCCACTCTCTCGCGTGTAGTTTCTTACAGGCTAAATTATACCACATCCCAAAGCCGGATGCAAGGCTGATTTAGGTCGTTTCTAGCGGTTTTTTTGCCAATGGGTTAAAGCCGGTTACGCTTTGGTTACAGCACAAGCGGTAAAATACGGGCAGAACAAAAGAAAAGCACCCCAGAAAGGAGGCGACACGGATGACTGAGATGCTGAACATCTTCTTCCATATTTTCAATAACATATGGTGGTAAGGAATACTTCTCTTTTCTGCCTACCATGTGCTCAAAGCAGGCCCCCTCCCAGCCGGGAGGGGGCCTGCTTTTGCCGTTTTGATAGCCTAGGCTGTTTCAATCTTGCTGGCCTCTTGCAGACCCAGCAGTTCCACGGCCTCTTCCACCATTTTGTACTTTAGTATTTTACCTGCGGCGTTCATGGGGAACCCCTCAACAAAGCGCACATATTTGGGTTTTTTCTGCTTGGCCATATGTTCGGCCACATATTGGCGTATCTCGTCCTCGGTGCTTTCCATCCCCTCTTTTAGCACCACGCAGGCCATAATTTCCTCGCCGTACTGTTTATCGGGCACACCAATCACCTGCACATCCTTCACCTTTTCGTGGGTGTAGATGAAGTCTTCAATCTCTTTGGGGTAGATGTTTTCTCCCCCGCGAATAATCATATCCTTGATGCGGCCAGTTATTTTGTAGTTGCCGTCGGGCAGGCGGCGGGCCAGGTCGCCCGTGTGCAGCCAGCCCTCTTCGTCTATGGCGTTGGCTGTGGCCGCAGGCATTTTGTAGTAGCCTTTCATAATGTTATAACCGCGGGCCACAAACTCGCCGTCCACATTGTCGGGTAAATCCTCATAGGTGGCGGGGTCTACAATTTTGCACTCGATACCCGGCAGGGCGTGGCCAACGGTGTTCACCTTTACCTCAATTTCGTCGTCGGATGAACTCATGGTGCAGCCAGGGCTGCTTTCGGTTTGGCCAAACACGATGGTAATTTCCGGCATGTGCATTTTGCCAATCACGTCTTGCATCACCTTTACTGGGCAGGGGCTGCCCGCCATGATGCCGGTGCGCATATGAGAAAAATCGGTTTTGGCAAAATTTTCGTGTTCCAACATGGCGATAAACATGGTGGGCACGCCGTTGCAGGCCGTTATCTTTTCCTGGTTTATGCACTCCAGCGAGAGGCGGGGCGAAAAGGCCGGGATGGGGCAGATGGTGCTGCCATGTGTGATAGATGCCGTCATGGAGAGCACCATGCCGAAACAGTGGAACATGGGCACGTGGATGAGGAAACGGTCGGCCGTGGAGAGGTCCATGCGGTCGCC
>CAZKBM010000136.1:0-3878 GCA_964550985.1 uncultured Oscillospiraceae bacterium
CTCCGCCTTGCCCTGCACCGTTTCTGCCTGCGTTCGCTATATCTATGTTTTGTTCATCTGCTCTAATATTCCTCCAGTTTTGCGTTTTCCAGCGGCAGCAATAACTCCAGCGACCAAACGTTGTTTAAAAGGTTGCTGGCATCAAAAAAATGCGGGTTTACGGCTTTTTGCACCCGGTATTTTACGGTATTTACATGCACGCCCAGTAAAGCGGCCAGCTTGCCCAGGCTTTTGGTGGCCACAAACAGGCGCAGGGTGTCCAGCGCAAGGGCGTCCTCGCCGTATTGTATGGCGGGGGCCCAGTCGTCATACAGTTTCTTTTTTAGGGCGTAGGGCGCCAGGCTAAGCAGGTACAACAGGGGTATTTCCCCCGCGGTGTAAATGCCGTTTAGGGCGTAGATGCCGCCTAGCTGGCCCGTGATGGATTGTACCAGCCCCCGCAGCCGGGCCGGGTAATAGGCGATATCGGAAAAGATGAACAGGTCGGCCTGGGCCAGCGCCAGTATTTTGCCTATGCTTTGGTACAGCGCCTCTTTGGGGGTGCTTTGCTGCGGCAGTAAAAATACGCCGTATTTCAGGTGGCTGTCCCACTCATACAGCTCACACTCCTTCGCAAGCGCCTCGTGCTTTGCCGCCAGGTTTTTGCCCCGCATATAAATCATATAGTATTGCTGGGCATCGCTTAACTGCGGGCCGGCGCGGCGTTTTGGGGTTTGGCCGCCCTCCCCTTCCAGCATCTCGCACAAAAAACGGGCTAAGTCCTGGAAAAGGGCCAGCTTGGCTCCCTCGCCCACACCGCCGCTTAGCAGTGCGCCCACCATGCAGCCGCCCCCCAAAAAGCATTCGGCGCTGGCGGTATCGTCAATATAGACGTTAAATGGCGTATCTTTGCCCTGGCTGCGGCTGAGCCAAACCCCGCTGAGCTTGCGCAGGGCCTTTTCGCGCATGGGGGCGGGGGCGCAGTAACTTTCGCCGGGGGTTAAAAGCACCAGCGGCAGGCCCACCAGGCGCGAGAGCTCGCCCCCCAGGCGAGGCAGGCTTTTATGCAGCCGGTAGGCGCTAACCGCCTGCAACAGCCCCAGCAAATCACAGGGCTGGGGTTTTGGCTCTTCGGCATGGGCCGCACGGTAAAACTCCCCTATCACGTCGCTCCAGCGGCACTCGTCCGGCAGGGAGAGGATGGGAAAATCGTTTTTATCGGCTATCTGCAAAATTTCACGGTCGATTTTGCCGTTTAGGTACAGCCCTGCCATAACGGCAAGGCCCGCGCAGCGCTTGCGCACCATAGTGTGCACCAGCTGGGCCCGCTGCTCGGCGCTATCTTTGGAGTTCCAAAACGAGGTGAACATAAATTCGTTTGTCTCCAAAAAGGGGGCAACGTCGGGGAAGGGCGTCTCCAGGATATCAATGCGCTCAATGGGGCGCTTTAGCCCCTTGCTGCCCGCCACCAAAAAGCTGTTTGCCATGGTGGGCAGACCAAACAAATCGGCCACCGTCATTTTTTTCATCGCACAGGCCCCCTCCGCCCCTGCAAAACGGGGCATGTGATATAGACGTGCATTCAGGGGGAGTTGTTAACACCCCACAAAATGCCCGGCTTATTGGCGCTTATCTACACAGTATACCCTTTATTTTGCCAAATGCCTTGTCTATAAGCAACAAATTTATTTTGAAAATTTGTTGCTTACCCGCATTGTCATCCCTTTTGCCCAAGGCTAAGATACAGGTAGAAAGGCTGCCTTGCGTAGCCGCCAGTACCTTGTATCCTCTAAATATCTTCTAAAACATGCGAGATGAGGTACTACACATTTTGGCAAGGAGGGCAAAGGCTATGTATCAATTTGAACTGGTAAACGCCGCGCAAAAGCTGTTACGGGACATGTTCAAGGTACAAAAGGGAGAATCGGTGGTGATTACGGCCGATACCGAAAGCTGCATGGATGTGGTGGAGGCTACGGCCCAGGCCGCCTACGCCGTGGGGGGCAAACCCATGGTGATTACCCTGGCGGCCCCAAGGGGCGTTGGGAAGGCGGGCGATATAGACCTGCCCCTGGCCCCGCTTACGGCCGCCTTAAAAGAGGCCGACGTGTGGATTGAGTACAACAACGAATGGCTGCTGTATTCCACCCCCTTTGACGAGGCCATTGCCCACAACAAAAAGCTGCGCTATATGTGCCTGGTGGGGATGAACGCCGACCTGATGATACGCAACATTGGGCGGGTAAACAATGTGGAACTGGGCGAATTTTTGCGCAAGGCCGAGGAGATTACCAAAAACTGCAAAACCATGCGCGTAACCACCCCCGCCGGTTGCGATTTAAGCTTTGAAAACATGCCGGGGCGAGACTTTTATACCAGCGACGGCTTTGTGGGGCCGGGCGAAGTGCGGATGATGGCGGGCCAGATAAGCTGGGCCCCCAAGCTGGAAACCATAAACGGAACCCTGGTGTTTGACGGCTCGATGGTGCCGCCCACAGGCATTTTGAAAGACAAGATTGTGTGTACCATTGAAAATGGCGTGGTGACCAAAATTGAGGGCGGCCAGGAGGCGCGCGAATTGCAGGATTACCTGGGCGGCTTTAAGCATGAAAACATGTTTAAACTGGCGCATATCTCCTACGGGTTTAACCCCGGCGCAAAGCTTACGGGCGATATTGTAGAGGATGAGCGCGTTTGGGGCAGCACCGAGTGGGGCATTGGCAATGTGGGCCCCATGCTCACCTCCGATATCCCCGGCGGCATACCCGCCCCTTCGCACACCGACGGCATTTGCATGTGCAGCACCGTTTGGCTGGACGACAAGCTGTTTTTGAAGGACGGCGAGGTGGTGGGCCCCACCCAAGACGTGGTGGACCTTGCAAACCGCGCAAAACAGTTACAGTATTGATTACTTTGGAATGGCAGTAAGTTTTATAACAGGGGCTAAAGTTAGGGCTTTAACTCTCTAAAAAATAAGCAACAAACAAAAAACCACTTTTAAAGTGGTTTTTTGTTATCTGTAAGTGTTTTGTGGGTGCGGCAGGGGCCACACCCTCTAGCTCGGGTCACTCAGGCAAATCAGCACATCGCGTTCCTCTATCACCTCTTCGGGCATAACGGGGATGATGGTGCGCTCGCCCCTAATAATGGCCAGCACCGAAGTTTGAAAGTTGCGCCGGATGTCCGACTCCAGCACCGAGCGGCCCACCCATTCGGGCCTTGGGCGCATCTCGGTAATTAAGTAGCGCTGGGAATCCTCCAGCACATCCAAGACGTTGGGGTTTGTAAGCCGGTGGGCCAGCTTTGCCCCCATCTCCTGTTCGGGCACCACCACAAGGTCGGCCCCCACGCTTTCAAAAATCTTTTTTTCGCGGTGGCCATAGGCCTTTACCACAATGAACTTGGCGCCCAGTTCCTTGGCCGTCATGGTGGCCATCAGCGAGGCCTGGAAATCCTCCCCCATGGCCAAAATAACCACGTCGAAGTTGCCAATGCCCAGTTTTGCCATGGCGTCCTCGTCGGCTGCGTCGGCCTTTACCATGTGGGTGGCATAGCCGCACACCGCGTGCAGGTTCTCTTCGTCGGTATCGCAGGCCAAAATGTTCACGCCGTATTCGGCCAGGCTTTTTACCATGCTGATGCCAAAGCGCCCAAGGCCTATCACGGCAAACTGGGTCGCGTCGCGCTGCAATTTCATCTGGGGTTTCCTCTCTTTCCCCTCTGGCCGGGCCCTTTAGGCGGGGCGGGGTTTTGCTTTTTCTTGTTTATTTAGGATATATAAGGGAAGTTAGGGCAATACCGCACAAAGAAGCGTGGGCGAAGCGCCGAGCAGGTTTGCTTGGCCTATTTCACAAAAAGCACAGGGAATACTGGGTGTATTCCCGCGCATTTTTGGGGAA
>CAZKBM010000137.1:0-3432 GCA_964550985.1 uncultured Oscillospiraceae bacterium
ACCAATCCCGCCCGCACAACGTCTGTCCATGGCAGTTAATAACAACAAAAAAAGGGGGGGGGGGGGGGGCCCCCCCCCCGGGGGGGGGGGGGGGGGTTTCAGTCAAGAAAGCCCCCATAACTACTATTGGAAAGAAGTGCTTAATCAGAATCAGTGCAGCTAAAGGAAACACGCCCAATAACCTTCTCTCTGCGCCATTCCCACTGTCTTTGTCTCTGCTCAACCTCCGCCCCCCTTTCCCTTCATTTTACTTGCTTGCCTCTTCTGTGGACGGGTACACGGAAGAATGACTGGTGCGGCTACATGCTACTTCATGACTTTCTTCTTCTTCTTCTTCTTCTTCTTCTTCTTCTTTTTTTTTTTTCTTTTTTCTTTTTTTTTTTTACAGATACATGCATTCGAATACGTCTCGTTGCCACGCGACAACGTGCAGGGGCATGTATAGGACGCCCACGCGTATCAAAAGCGCAACGCTGGGGAGCCTGGGCATGTGTACACCCCACACACCGTAACTCACGCGCGCGCACACACACACACACACACACACACACACACACACAAAAACGCACGCACGCACGCACGCACGCACACACCTCGGAGGTGGTAGGTCTGTGTCTCCGTGACCAGCATAAACAAGCACTCGTCATTTTCATCAATCTCGACTGTTGCCTGCCGGAGCGGAATCGCGCCCTTGGCCAGGTTGCCGAATTGCCCTGCCTCTTCATCCTATCATATATTGTTTACAACAGGTTTAAGTCGCCGCATTATCAGACACCGATCGGCCCGGGCTCAACTTACCGTGAAATAGCGGAGGATAATTCCGGACAGGACGAAGTACCGGAGCTGCATCGGTGAGATGGATGGGTAAGCTCAATGCGGCATAAATCCACATCAGATATATGGGCAGGGCAACACTGCACAGGGACATGCCTGCCAGCCGTTGATGAAATTTGTCCATTTTGTGAGAGGGCCTTCTTTGTCCCGGGCGAACGCGTTCGCCTTGTTAGCGTCCGCCATCGTCGCAGTAAAATCGCGGATCCCTTGTTGCAATGTACCAGTTTGCGGATCAGCCGAATCGAGCGAAACGGACAGTGGCATGTGCCACGCATGCGCAGCTCATTCCAAAGCAAACGCAGAACAGAGCCCCGCACACTCTTTTGCGTGGCAAACACCTCACATTCGTGCAATTGTAGATCACAGTAAGTACCTAGTCTCGTTTTGTTTTTTGTTTGTTTGTTTGTTGGGCTCTTTCGTCATCGCAAACATATGGCGCCAAATTTTTCGAACGACGCACGCATACACAAACACACACACACACACGCACGCACACGCACGCACACATACACACATACAGAGAGAGCGTATTTGTGTTGGTGCACAGGCAGACGGGCAGAGAGAGAGAGAGAGGGAGAGGGAGAGAGAGATAGATAGAGAGAGAGAGAGAGAGAGAGTGTGTGTGTGTGTGTGTGAAAGACACGAAGAAATTATCGCACTTCGGTGCGTGCCTTTTCGCGAAGGATGCAAACTCGCTACCCACACGTTGAACAGGCACGGTGTTATTTGTAGTGATGCGATCGTGATCAAGCGCCACCCACCACGATGATTTCCCAGGCAGTAAATTTTGTGCAATCGTGGCTGCTGCCAAACTGGCCTTACTTGGTTGCGTCAGTCAGCCTTTTGTGCACTGTGCTGCTGATCATCGCGAACAGTCGGCCCACAGGAGGTAAGAACCGGCCAGCTCTTGAGCCATCATCGCCGATTTCGACTAACCTCTGAACCGCCACATATTCAGAGGATGACTGTTGTCCTCTTGACGATGTAACGGAAAAATTAGCGGCAGCAACGTCAAAGATGAGCGAGGCTGTGTGCGATGATGCATTCACGCTGTATCAGGCGGCTAAGATGGAGCTTTCGGCGCTTGAGAAGGACGAGCTGCTCTGCTCAGCCGAAAATCGCAGGTACACCTCTCGCGCGAACAACGAAATTTGGCACAGTGACGTCTCAGATACTGAAGCAGTGCTGAATTTTCCGTCCCGCAGGCAGAGTCTTGTGCAGCGGGCCCAAAAGACTGTAAATCGAGCACGTCAGGCTGCGAATGAGTATCTGGACAGGACGGTAGATCGACTGGTTCTTTCCGACCTGGAGCTACCAGATGAGGAGAGTGGGAACAACTCCGCCCACGTGAACACGACTCCGGAAAAGCCCAGCAAACCCGATGTGCCAGATCAGGGCACTACGGCTCGTAAACGCTCACGCAATGCCACGCCACATCGTCGCCAGAGCGTGCAACAACCGGTTACCCCAGGAAGGTACAATCTGCGCCGGTCTTCGATAGCCCAGGCACCGGGTCACTAAGTAATTTTTTTCTTCCCTTTTTTTAATAAGAAAAACGAAGCCTTCCGTCTTATGACTTCTGTATGGGCCTTCTTATGCTCATCTTTTCGTTCGCGCTGTGTAATCAACGTTTGACCCTACATGTGTGAAACACAAAAGTCAATATTTCGAGCGTAGTATCTACGAAATAACGGCTCGAATCCCATTACTGTTACAAAGCCCTGAATAAGCAATATCGAACCCTTGTTGCCCTCGTGGGCTGTTCACTTACATTACAGGCCCCTTTAGTTAGGTTGCGACAGGTGTTACTAGGAAACAGGGATTTACATGCACCAACGTTCCTAACCCGACCTTAACCCCCTTGTGAACCAGTTCCTTTTCTCCCCTTCCGAACCTATCACTTTTTGACCTTTCCTTCGTCTCTTAGCGAAGATGGACGGGATCCTGCTGTCCCGCACAGAGCTAAATTCTTATTATAATACATTGGTAGGACGCTTTGTACGTCCTTAGCCGGCAATTGATAGCGAGGCAGCTGAAAATGCGTGCCAGGCGATTTCGCCAAACATAGTTATGCCTAGATAGCGTAAGGTACGGACGAGAGCGTGCTTGGCTGAGATTCCAGCGCCCGCTTTTGATGACAGCCTTCGTGGCAGTTGCCATTGTGTCGGCAGCCGCACAGCCAGCGAGGATGATCGATCGGAATGCGCACCAGGTCCGTGTCAAAGAATTCGATAAACTGCTCATTCAGCAGACGTACCTGCGCGTCGCAAACAGGCAACAGCGGATGGCTGTTAAACATCGCTAGCGGTAACATACGCAGTCTTAATCAGGCGCACACACCTTTGTGCCGGCATATCGTCGGTACTCCTCGAAAATGCTTGTCAGGTTCCATCGCTGCAATTTCCGCAGGCAGCCTATCAATGTGCCTGCGTAGATGTGTTCAGAAAGCGCTTTAGCTCACCTGACGGGGCCATTTCGGACCATCGTTTTTCCATACCTGTTCTGTGGCGGCCAAGGTTGCACATGACCATAAGGGGATAGGATCGTGGGTCGAGGATAACTTGCAACTGCGTATGAAATAAGAATTTGCATCAAGTC
>CAZKBM010000138.1:0-3233 GCA_964550985.1 uncultured Oscillospiraceae bacterium
GGTGCTCCACCTGCAGGCGGGTGTTCATCTCCATAAAGTAGAACTGGCCCTCGCCATCCAACAAAAATTCAATGGTGCCCAGCCCCCGGTAGCCCACGGCCTTGGCCGCCGCCAGGGTGGCCTTAACCATCTTATTGCGTATGGCGGGCGTTACGGCGGTGCTGGGGCTCTCCTCCAGCAGTTTTTGGTTGTTGCGCTGCACGCTGCAGTCCCGCTCGCCCAAACACACGGCGTTGCCGTGTTCGTCGCAAAGCAGCTGCATCTCCACATGCTTTACCTCGCAAAGCAGCCTCTCCATATAACAGCCGCCGTCGCCAAAGGCGGCTTTGGCCTCGCTGGAGGCCGCCGCGAAGGCCGCGGGGATATCGCTATAGTCATCCACCCGGCGGATGCCCCGTCCGCCGCCGCCCGCCCTCGCTTTAATCAGCAGGGGCAAGCCAATGCGCTTTGCCTCTTTGTAGGCGGCCCTAGCCGTGGGCACTGCCTCGCTGCCGGGGATAACCGGCACACCGGCCGCCTGCATGGTTTTGCGGGCCGCCTCTTTATCCCCCAAAAGGGAGATTTGCCGGGCCGTGGGGCCAATAAACGTGATGCCGCACTCCTCGCACAGGCGGGCAAAACGGGCGTTTTCGCTCAGCAGGCCATAGCCGGGGTGGATGGCCTCGGCCCCGGTAACCACTGCCGCGCTTAAAATAGAGGCCATATTCAGGTAGCTATCCTGCACCTTGGGCGGGCCAATGCAAACGCATTCATCGGCCAGTTGGGCATGTAAGGCCTCACGGTCGGCCTCGCTGTAAACTGCCACGGTGGCTATGCCCATCTCTTTGCAGGCCCGTATAATCCGCACGGCCACTTCGCCGCGGTTCGCAATCAATATTTTACCGAACATCTCATTTACCCTCTACCAGCGCAAAACTAAATTCCCCCTGCACGGCCACTTCGCCGTTCACGCTTCCCTTTCCCTCGGCAAAATAGAAGGGCGGGCGCACCTTGGTAATACGGCACTCGCTCACCAGGGTGTCGCCCGGGCGCACCGGGCGGCGGAATTTTACCTTATCCAGCTTTGTAAAAAAGGGGGTGCCCATGCCCGCCTCGGCTTTTTCGGCCAGCAGTACACAGCAGGCCTGGGCCATCATCTCGCACAATATAACACCCGGCACCACGGGCTGGCCCGGGAAATGCCCCTGTAAAAAAAACTCGTCGCCCTTTACGGTATAGCGGCCAAGGGCGGCTCCGTCCTCCCCTACCGTAACCTCTTCAACCAGAAGCATGGGCGGGCGGTGGGGCAATATTTTTTGTATCTCTTCCTGGTTCATACACCCCTCCTACAAAAGGCGGAACAGTACCTGCCCATATTCCACAAGCTCTTCGTTTGAAACGCAAATTTCGGTAATTTCCCCGTCGCTGGGGGCGGTGAATTCATTCATCACCTTCATGGCCTCCACAATACACAGCGTCTGGCCTTTTTTCACCCTGCTGCCCACCGATACAAAGTTCGCGCTATCGGGTTTTGGGGCCAGGTACACCACCCCCACCAGGGGGCTTTCGAGGGGTTTTCCCGCCGCCGCGGCCGGACCTTCGGCCCGGGGGGCGGGCGCCATGGCGCCCGCTGCGGCGCCTTGCGCCGCCGGCGGCGGGGCCAGCGCAAGCTGCGCGGCCGGTATGGGGGCCGCCTGCTCTTTAGAAAGGGAGATTTTATGCTCCCCTTCGCACACTTCTACCTTGGTAAGCCCGCGTTCTTCCATTAAATCCGCCAGCTTTTTCACACTTTCTAAATCCATATCTGCCTCCTACGTTCCCAATACAGCACATTAACATAAATCGGCACATAAATACAAGTATAAAACAGGTGCCGCATAAACTTTTGAGAAACCATATTAAACGCGCTGAATTACACTTTTTTAAATGCCAGGCAGGCATTGTGCCCGCCAAACCCCAACGAGGTGGAAAAGGCTTTGTCAAACGGCCTTTTCTCCGCCATATTCGGGGTATAATTCAAATCGCACTCCGGGTCTTTTTCCTTAAGCCCAATGGTGGGTGGGGCAATGCCTTCTTGCAGGGCCATTATTGCGGCAATGGCCTCGGTGGCCCCGGTGGCCCCCAAAAGGTGGCCCGTCATACTTTTGGTGCTGGAAAAAGCCACCTGCCTAGCAGCGTCTTCGCCAAAAGCGGTTTTGTAGGCAAGCGTCTCTGTTTTGTCATTTAATTCGGTGCTGGTGCCATGGGCGTTCACATAGGTGGCAGCGTCCACTTTTTCAAAGGCCGCCTCGCGCATGGCGTCGGCCACGGCGCGGCTCACACCGGCGGCCTCGGGGTCGGGCGCTGTGAAGTGGTGGGCGTCACAGGTGTTGCCATAACCGCAAATTTCGGCGTAAATATGTGCGCCGCGCGCCTTGGCGTGCTCATATTCCTCCAGCATCAGGCAGGCCGCACCCTCGCCAATGACAAAACCGCTGCGGCGGGCGTCAAAGGGTATGCTGGCCGCGTCTTTATCGGTGCTGGCGGTAAGGGCTTGGCAGGCGGTAAAGCCCATCACGGCCAGGGGGCAAATAGATGCCTCGCTACCGCCTGCCAAAATAGCGTCGGCATATCCATGCTTGATTGCACGGAAGGCCTCGCCTATGGTGTTGGTGGAGGTGGCACAGGCTGTTACCACCGGCAGGGTGGGGCCTTTTAAACTATACTTCATGGCCACCACCCCGGCACCCATGTTCACAATCATCATCGGTATCATAAAAGGGGAAAGACGCTTTGCGCCACCCACCAGTTTTTCCCCTTCACGCATGGTGGTTTGAATGCCCCCAATGCCACTGGAGAGATAGGTGCCGATGCGCTCGGCTGCCACCTTGCCTGCAATGCCTGCATCCTGCATACACTCTTCAGCCGCTGGAAGCATGTACTGAATAAAGGGATCGTACTTGCGCGCCTCCCCTTTATCCATGTGGTCAAGGGGGTTAAAGCCTTTCAGTTCGGCGGCCAGTTTCACCTTGTAGTCGGCGGTGTCAAAGTACGTGATGGGGCCAATGCCGTTTTTCCCCGCAACAAAGCTTTCCCAGGTCTCTTTCGCGGTGTTGCCCACGGGCGTTAGGGCGCCCATCCCCGTTATTACAACTCGTTTCATCTCGTCTCCCTGTCTGTTCCGTGTAATTATCTGTTTGCCGCCCTTAACGCTTTTTTACTAAGGCAACACCGCACAAAGCTGACCCAGCCGCATCACCGGCATCTTTACTCGT
>CAZKBM010000139.1:0-3231 GCA_964550985.1 uncultured Oscillospiraceae bacterium
TAAACCTGTTTTTGCTCGGCGCTTGCTGTGTAAAACATTTGTTCAAATGCTGTAGAAACAGGAGTACCCCATGCGTATACTGATGATAGAGGATGACCGCGAACTTTGCGACGCTGTGGCCATGCAACTGCGGCAGGCGGGCTATAGTGTGGATGTGAGCCACGACGGCGAGGAAGGGCTGTATTTTATGCAGCAGGATGTGTACGACCTGGTGCTGCTGGATAGGATGCTGCCCCTGCTGGATGGGCTTTCGGCGCTGCGCCGGGCACGCGGCGCGGGCCTTGCCACCCCCGTGCTGCTGCTAACCGCCCTGGGCCGGGTGGGCGATAGGGTGGATGGCCTAGACGCCGGGGCCGATGACTACCTGACAAAACCCTTTGACATGCGGGAATTGCTTGCACGGGTGCGGGCGCTGGCCCGCCGCCCAGGTGAAATGCGCCCAAGGGCCGAACTGCGCTATGGAGATTTGCTGCTGGACCTTTCGGCGCTTACGCTGGAGGGGGAAAAAGCCCGCTGTACTTTATCGAAAAAAGAGGGAGAACTTTTGGGCGCCTTGATGAAAAGCGGGGGGCAAACCCTTGCGCGGAGTGTATTGTTTGGGCGGGTGTGGGGGCCTGGGGCCGAAGTAGAGGACGCGAACTTGGATAGTTACGCCCACTTCATACGCCGCCGCCTTGCTGCGGTAAGCAGCCGGGTAAGGCTGGTAACGGTGCGCGGGGTGGGCTACCGGTTGGAGGAAGAGCCATGCTAAAAAAGCTGCGCCGCCGCCTCACCCTTATTTTTACCCTGTTCACCGGGGCGGTGTTGGCCGGGGTGCTGGGCCTCTCGCTATACACGGTGCTGCAAAGGGAGATGGCCGATACAAAAAAGGCTTTCTCTTTACAGGCGGGGCTGGTGCTCTCTCAGCTTGGGGGGCAAAATGGCGGGGAAGAGACGAAGGACGAGGTAGTGGTGGAAAGCGCCCCCTATCTGCTTTTGGTGAAAAAAGATGGCGAGGCGCTGCCCTTGGTGCAAGAGGCGGGCTGGCAGCCGCGCACCCCGCGTGCGGTGCTGTTTGAAAGGGCAAAAGAAGCCGCGGACAGCGCAGAGTACCAAGCGGCGATGACAGGCGGTTATACCCAGGGCGTTGCCACGGCAAGCGCGGCGGCGGATGCGGTGGAGGGGAACGCCGCCTCTGGCGCTTCCACGGCAAGTACTAGGGCGGATGGGGTACTGGAGGATGCCGCCGCCGGCGCAGATGCCGCCAGTGAAGATAAAAACGGTGTTACGTTTGATATCTCCGACCTGCCAAACAGCACAGGGGAGCCTTGGCAGGCGGAAGGCGCGGCCCCAGCCGGAGATGTTACCGCTGTGAGCGCCCAGGCTGCGGCTATAGAAAGCACCAATGCCGCCTCTGAACCCAGCTATGTCATCACCATTATGGGCGCAGAACAAACGGAGGGGAGTGAGGTGTTTTCCCTGTGTGGGGATGCGGGGGATGAGTACTTCGCAGGGCGGTATTTTTTTAGCGAGCCCAATGCCAGCGCCGAATACGAGGTGCTGCTTTTGCAGGACTTAAGCGGCCAAAACCGCAGCTTTGGCCTTTGGTATCTGGGCTATGCCGCCCTGTTTTTGGGGGGGCTTGCCCTGCTGCTTCTCATCAATTGGTTGCTGGCAAAGCTGGTGCTGCGCCCCACGGCGGCGGCTATGCAGCAACAAACCGATTTTGTAGCCGCCGCCAGCCACGAACTGCGCAGCCCCCTGGCCGTGGTGCGTAGCAGCCTTTCGGCCCGTAGAGCCGCCGAAAATGAACAGGAAGCCCAAAAGTACGAGCGCGCCGCCGAGGCCGAAGCCGCCCGCATGGGCCGCCTGGTAGAAGATTTGCTGCTGCTGGCCGGGGGCGACGCGGGCCGCTGGCAGCTGAGGCGGGAGACGGTGGATATGGACACTTTGCTGATAGAGGCAAGCGAGCGTTACATGCCCCTTGCCGCAAAACGTGGGCTAAGCCTGCGCCTGAGCCTGCCGGAGGAGACCCTGCCCCCCTTTGCGGGAGACCGCGACCGCCTGGGCCAAATTTTGAACATTCTTTTGGATAACGCTTTGCAATACGCCCCGCCGGGCAGCGAGGTGGTTTTGGGCGCAAAACTGCAAAAAAGCAAATTGGCCCTGCAGGTGGAGGACCATGGCCCCGGTGTGGCAGATGCAGACAAGCCGCGCCTGTTTGAACGTTTTTACCGGGCCGATGAGAGCCGGGCGGATAAAGAGCATTTTGGGCTGGGGCTTTCGGTGGCGAAGGAACTGGCCGAGATGCACGGCGGCCAACTGCTGGTGCAGGATACACCGGGCGGTGGGGCCACCTTTACCCTGCTGTTGCCACGCCGTTTTGCCACAAGCTAAAATTTTTGTAGAATTTACCGGCAAAACTGTAGTATAGTAAAGGGAAGTAACAGGCCCAAAATTGAGGCAAACAAGCCAAAGGGGAACCGAGATATTTTGAACGAACCGGCCATATTGATTATTGAGGACGACAAGAGTATCCAAAATTTTTTGCGTTTGGCGCTGCAAAACGGCGGCTATAAAACCATTGAGTGCGAGGACGGCCTGACGGGTATCTCGCTGTTTTTATGCCATAGCCCGGCCCTGGTGCTTTTGGACCTTGGCCTGCCCGATATTGACGGCATGGAGGTGCTGGCGCAGATACGCCAAAGCAGCGGGATACCCGTGGTGATTGTATCGGCCCGCGGGCAGGAGAAGGAAAAGGTGGAGGCGCTGGACAGAGGGGCCGACGATTATATTACCAAACCCTTTGGCGTGGGTGAACTGATGGCGCGTATTCGGGTGGCCCTGCGCAAAGGCGGCCCCAGCGCCCCCTTGCAGGAGTTTGTGCTGGATGCGCTGCGCATTGATTTTGAAAAACGCAAGGTGTATTTAAACGCCGATGAGGTACACCTTACCCCGCTGGAATACAAAATGCTGGTACTGCTGGCCCAAAACGCCGGTAAGGTGCTTACCCATAAGTTCATTCAGCAGGCCGTTTGGGGCTACGAAAGTGGCGATGATTACCAGGCGCTGCGGGTGTTTATGGCAAATATACGCAAAAAAATTGAGAACAACACCGCCTGCCCGCGCTATATTCTTACCGAGGTAGGGGTGGGTTACCGCCTGGCCGATGAATAAACTTGACTTTATAGCCCTAAGGTAATACCGCACAAAGAAGCGTGGGCGAAGCGCCGAGCAGATTTGCTTGGCAGA
>CAZKBM010000140.1:0-3217 GCA_964550985.1 uncultured Oscillospiraceae bacterium
CGAAGTAGTTCTTCTTCTTCTTCCTTTTAAATTTTCTTTCTGCTTCCTTTTGCTTCTCTTCGGCTTTATTTACTTCTTTTTTCCTTCCACTTCTTCTCTTGTCTTCCGGACAGCTTCCCCTTCGCCATCGACTTCTCTCTCTTTTTCTTCCTTCTCCTTCTCCTTCTCTTTCTGCCTCTTTCTTCTTCTTCTTCTTCCATCTCCGCCTCCTTCCCGTTCCCCGTCCTTTCACTCCCCCATTCATTTGTCTGCCTTTGCCGGTTCTTCTTCTCCTACTCTTTCATTTATCTGCCCCCTTCTCGTTTTCTTTCCCACTTTACCTCTCCTTCACCTTCTTTTCGTCTTTTTTCTTCTACTCCTACCTACTTCGCCCCGTCTCCTTCTCCGTTTACTTATCCTACCCTTTTTTTTACATCTCATTATCATTTTCCTTTACCTTTTCCTTCCCTCAATCCCCTCCCTTCCCCTTCCCTTCTCCGTTTTTCCGTTTTTCGTCTCCTTCTCCTTTCTTTTTTTTCCGTTTATTCTTTCGCGTCTCCTTCGCTTTTCTTTCTGAGTCTTCGTCCTCCCTCTCCCTCTACCTGCCCCCTCTCCTTTCTCCTTATAACCATTCTCTTTTTCGTTCTCTTTCCTTTCTTCCCCTTCCCCTCTTAGCCTTCTACTTTGGTTTCTTTTCCCCCTTTGCCTTCCTCGTCTCGTTCTCCTTGTCTTTTACCTTCTCTGTGTTCGGTTTATTTCGTTTCTTATCGTTTCCTTTTTTGTCTGTTTCTCCTTTTCTTTTTCCTTCTCCTTCTCCCACTCCCGCTCTCTCTCACTCTGCTTCTCCTTCATTCCGGTCTCCTTCTACTTCTCTTTTTGTTTTCCCGTCTAATCAGGTTTCCTTCCTCGTCCCTCTCTCTTTTCTTTTCTCTATCTCCTAACCCCACTCCCTTTTCCCCTCCCTCTCCATCTCCTTCTCCGTTTCCTTATTCCCGTTCTCCTTCTCTTTCTCTTTCTTCCCATTTCCCTTTCCTTCTTCTGGTCTTCTGTTTCTTGCTTCCCCCTTTCCTTCCTCGGTTTCACTTTTTTGTCCCTTTTCCTTTCCCGACTCCCTCTCCTTCTCCTTTATTCCGTTCGCCTTCTCTTTCTCCTTCCAATTGCTTTCCTTCCTCGCCTATTTTTACTTTTCTTTTTCCTCCTTCTTTCCCCATTTCCACCCCCCCTCTCCTTCTTCTTCTCCTTCTGCCCGGTATCCCACTCTTTCACGTTCTTCCCCTTCACCATTTCCATCCTTATTTCGTTCTCCTTTTCTTTTCCTTCCCCTTCCCCCCCTTCCTCTCCTCGTCCCTCGCCTTCCCTTCTTTCGTTCTCGCTCTCATTCTCATTCTTTCCCTTCACCTTTTCCCTAACGTGTCCCTTCGCCTTCCTATTTTTAACTTTTCTCTTCCCCTTTTCCATCTCTCTACTCTCTTTTTACATTTTGGTCTTCTTTCCCCACTGCCAGTCCTTCTTCTGCTTCCCGTTTTCCTTCTCTTTTTCTTTCTGCCCCCTTTTCTTTGTTTTCCCGGCCCCTTCACGATCTAATTATATTTCTTTTCCCTCTTTCCATCCTCGTTTCGGTTTCCTTTTCCTTTTCTACGCCTTCCCCGTTCGCACTCCCTCTCCCTCTCCCGTTTATTCTTCCCGTCCTTCTCTTTCTCTTTCTTCCCCTTTTTCTTCTCGTTTCTAAATCTTCGCCTTCTATTTTTGTTTTTTACCATTTTCCATCACTTCTATTTTTGTTTTTTACCATTTTCCACCCTCATTTCGTTCTCCTTTTCTTTCCCCTTCTCCTCACACCCTCTTCCCTCTCCCTCTTCGTCTCATTCTTTCCGTTCTTCTTATTTTTTTCTTTTGTTCCCTTCCTCTTTTCCTTCCCTGTCCCTTCGGTTCTACTTCTTTATATTTTCCCCTTTTCCTTCCTCGTTTCCTTCTCCTTCTCCTTCTCCTTCTCCTCATTCTTTCCCTATTCCCTCACCCTCACTCTTCCCTTCTCCTTCTTCCCGTTCTCCTCCTCTTTCTTTTGTTTCCTTTCCTCTTTTCCCTCTTCCGCTTCTTCCCCTTTTATTTACAACCTTTCCCCCAGTTTTCCTTCCTTCTTTCGTTCTCGTTTTCCGTTTTCTTCTCCTTTTCCCGTTCCCTATCCCTCGCCCTCCCCTTCTCTGTCTCCCGTTCTCCATCTCCTTCTATTTCTTCTCTCTCACCTTTTCCTTCCCCTGCGTCTTGACCCTCTATTTCTTATAGCATTTTACCCATTTTCCTTCCTCGTTTCGTTCTCGTTTTCCTTTTCCTTCTCCCTTCCCTATTTTCCCCTCCCTCCCCCTCCCTTCTCCCTCTTTCCGTTCTCCTTCTCTTTCTTTTCTTTCCTTTCCTCTTTTCCCTCTTCCGTTTCTTCCCCTTCTATTTACAATTCTTTCCCCCAGTTTTCCTTCGTTCTTTCGATCTCGTTTTCCGTTTTCTTCTCCTTTCCCCGTTCTCTCTCTCTCACCCTCCCCTTCTTCTTCTTCTTCCCGTTCTCCTTCTCTTTCTATTTCTTCGCTCTCCCCTTTTCCTTGTTCGGTTTCCTCGCCTTCTATTTCTAATATCCTTTTACCTTTTTTCCATCCTCGTTTCGTTCTCATTTTCCTTTTCTTTCCCCCTTCCCTATTCCCTCTCCCTCCCCTTCTCCTTCTCCCTTTTCCCGTTCTTCTTCTCTTTCTGTTTTTTTTTCCCTTCCCCTTTCCCTTCTTCTGTGTCTTCCTCTTCTACTTCTAACCCGTTCCCCCGTTTTCCTCCTTCCCTTTTCGTTTCCATTTTCTTCTCCTTTCCCCGTTCTCTCTCTCTCCCCTCCCCTTCTTCTTCTTCCCGTTCTCCTCCCTTTTCTGGTTCTTGCTCTCCTCTTTTCCTTGTTCGGTTACCTCGCCTTCTATTTCTAATATTTTTTTACCCCTTTTCTTCCTCGTTTCGTTCTCATTTTCCTTTTCTTTCCCCCTTCCCTATTCCCTCCCCGTCTCCTTCCCCTTCTCCCTCCTCCCGTTCTCCTTCTCTTTCTGTTTCTTCCCCTTCCCCTTTTCGTTCGCCTGTTCATTCTTCATCTACTTCTAACCCTTTCCCCAGTTTTCCTCCTTCTAAACCCTAATATCCTGTTACCCCTTTTCTTCCTCGTTTCGTTCTCATGTTCCTTTTCTTTCCCCCTTCCCTATTCCCTCCCCCTCCCCTT
>CAZKBM010000141.1:0-3160 GCA_964550985.1 uncultured Oscillospiraceae bacterium
GCATGGTTTCCAGCATGCCGCTTTTCCCCGGGCCGGCTTGCACGCGCAACTGGGATAGTACCCGTAAAAAAACCAGTAGCACCGCCCCCAGCCCCAGCCAAAACCAAAGCCCCACATAGCCCAGTTGGGCGCGTAGTTGGCCCCCCAGGCCTGCATGGCGCGGCACCCGGCGGGCCGCCAGGGCCTTTTGCACACAGGCCTTTTGGGCGTCTTCCCCCGGCGGGGGGAGACGATAATCCGAAAACAGCACGCTTGTTTGTTTAGGTTTCAAGGCAAATCTCCTCTCCCAATATTTGCTGCATTTTCTTTAGGCCCCGGTGCAGGCGTGTTTTGGCCGTGGCGGGGGGCACACGCTGTACACGGGCAATTTCGGCGGGGGTAAAGCCATGGTAATAGCGCAGCACCACGGCCTCCCGCTGTTTTTCTGGCAATAGGGCAAGCGCCTTTTGTAGTAGCAGGGCGTTCTCGGCCTTTTCCTCAAAAGGGGCGCGGCTGTCCGGCAGGCTATCTTCCAGTGGCACCTGTATTCGCTTTTTGCGGAATGCGTCCCGGCAGCAGTTGGCCGCAATGGTAAACAGCCAGCTTTTAAACCGCCCCTTATCTTGATATGCGGGCAGATGCTCCACCATTTTTACAAAGGTGTCTTGGCAAAGGTCTGCCCCGAGGGCCGGGTTTCCCACCCTGCGGCAGCAAAAAGCGTAGATGGCCTCATAGTACGCAGCTATCAGTGCTTCCAGGGCCGGGGCGTCCCCCAGCATGGCTTTTTGTAAAAGCTGCTTTTCCTCCAAGCGCCACCCCCCTTTCTGTTTCTGCCCCTCGGTATATAAAACGCGGCGGGGGCCCAAAAGTTCCCGCCAAATTCCCTTTTTTTATTAAGCGGCTACAGCGCGGCCGCACAAACCCGCCATAAAAGCAAGTGGCGCTGCGAACAAAGAGGCCACAAGGGCGCCCTCCCGCCCGCCGCAAAACCACAATTTTCCAAAAAAATAGCCCAGAGCAGCTCAAATTTCAAGCGTTCTCTAGGCTGTCTTGTTTGGTTTGCAGGGGGGCGGGCGGTATGCAACAAATTCCATTGCCGTATTAGAAAACCGTTTCGAGGAGGCTACCTAATTTTTTTCAGGGCCGTCACTTGCCGTTTCCGCCCAGTGCGGCATCACGCATGGTTGTTCATTCGCACTAATGCCCAAAGGTGCCGCCTTGCCCGCACACAGGGCAGAGCTCTGGCATCAGCTTTGCCACGTAGCCACAGCAGGCGCAGCGGTACAACTCGCTTTGGCTGCTGGGCAGCACCTCCCCTTTGGTTTTCAGGGCCAGCATCTCCAAAAACAGGGTCTCGTGGTTTTTTTCCACCGCCGCAATGTTTTCAAACATGATGGCAAGCAGTTCAAACCCTTCCTCCCGGGCGGTTTGCGCAAAGCGGGGGTACATCTCTTCCCACTCCTCATGCTCCCGCCCGGCGGCGTCTTCCAGGTTCGATAAAACATCGCCCAGGCCGTTGTTCAGCACCTTATACCACACCTTCGCGTGTTCGCGCTCGTTGTCGGCCATCTCCTCAAACAGCTCTGCCACCTTGTCGTCGCCTTCATTGCGGGCCTGCTTTGCAAAATAGGTATAGCGGTTCCTCGCCTGGGATTCGCACGAAAATGCCTCCCGTACATTTTTTTCCGATTCTGTTCCCGTAATATCCAGGTTCATCTGTATCCTCCTACCCTTTTGCGCCAAATGGCATGTGCTTATTGCTTCAGCTTTTCCAGTAATGCAACAATAGATTCTTTGTCAAAATCGTCAGCCAGTTCAGAAAGACGCGAGGAAAGGCGGGGGCAACTTCCAGAAAGGCCTTGGGCAATCTCCTCCACGGTGTCAAAGTCCCCCTCCAAAACCGCTTGCAGCACCTGCTGGCGGGTGGCTTCCTCCATCTGCTCGTCTCCGGTTTCCGTCTCTTGCCAGGCTTGCTCCTGGGGTGCGCCGAAAATGTATTCAGCGCCCGTCAGTCTTTCTATTTCGCGTGCCAGGGTTTCCACTACCAGCGGCTTTGTTAAGAATAGGTCGGCCCCGGCCTTTAGCGCAGCGTCTTTATCTTGCTGCATGGCGTTGGCCGTAAGCGCCAGAATGGGGGTGTGCCGCCCGGTCTCTTCTTGCCGTATCCGGCGTATCAGTTCCAGCCCCTCCATGCCTTCGTTAGAAAGGTCTGTGCTCAAAAGATGGGGCGCATGTTGCCGCCACTGTTCCAAGGCCGCCAGGTTATCTGTGGCACACAGCACCGTAAATCCCAGCTTGGTCAGCAATTTTTGCAGCAGATCCCGGTTGTCGTCCACCACATCCACCACCAGCACGGTCATGGGCTCTTTCAGCCCTTGAATATTGCCGTAGTGCCCCGTTTCCTGTACGGCCTTGGGCTGCTGGGCGCTCTTGTTTAGTTCCAAGGTAAGGCGGAAGGTGGTGCCACGCCCGGGGGTAGATTCCAGCAGCACCAAGTCGCCATCCATCAAGCGGGCAAAATTCCGGCTGATGGCCATGCCCAGCCCGGTGCCCCCACCCGCTTTACGGCCAGACTGGGTCTGCTCAAAGGCGGAAAACACCTTGTCCATCTCTTCCGGCACAATGCCGCTTCCGGTATCGCGCACATCCGCACAAATGCGGATGCGTCCCTCGTCCTTCTCCTCACTGCTCACCGTAAGGATAATCTCCCCCTGGGCGGTGAATTTCATAGCATTGCTGATCAGGTTGATCAGAATTTGGCGCAGTTTTCCCACATCCCCCACCAAATGCCGGTGGATGCCGGGCGCCTGCACCGTGAACACCAGGCCCTTGGCCTCCATCTGCGGGTGGAACATGCTTTTCACATCCCCCAGTAGACTGGTAAAATCAAAGGGTTCCGGGGTGATTTGAATCTTGCCGGCCTCTATTTTGGAAAGTTCTAGGATATCGTTAATCAGCCCCAGCAGGTGCCCGCCACTGCGCTTGATGGTCTCCACATAGGCGCGGTCCTCCGCGCGCAGGCTCTGCCCCATTTCCAGCAGTTGGGAGTAGCCCAAGATGGCGTTCATCGGGGTACGTATCTCGTGGCTCATGTTGGCAATGAAGGTGCTCTTGGCCATGTTGGCGCTATCGGCGGCGGTTTTTAGCTCCACCACCTTGGTCTCGTCAATCAAAATTTCCA
>CAZKBM010000142.1:0-3129 GCA_964550985.1 uncultured Oscillospiraceae bacterium
CGGTGCCATAGAAATAGGGTTTGGTCTCATACATAGTCCGTGCCTCCTTTTAAAACTCAAAAGCCTGGGGCTTTTGTGCGGCGTTTTCGTGTTCGGGGCCTTTGTAGGTGCGCAGGCGACGCAGGGCGTGGGCGCCCAGGGTATTGCCGGGTAGCATGCCTTTTACGGCCAGCATCATGGCAAAATCGGCGCGTTCACCCATCAGCTTACGGTAGCTGGTTTCCTTTAGGCCGCCCACCCAGCCGGAGTGATGGCGGTAGAACTTCTTATCCAGTTTGTTGCCGGTTAAAACCGCTTTATCGCAGTTGATGATGACAACATGGTCGCCACAGTCCACATTGGGGGTGAACAGGGCTTTGTGTTTTCCGCGAAGAAGAATGGCAGCCTGTGCGGCCACACGCCCAAGGGGCTTGCCTGTGGCGTCTAGCAGATGCCATTTGCGTTCCACTTCAGCGGGTTTGGCAAGTGTAGTGCTCATGGTCTTTCCTCCAAATCCTTGATGGCCCAGCAAGAGCCTTTCCTGCAAGTGATGCACCTCTTCTCAAGGCGCGAAACTTAGTATACCCAAAAGCCCACCCAAAGTCAATCATTTTCCTCTAAAAATTCAAAGGGAAAGCCATAAAGTCTTTAAATTGAATAAATACTCAATTTATCGCCCATATACTCATTTGCTATTTTTGTAAATTCCACATGTCTATGGTGCCGCCCTTTGTACGTTTTTTGCCCCAAAAGCGAAGAGCAGGCTGCCGCGGCACACAGGAATATGCTATAATCAATGGGCAAATTATCCGTGATGCAAGCGGAGCGAGCAGATGGCTGATTTAAAGTGAATTTATATATGTATATAAGGGGGAGCAAGATGAAAGCGATGCAGCGCCTGGAAGGGCTGACCCGCAAAGCCATGCAAAGCTACCAGATGGTGCAGCCGGGGGACCATATTTGTGTGGCGGTATCGGGTGGGAAGGACAGCGTGGCTCTTACCCTGGCCCTTGCCCACCTAAAGGATTACTACGACTGCCGTTTTTCGGTGAGCGCCTTGACGCTTGACCCCTGCTTTTTTGGAAAAGAGACGGACTATTCGCCTTTGGAAGCCGTTTTTGCCAAGGCGGGGGTACCCTATATGATTCGCCGCAGCAACATTGGGGGGATTGTGTTTGAGGCCCGGCAGGAAAAAAACCCCTGTGCGCTTTGCGCCAAGCTGCGCCGGGGGGCCTTGCACACCGCCGCCAGGGAGATGGGATGCAATAAGATGGCGCTGGGGCACCATCTGGATGATGCCATTGAGACCTTTTATATGAACCTGCTGGGGCAGGGGAGGATCAACTGCTATTCTCCGGTCACCTGGCTATCCCGCAAAGAAATAACTGTTATACGCCCCTTTTCGCTTGCAGAGGAACGGGATGTGGTGCGCGCGGTGCGGGAAGAGGGCCTGCCTGTGGTAAAAAACCCCTGCCCTGTGGATGGTGCCACAGCCAGGGCGGACATGAAATGCTTTGTGCAGGAGAAAGCCAAGGAGGATAAAGCCTTCCGCCAGAAAATGCTGGGTGCATTGCAAAAAGCCAATATTGATGGCTGGGGTATTGAGGAAAATAGGCCAAACGACCGAGGCACAGGAGACAAAAAAACGTTGGAACAAGAGCTATAGGGTATTTTTTATATAAATGACGGTTGGGTGTCGGTATATAAGCCATACAGATGTCCATATATGCTATAGACATAAACAAGAAAAAACGCGTAAATTCGCTTTATTATTGATAAAATACGCAGATATGATTTAATATTAAGTATATTTGGAGATTTATTATGAAAAAACTGCTGGTTGTGGTGGATTATCAAAATGACTTTGTGAGCGGGGCGCTGGGCTTTCAAGCGGCGGAAATGTTGGAAAAAGGCATACAAACGGCCGTAGAGGATTGCCTTGCCGCGGGGGGGTATGTCCTGTTCACCCGGGATTGCCACCCGGAAAATTATTTGGAAACACGCGAGGGCCAACATCTGCCTGTGCCGCATTGCATACAGGGGCAACTGGGGCATGCGCTTTACGGCAGCTTGCATCAATATGAGACCGGGGCCTGGCCCCATGTGGCACTGCTGGATAAACCCACGTTTGGCAGCCCGGATATTGGCGGGGCCGTTAAAGACCTGTGCGAAGGCCCACCCGAGGAAATTGAACTCTGCGGGCTGGTGACCGATATCTGCGTGGTGGCCAACGCCATATTGCTGCACAGTTTTTTCCCGCTGGCCCGGGTGCGGGTGCGGCAGGCACTGGTGGGCACGGCCAATGCGGTGGGCGGGCAGGCGGCCCTTACCGTTTTGCGTGGCATGGGGATAGAGGTTTCTTAGCTTGGTGTGCCAATGATGTGGGGGAGTTTTTTTGTTTTCGCTCTTGGCAGGGGTTCATAGCTATGATATACTAAGCTGTGATTAGTGAACGCATGGTGATTTTGGGCATGCCCGGTAAAGACGATGTGCGAGAGGTGGTGTTTCGGTGGCGGATCAGCAGAAAAACGAATATGATCAGTATGCACCGCAAACCAATGGCCGGTTGTTTAGTAATGCGATGTTTGGCTTCAACAAAGAAGAGGTACTGGAGTACCTGGAGGAGCTAGCCGACGAAAACAACCAGCGCCAGGAAGCTGCCGAAGCCCGTATTCGGGACCTGGACATGCAAATACGAAACCTGGAAGCCCGGGTGGCCGAGCCCCAGGAATTGCCGGAGAACCAGATGGCCTTGGCGGACGAAAACCGCCAGGCTAGGATGCACCTGGAGGAAAGCCGGCGGCAGATTGCTGAATATGCCAACCTGCTGGATGTGGCGAGAGCGGCAGCCCAGCAGGCAGAAGAAGAACTGGCTGAGATTCGGGAGCAGTTGTTCACGGCGCAGAAGGAAAACAATTGGCTGCGTGAAGAGTATCAAAAGACGGATAAACAAGTGGCGGAACTGCGCCGCCAATTGGATGATGCCTCCCAGGGGCAGTGGTTTGGCGCGGAGGAACAAATTGCCGAGTTACGGCGCCAGTTGGAAGAGACCATGGCCCAGCGGGATGCTGCGGAAGCCGAGAGGGAAGCCGCCGAGGCTGAACGGGAAGCCGCCGAAGCCGAGCGGGATGCCGCCGAAGCCGAGCGGGA
>CAZKBM010000143.1:0-3017 GCA_964550985.1 uncultured Oscillospiraceae bacterium
GGGGGTGCCGTCCACATACAGGCCAATGGGCGTCCAGCCTTTGCCGCCGTTTGCGCTGGCATAGTCGGCAAGGTCAATGTCCGCCGTCAGCTTGTAGTGCTTGCCCGCGTCTGCATAAGGCGCGGCGCCGGTGTTCACAAGCTCGGCCAGCTTGGCAAGCTGGGCCGGGGTGGAAATTTCATAGGCCGTGGCCTCGGTGCTACCGTCTCCCCCGCCAAAGGGGCTGCCGCTCAGGTGCGCGGGCAGGGCCCCGGTTTGACCGCCGGGTGCATTTATTAGGGTGGGCAGGGGGGTGCTAAAATCCCAAATGGTCTCGTCCCCGCCCAAAATCTCTCTCAGGGTTTTGGGGCTAAAGGCGCCGCTGCCGGTGTGGGTAAGGCTTGCGCCGTCCAGTTTGTCCTCGCCTATGTTGGCCCAGGGGCCGCCCTGTGTGCCGCTCCAGCCAAAGTTGCCCGCCAATGTGGCGCCTGTTTGGTTTTGCCCCGCCACGCGGCCCACATCGCCGCCCGTGGCCTGCACACTGGGGCCAAGTGCTGCGGTGTTTTGCACGGTGCCGCCACCGTTTGCGCCCACCAGGCCGCCCACAGAGCTACCACCACTTACGTCACCGGTGGCATAGCTGTTTTGCACCAAGGCACCCGTGAAGTTTATGCCCACCAGGCCGCCGATGCTGTTTGTGCCAGCAACGTTGCCACTGGCAGTGCAGTTTTGCACCACGCCACCGGTGTTGTTGTACCCCACCACGCCACCTGCATAGCTGGCTGTGCCGCTAACGCTGCCACTGGTAGCGCAGTTTTGCACGGTGCCTGCGTTGTGCCCGGCAACCCCACCCGCCTGGGTTGCCGCACCGGTTATGCTTGCGGCAGAGTTGCAGCCCTGCACCAGGCCACGGTTGCTTCCCACAATGCCGCCCACGTCGTTGCCGGTGCCGCTAAAAATGCCGGAGGAAAAACAGGCGCGGATGGTGCCTATACTGCTGCCCGCAACGCCACCCACACGCTCGCTGCCTTGGATGTTGGCGTTTGTGACAAACAGGTTTTGCACCGTGGCCGTGGACGTAAGGGTGCCAAAAAGGCCCAGTTGCTCCCTGGCGGGGTTATTTATGGTAAGGTTTTCCACCGTTTTGTGGTTGCCGTCAAACTGGCCGCCAAAGGGGGTTGCGTTTGCTGCGTTGATATACTGGCCAATGGGTGCCCAGCCTGTGCCGCCGTTGGCCTGGGCATAGGGGGCCAAGTTTAGGTCTGCCGTCAATATATAATGCAGGCCTGCGCCGCCATAAATGGCGTTGGTGGCCTTGTTGTTTACAAGGCTGGCCAGGGTGGCAAGCTGGGCCGCCGTGCCAATTTGGTAAGGCGCGGCGGCGCTGCCGTCGCCCTCATAAAAGGGGGCCACCGCCAGGAGCTGAATGTTGGCCGCCGTATAACCCGCAAAAAACAGGCCGCGGTAGGCATCGCCCGGCTGGGGGGCGGCCAGCAGCAGGCCGGTGATGCTGTGGTTTTGCCCCAGCACAAAGCCCGCAAAGGGGGCGCTGGCCGTGCCAATGGGGGTGAATAGCTCGCCCAAAAGGTCAATGTCGTTTTCCAGCCGGTAATAGGCCGTGGCGTAGGGGTAGCGCCCATTGCCATAGCTCTGCTCAGCGTTCACCAGGGCGGCCAGCTCGGCCAGTTGCTCTTTGGTGGTAAGCAAAAAGGGCTGGGCTTCGCTTTGGCCAAACACCGCCGGGTTTGCCATGCGCGCGCGGCCGTCCAGCGCCGGGGCGGCGGCCAGGGCGGCCTCGGCCTGCTGGGCAAGGCTAAGGCCCGCCAAGTTTTGGGCGGCCAGGGCGGGGGCTTCTTCGGGTGTTTCTTCGGGGGCCTTTTCGGGGGCCTCATCTTCGCCCCCCGTGCCGCCTGTGGCAGAGCCGGACGAGCCGGAGGAAGCGCCAGAGCCAGACGAGCCGGAGGAGGCGCCAGAGCCAGCAGAGCCGGAGGAAGCGCCAGAGCCAGACGAGCCGGAGGAAGCGCCAGAGCCAGACGAGCCGGGCGAAACGGCAGAACCGGACGAGCCGTCCGCCGTCTCACCGGACGAGGAGGAGCCGCCTTTCCCCTGTTCAGAACCCGCCGGCGCAGAGGAAACCTCGCTGGAGGAAGAGGAGGACGAGCCGCCCCCCTGCGGAGGTGTGGGCGGGGCGGGGTCATCCTGTGGCAGGGCGCTGCCCCCGGTGACGGTACTGCCGGGTTCCCCCTGCCCGGCGGGGGCCTCTGTGGGGGCCACCTCGCCCGCCAGCACCACGCCGCTTAAGGCAAAGCTAAGCGCCAGCGCCAAGGCCAGCGCGAGCGCTAAAAATCTTGAAAACCGCTTTTTTCCTTGTTTCATACTCTCTCCTGCTCCCTCTAAAATGGTGTGTGCCTTTTGCTTGCCCGGTACATTTCTTTGCCGCCGCCCTGCTGCATTGAGCGGATGCCCTGTGCGCCCTATGGGGCGCTGCAGGCTCAGCATTTTTTAGGCTGTGTGGAAGCATTTATATATTTTACATTATAATGAAATCATCCCAGTTTGTAAATTACCCTTTTTTCGCAAAAAACGGGTACAACAAAAACAAAATAGCCGGTGATAGGCCAAACTTTTTTACCGTTTTTGCAAAAATGCCCGGTGAACAATTTTTCAGCTATGTGCGTATGGTACCATTTTTCCTCTTCGGGGTTCAAGGGGCAGACCCCTTACTGGCCGCATTTGGGATACCAAATGTGAAGTGCAGGAAGCATTGCGAAAAGTGGGGTTTGTAGCATGGCCCGTTTCTTTTTTCAAAGATTATTTTTAGACCAGATGTCAGGTTATGCTCATTTTCAGTATGTGTTTTTTCAAGCGATAGCAATGGGAAATAATACGCTCCTCATTCAGCCGAACGGTTGGACACAGCAGGTCTTGCGGCTTCTAAATCGGGGAGCACAGAGAAAACCCGCTGAAACTTTACGTTTCAACGGGTTTTTTGGCTCCCCAAGTTGGACTCGAACCAACGACCCTGCGGTTAACAGCCG
>CAZKBM010000144.1:0-2843 GCA_964550985.1 uncultured Oscillospiraceae bacterium
GCCTGCTTCACCTGCAAGGGAGTGTATTCAAAAATGGGTACCCCCGCCTGCCGCGCAGCCAGCAAAATCACCCCGCGGGCCTCGGCCACGGCGATGGCGGTTTTCTGGTTGTTTTGGTAAAACAGGGATTCAATGGCCATAACTTCGGGCTGGAACACCTGCATCAGCTCACAAAAATCGGTGTAAATTTCGCACAAACGGTCCTCAAAAGCGGTGTGCGTCTGGGTGGTAACGGCGCCAAAGGTAACGGTGCGCAGCGCCCGGCCCTGGGCCTGTACCACGCCATAGCCCGCAATGGCATAGCCGGGGTCTACCCCCAAAACACGCATGGCCCTCACCACCCCAGTGTAAATCTATCTGGCATAACCAAAATAGTATACCATGCCCCGCGCCTTTGAACAACACATGGAAAGGGAATACCCCCCGCCTGGCAATTGATTTTCTTGGCAAAACATGATACCCTAAAAAAGCCCCCCTAAGAGGGGGTGTATGCCTCCTTAGTTAAATGGATATAACGGTCCCCTCCTAAGGGACAGTTACAGGTTCGATTCCTGTAGGGGGTGCCAGCCAAAAAAGCCGCAGGCCCTTGTTTTGCAAGAGCCTACGGCTTTTTCTTTTCCCTCTTTCTTATCCACCGGTGTTTTCGCCGATGAACCGCGTTTGCTTTCCGGTGTAAAACAGTGCCAGCTTGTGCAGGGCCCGGGTGCAGGCTATATAGAGCAGGCTCCGGTCGTGTTCCGTGTGGTAGCTGGCGTCATCGGCTTCAGGCACAATCACCTCGTCAAATTCAAGGCCCTTGGCCATTTGGATGGAACTGATGGAGATGCCGCCGGCAAAGTGGGCGCTATCGGGTGAAATAAGCCGGAGCGTGTAGTGCGGCGAGAGCTGCCCGTACATTTTTTCGGCGGCGCTGCCCGTTTTCAGCAGGATACCCAGGGAACCCCCGCCGTTTTGCAAAAAGGCATCCAGCCGTTCCCTAATTTTTGCAAAGGTCTCCTGCCGGCTGGCGCAAGGAACCACCGCCGGGGCCTCCCCGTGCCGCGCCACCGGTTCCAGTGCATCCACCTGCCGGATGCCTTTTGCAAAGCGGATAATCTCGTAGGTGGAGCGGTAGCTTTTGTGCAGTGCCACAAGCTGGGCGCCTTCATAAAGCTGCTGTAGCTGGGCCAGGGTATGCAGGTGGTTTGGGCTAACCAGTTGCCCAAAATCGCCCAGGATGGTTTTTTGGCAGGGGAATAGGCGGTTGAGTACCGCGTACTGAATGGGGCTATAGTCCTGCATTTCATCCACCACCAAATGTTGCAGGCGGGTGTTTTCCTGGAAGCCCTCGAAAACGCCGTGCAGATACAGAAACGGAAACACATCGGCCCATTCCAGGGTTTGCTTTTTGGGCAGCACAAGCAAATCTGGCCGCTTGAGCCACCGGTAAAACTGCCGGTAGAGCGCCAGGGTGTTTTTGGTTTTTAGCATGGCTGTCAGGCTTTTTAGAATGGCCCTTGCCCTTGGTGGCTCTTCGTCCATCCGGTTATTCGCGGCAAAGCGGCTGTGGATATCGCCGGCAACCAGGGCTAGCCGTTTTTTAATGGGCTGGCTTTGATAGGCGAAAAAGCGGGCCTGTATCCAGGCCGCCGTTACGGAAAACGGCCCGCAGGTGTAATCCGAAGGCGCAAAAATAAGCGCGGGGATTTCGGCTGCAAACCGCTCCAGCAGCCGCACAAAATCCAGTGTAGATTTAAAGCGCGCCCGCTGGGCCCAGGCGGGGTCCTCGGTTTCCAAAGGGTCTTTGTCCGGCTCAAAAGCAATCACACCCGCAAGCTGCTCAGCGGCAATGTCCCAAAAACGAAGGGCACAGATGGGCTCCTCGCCCAGTTCCGGCAAAACGCCCCCGATGTAATCGGCAAACACCTTGCTGGGGGAGATGATGGCCACCTGCTGCGCCGAAAGCGTATCTTGAAAGCGGTACAGCAGGAAGGCGACGCGGTGCAGCGCGATGGAGGTTTTGCCGGAACCGGCCACCCCTTGAATGATCATGGTTCCCGCCTGCTCACTTCGGATGATTTGGTTTTGTTCTTTTTGGATGGTGGCAATGATGGACTTCATCTTTTCATCCGCACTGTGGGAAAGCTCTCGCTGTAGTACCTCGTCTTGAATGTGCACCGCGCTTTCCAGCGCGTACTCCAGCACGCCGTTTTTTACCTTGAATTGGCGTTTACGTGTCAGCTCGCCCTCTATTCTGCCCATGGGGGCCATATAGCCCGCAGGGCCAAGCCCACAGTCATAGAACAGGCTGGCAAGGGGGGCGCGCCAGTCAAAAATGAGCAGGTCACCCTCGTGGGTGAAAGCAAAGCGGCCAATGTAATAGGGTGTTGCCTCCGGTTCGCCGGTGGCTTTAAAATCAATCCGTGCAAAATAGGGGGATTCTTGCAACTTTGCCAGTTTTTCCCAAACGCCAACGGCAAAAGCGCCGGTGTGGTCAATTTGTTTCAGCGCCAGTTCGTTTTGGAACATTTCGTGGGGGTCAAGTTCCCCGCGGTAATCGGCCATATAGCGTTTGGCCGCGCGATATTCCCTGTCTATTTTTTCCACGTTGCGGTTTGCCGCTTGTACGGCGGCTTCCAGCTTTTTGTTTATCTCTGCCAGGTGCGCAAGCTCATCGGGGAATGGGGTGGCATTGACAGCGGCAGGCATGGTTTTGTGCCTGCCGCTTTGTGTGTTAGGGTTCATCGGCGGCCTCCCTTGGCAGAACAAAGCGCTGGGTGGGATAGCCGAATTCAACCAGCAATTCCGCCTCCGCAAAGCCCAGGCCCTGCACCAATTTGCGGTGCCCGGTGTCCGCTTTGTCG
>CAZKBM010000145.1:0-2762 GCA_964550985.1 uncultured Oscillospiraceae bacterium
CGGTATCACTTCCCGGCGAGCGGCACCGTGAAAGAGGTGTATCTGATTCCGGGCGACGATGCGGTGGGCGGCTACACGGTTTGGAATGAGGAACTGGGAAAATACACCCTGCTGGCAAACACACCGGGCTGGCAGAACATTGAAACCAGGGGCTGCGTGGTGCTGGAAACCGAGGAATATGGCCTGGTAGCGATATTGCCCATTGGGATGTCTCAGGTGTCATCTGTGAATTTTGAGGACACGGTGCAGGTGGGCGCCCAGGTGAAAAAGGGCGATATGCTGGGTTGCTTTTTGTTTGGGGGCAGCGACATTGTGATGCTGTTCCAAGAGGGGGTGAACCTGGATTTGACCGCGCCCGAAAATGGAGAAGGCGGTTATAAGCATATTTTGATGGGCGAGGAATACGGGCGTTTACAGTAGGTGAACGAACGGCACGCCATGCGTTTGGGCAGAAACGAGTACCAGAACGCTGGCGGTGTGTAAGTTATTTGTGAAAATGCTGTAGTTGGCCATACTGAGTTGGCCCTAAAATGGAAAGGCCCCAGACAGAGGCGGATTGCCTTCTGTTTGGGGCCTTTTGTTTTTTTGTTGCCCTGCCGGGTTTTTTGCCATTGTTTTTCTCGGGGCAGTTTTGGCGTTTGTGCCTGCGTTCGCTATATCTATGTTTTGTTAATCTGCCCTAGTTGGTTTTGTTAATCAGCCCTAGTTGGCGGGCCAGACCAGGGGCTTTATGGCCAGAGAAAAATCTTGATATTGTTGTTTTTGGTGGTATTCGTTTTCCAGTTGGATGCGCCAGTCATCCTCTATGGCTTGTAAATCGGCAAACAGGGCGTCCAGGCGGTCATCGTTTTCGTCCTCAGCCTCCTGGCACTCGGCCTCATTTTCCGCAGGGCCGCCGGCGGGTTTTGCACCGGCGCCTAGAACAAAGTTTTGTATTTTCTCTCCATTGGCATTTGTGGTTACATTTGTAGTTGCGGCGGTGGCTGTGGCGCCACGGAAAGGCTGCGGGAAGGGCTGGCTTTCCTCTGCCGAAGAGGCGTATTTGGCAAGAGGTGAAGCGGCTAAGACTGCGTCTTTGGGCAGGGTGTCCTCGGCCGATGGCGAGCAGGAGGAAGGGGGAGGGGACGGGCAGGGGGGAGCCTCCTCAGCGAAGGGCTGGCCCCCATCGTCACAAAAGAAGGGCGGGCTCTCCCCTTCAAAAAAGTGCCCGCGAAAAATGGCCATCTCCAGCGGCAGGCCCCGTTCCTCGGCCTCGTGTATGCGGGCCACCAATTTGCTGCGGCTTTGTGCCTCGTGCTCAATTTCGGCCACCGGGCGCTGGTGCTGGTGGGTGTGGCCGTCTAGTATATGGGTCATCTCATGGCAATATATTTCGCGCTGCTGTTCAATATTGTATATTCCATTCACATATATGGTATAGCTGCCGTCGGCTTCGGGCAGTACGCATCCGCGTGCGGCAGCGGGTAAATCTACCAAAACAACGTTTATCTCACCCATCGTTTTGCCCTCTATTCATCTTCGCCTTTACTGCGCAGCGCCTCTATAATTTTTACGGCTTGCATAATTTCCTCTTTGGTGGCGTTTTTCGTCACCGAAAACAGCATCCGCTGTTCGGGGCGGCTACGCAGTTCTTCCAAATAATCGGCCAGTTCGCCGTCGGCAGGGGGGGCGGGGGTGGCGGCCGGGGCCCAGCCCATTAGATACTCGGCGGTGGTGCCAAGGGCCTTGGCAATGCTTTGTACCCGGTTGATGGGGATTTTGCCCGTGGCGCCCGTTGCATAACGTTGTAATGCCGATTTTGGAATAGAGGTGCGCTTTTCAAGTTCACCATACGAAAGCCCTTTTTCGGCTATTAAGGCACTGATACGTTTTGCGAGAGTTTCCAAAATCTGCCTCCTTGGGGATGTGCGGTGTGCGCGGAGAATAGGGCATGTGGGACACCCTGAGGATACTACAAGTATAGCAGGGAACTTGCCAAAATGCAATGATAATCGTCCCACAAATGGGTTGACAGCCAAAAAACTTTGTGGTATTGTTGGGGTATCCCAAAAATGGGACGGGAGGTGAAGAACATGAACAAGGGTTTGCTGTTGGCGGAAATACAGAGGGCAGGTTTTTGCCAACGCAGCTTGGCGGTTGCTTTAATGATGAATAAAAATACGTTAAATAAAAAAATAAATGCCCATTATGATTTTACAGCGCAGGAGGCAGAAGCCATTTGCAGGGTTTTGGGCATAGAGGACGGACAGCGGAAGGCGGAAATTTTTTTGCATTAAGCGTTGCAAAAGTGGGATGATGCAAAAAAGGGACAAGTTTACAAAAGGAAAAGAGGGAGGTGAGTGTGATGCCGACCTATGGGGTGAAGGCTGGCGGGGTGAACAGTGATGGCCGCCGGGGGTTTGAATGGGAGCCTGCCGCCCTGCCGGGGGAGGGCAGGCGGGCCAGGCTAATGCAGCAGATTGAGCGGCTGGAGGCGGAGCTGGCCGAGGCGCGGGAGAGCCTGGAGGAGGGGTTTGGGGAGTTGGGCTGAGGGGCAAACCCAAAGGGCAAGGGGGGGAAGGGGCAAAGGGCAAACCCAAAGGGCAAACCAAAAGGGCAAACCAAAAGGGCAAACCAAAATCCATTTTTTATGGGGGTTTGCCGTTTAGGCGGCCAGTGTCCGGGTATTCCTCCGCGTGTCCTAAAATTCGTCGAAAATGTGTTTTCGTTTTCGACAGAATTTTTGCATGGCTTGCCTGATGCGCTGCATACCTGCGAAGGCA
>CAZKBM010000146.1:0-2713 GCA_964550985.1 uncultured Oscillospiraceae bacterium
CTCTCTACCTCTACTAATTTATCTATCTATCTATCTATCTATCTCTATCTATCTCTCTCTATCTCTATCTCTCTCTCTCTCTCTCCCCTTTTCCCCAGATGCATCGTCTATTTTCTTATCATAATCTTGCTTCCTCCTCTTTGCGCGGCTCGGTGAAGCCCCTCTCAACAAAACTTACCGGAAGATTGGGACTGCGGTTTTTGCATCGTTTATTTTCTCGTACTTTACTTGTTACGTCCTCTTCACGCGACCCGGTAGACCCCCCTCAGCCAGATTGACCGGAAGCCTGAGGCTGTGGTTTTACGCTTTTAGGGGTGCATGATAACAATAGGCTAACCCTCATTGATGTTCTCGCTTGAGGTTCATTCCTTGACTTCCTCTTAACTTAATTTTTTTTTGTTATCCATAGCTTCGGCATGTTTATCTTTAGCCGCCTCTTTCTTCTCAGTCTCCGAAGTCCACCCGTCCTTTCCCCCTTCGTTTGTTATTTATTTTCCCCTTTCAAGTATTATTTCTTTTATAATCCCATTCTTCCTTCAACATTATTCCCCCCCCCCCCCCCCTCTTCCGCTTGTTGCGCCAGGACCTTCAACGCGAGACCGGAAAGGATGCGAAACGATCTGTATGTGACACCTCTTTCTTCTTCATTCCCTCTCATGTTGCCTGTGTGCCTCTCTCCTTCAATAGCCCATGGAGATGACCATTAAGACGTAACTCAGACCAAACATTTCTCTCTCTCTCTCTCTCTCTCTCTCTCTCTGTCCGTCTGTCTGCCTTTCTTTCTTTCTCTCTTCTATCTTGCTCCTCTTTCCTCTCCGAAATGGCGGTGCATGTCAAAGCGCACGGAATGATATTCTAAGTCCTAACACAAGACAGACCAAACTTTTCTGTGTGTGACAGTTTCAAATCTAAGGGAGAAAACAACTCGATGACTTCCGGTTCCGATGAGCGTCCTTGGCTAATACCGTGACATGACCGACACTCTCCTCTCTCGGACTGGTCGCAGCGATTCAGCGGCCAGAGATCATACTAGAAGGGTCCAACGACGGTATCGAATGGCGAGAGTATCATTGTAAGTACTCCCAGTCTTTTCCTTTCATCGAAGTGGTCTTTTCCGTGAAAGCAAATGCGGAGAGGGCCATTTCATTGTAGTTTCCTCTCGTCCGGTTGGTCTTTTGCCTGAGAGCGAATGGCGAGATACCATTGTACGTGCTCTTAGTGTTTTCCTCTAATCTCATTGGTCTTTTCCGTAAAAGCGAATGAGGAGAGAGCCATTGTCATTGTATATGAGTATTTCCTCGTATCCGATTGGTCTTTTGCATGACAGCGAATGGCGAGAGAACCATTGTCGGTGTATATACAGATTATCATTTTCACTTGTTCGATTGACTTTCTCCTACTATTCCCTCTCCACGCTGTCATTTTCCTTATATCACGCCGTTGTTGTACATCGTTTTCGATGTGTGCGTTGATATGCCCATTGTATATATTTCAATTCCTCTTCCTGTTTCATCGCTCTAGCTCTCATTCTCTTTTTCGTTCTCATCCGCTTCGTTTGCATCACGTGGCAACTGCATCTTTTAACCTTCTGCGCCTTCCATTATGCTCTCCTTTCATGTCTGTGCACTTTTTATTTTAGTTTTTCTCCTCCCTATTTTCACCCATCTCCTTAGCATGCACTCGTAGCGACTGCGCCCTTTATCCTCTCTACATCACTCTATTTTTGTTACCCTTTCGAGCACCCCCCGCCAGTTCTGATTTATCTCCTTCGCTTACACACATGCGTAGCTACTGCGCGAGCTATCCTCTCATCATCATTCTATTTGAGCATTCGCTCCCCGGCCAGTTCTATCCCATCTCCTTCGCCTAGATACGCAGCAATCGCGCCATTTATCGTTCGCCAACTCTCTATACATGTACCCTTTGCATCCCGGCCAGTTCTATCTCATCTCCTTCGCCTAGATACGTAGCAAGCGCGCCATTTAGCGTCTCGCCAACACTCTATACACGCACCCTGATCAGTTTTATACAAGCCTGGGGATATCACGGCACGTCCGGCGCTGGCGGCGCCACACCAGCCCCGGCTAGATTGGTACGTTTGAAGAACTGCTGCTGTTCGCAGATGGATTAGAAATCCACGTTCCTTTTTCACTTTCCACGCACCGGAATGTATGAGGCCCCATAGGGGTGTGTTGGGTCTTCCGACTTCTGTGCGATTTTGCCCGCGCGGAATTTGTTGGGGCCATTGGGACTTTCCGGCTTGTACATTTTATTTCGGTAGTAGAATTTGGAGTTTTCAGCGGGGGGAAAACTTTCCCCGTGCGGAATTTTGATTTTTTTTATACAATAGTAGCGGAAATGGAAGTTCCCGATCCATTCATAAACTGCAGTATGTTCTGCAACGTTGTGGGTCGTCTTGGGTACGCATCGAATGTTTTCGCGCCCTTGCGCGTGTATATGCCCAGCTCTGAAATCCTCATTGCGGATGGTTCCATACTCCATTTTCTTTTTCCACTTTCCTCGCATTGACACGAATGGAGCCCCCACACACAATCTGTGCAGCTATGCGCAGCAGGAATTGTCGTCATATGAATGATCAAACCCCTTGTCTTTTTCGAGAAAGCTATACGTAAAATTGCGCCTTGGTTCGTTCTGTGTGCGTGCGTGCCCAGTCAGGACATCCATTGTACATGATCCCCGCTTATCCCCTCCC
>CAZKBM010000147.1:0-2681 GCA_964550985.1 uncultured Oscillospiraceae bacterium
TTTGGCAAACTCCACCCCGCCAATCACCTCGCAGCCGGCGGCCTGCTTATGCCCGCCGCCGCCCAAAGCCGCCGCAATTTCCACCGCGTCAATGCCCACTTTGGTGCGCACGCTTATTTTAAAACTGCCCGAAACCTGCTGGCGCATGGTGATACCCACCAGAACCCCTTCAATAGAACGCGGGATGGAGGTGATTCCCTCAAGATCGCCGTTATCCACGCCAATGGCGTCAATTTGGGCGCGCGTCATGCAGATGAGAGCGCATACCCCGTTAAAATGGTACTCTAAGGTGGAGTAGGCCAATTGCTCGATGGCGATGCGCTGCTTCGTTTTATTTTCAAACAGCAGTTCGTTCAGCATAGTGGCATCGGCCCCAAGCTGCATCAGTTTGGCGCACACCTCGTGGCTGTGGGCCGTGGTGTTGGCAAAGCGGAAGCAGCCCGTATCGGTAGAAACGCCCGTATACAGGCAGTTTGCAATGCGTGCATCCAGAGATACCCCCATGGCAAGCAAAATATCGTAGATGATTTCACAGGTGGCGGCGGCGCTGTCGTCCAGCAACAGGTATTCGGCAAAACCTGTGTTGGAACCGTGGTGGTCAATGGCCAGCTCCACCCTGTCCACATAGGGGGCGGCGCTATCGCCAAAAAGCTGTTTGCCCGCAATATCCACCGAGACAATATAATCCGGCTCAAACTGCCCATGGAACTTCTGCATCCCCATGTAGTCGTAACGGTCATGAATGGGGTCGGCGCAGAATACCGCCGCCGTTTTGCCAAGCTGCTTTAAGCCCAGTTGCAGGGCCGCCGCCGCCCCCAGGGTATCACCATCGGGGTTTTTATGGCTGATGAGCAAAATATTTTCGGCTTTCAGCAGGTAGCTTACGGCACCCGAGATATCAATGGCTTCACTCATGAGGGCCTCCTTTGGGACAAGTTACAGGATACATGTTTGGCTGCAAAGCCCATAGGGCCGCCTAATCGCCCGTATTCAGTCTGCGCAGCATCTGGTTGATATGGTCGGCATAGGCGGCGCTGTCGTCCTCAATAAAAAACAGTTCGGGCGCGCGGCGAATATGCATCTGCGCTGAAATCTCACTGCGCACATGGCCTTTGGCCTTTTCCAGTGCGGCCACCACCGGGGCGGCAGCACCTTCCTCTTTATCCATAACGCTTACGTATACCTTTGCGCTGGAGAGATCGGGCGCGGTTTCCACCCTGGTTATGGTGACAAGGCCCTTTGTCAGGCGGGGGTCCTTCATGCCGCCCACAATGCGGATAATCTCCCGCTTCAAGTCTTGGTTCAGCCTGCCCAAATTTTTACCGGCTGGCATAGAATCCCCTCCTTTGGGGTGTTGCTGGTTGCGCCGCCACACTTTGCCAAAACTGGCAAAACATGGCGGCGCCTATAGGCAATTTCTAAGAGTGCAGCGCCATAGCACGGGCCGCACGGGGCGTCAGTTTTAATCCCGGTACTCCTCCATCTGGAAGGCCTCGAAGATATCGCCCTCTTTGATGTCGCCAAATTTTTCCAGCGAGATACCGCATTCATAGCCCTGGGCCACTTCTTTTACGTCGTCTTTAAAGCGGCGCAGCGAAGCAATTTCATCTTCGGCCACCACAATCCCATCACGTACTACGCGGATTTTTGCGCTGCGGATAATTTTGCCGCTTTGCACATAGCAGCCCGCAATGGTGCCCACGCTGCTAACCTTGTAGGTTTCGCGCACCTCCACGCGGCCCAGCTCCACCTCGCGGAATTTGGGGGCAAGCATCCCTTTCATGGCGTCTTCCACATCGTTAATCGCGTCGTAAATCACGCGGTACATCCGCAGTTCCACGCCATTTTGGGCGGCGTCGGCCATGGCAATGGGGTCTGGCCGAACATTGAAGCCTATAACGATGGCACCCGAGGCGTCGGCCAGCATGACATCGCTTTTGTTGATGGCCCCAACACCCGCGTGGATAACCTTGACGCGAACCTCTTCGTTGCCCAGTTTTTCGAGGCTCTGCTTCACGGCTTCGGCGCTACCCTGCACATCGGCTTTTACAATAATGGAAAGCTGCTTCATCTCGCCCGCTTCAATTTGGCTAAACAGGTTATCCAGGGTAATTTTGGTATAGCTGCCCAGGTGTTCCTCACGCTGCGCGGCGCTGCGGCGGTCGGCCAATTCACGGGCCAGACGCTCGTCCTCAACCGCGTCAAAAAAGTCGCCCGCTTCGGGCACATCGGTAAGGCCGGTAATCTCCACCGGGGTGGAGGGGCCCGCCACTTCTAATGGGTTACCGCCAGAATCACGCATGGTGCGTACACGGCCCACACTGGTGCCCGCAATCACCACATCGCCCTGGTTCAGGGTGCCGCGCTGCACCAAAATGGTGGCAACCGGGCCCTGGCCTTTATCCAGCCTTGCCTCCACCACAGCGCCTTTGGCACGGCGGCTGGGGTTTGCTTTCAGTTCCATCACCTCAGAGGTGAGGTTGATCATCTCAAGCAGGTCGTCAATGCCTTCGCCCGTGGTGGCCGAAACCGGCACCACCACAATATCGCCGCCCCACTCCTCGGGCACAAGTTCGTACTCGGTTAGCTGCTGCTTAATACGGTCGGGGTTCGCACCCTCTTTATCCATCTTGTTGATGGCCACAATGATGGAGACCCCGGCGTCTTTGGCGTGGTTGATG
>CAZKBM010000148.1:0-2680 GCA_964550985.1 uncultured Oscillospiraceae bacterium
GCCCATCCAGCTGCCCATTGGCCAGGAGGACACCTTCCGCGGCATCATCGACCTTCTCAACATGAACGCCATTGTGTACTATGACGATTTGGGCAAAGATGTGCGTACCGAAGAAATACCTGAGGATATGCGCGAAAAAGCCCAGAAGTACCATGACGAAATGGTGGAGACCGTAGCCACCCATGACGAGACCCTGATGGAAAAATACCTTGAGGGTGAGGAGATTTCCATCCCCGAACTGAAGGCGGCCATTCGCAAGGCCACCATTGCCAACTACATTGTGCCTGTGGTGTGCGGCACTTCGTACAAAAACAAGGGCGTACAGCTTTTGCTAAACGCCATTGTGGACTACATGCCCGCCCCCACCGACATTGCCGACATGAACGGCGTAAACCCCGAAAACGGCGAAGAGGAGACCCGGCCTTCCAGCGACGACGCCCCCTTCTCGGCCCTGGCCTTTAAAATTGCCACCGACCCTTACGTGGGCAAGCTGTGCTATTTCCGGGTTTATTCCGGCGTTGCCAAGGCGGGCGGCCCCTGTTACAACTCGGTAAAGCAAAACACCGAGCGCCTGGGCCGCATCTTGCAGATGCACGCCAACCACCGGCAGGATTTGGACGTGTGCTACGCCGGGGATATTGCCGCTGCCGTGGGGCTGAAAAACACCACAACCGGCGACACCCTGTGTGACCAAAAGCACCCCATTGTGCTGGAGAGCATGGACTTCCCAGAGCCCGTTATCCGCGTGGCCATTGAGCCCAAAACCAAAGCCGGGCAGGAGAAAATGGGCATTGCCCTCTCCAAACTGGCCGAGGAGGACCCCACCTTCCGCACCTACACCGATGAGGAGACTGGCCAGACGATTATTGCCGGTATGGGTGAACTTCACCTGGAAATCATTGTGGACCGTTTGCTGCGCGAGTTTAAGGTGGAGGCCAACGTGGGCGCGCCCCAGGTTGCCTACCGCGAAACCATCCGCCGCGAGGCCAGCCAGGATACGAAGTACGCCCGTCAATCGGGCGGGCGCGGCCAATACGGCCACGTTAAAATTCGTATTGAGCCCAACGAAAAGGGCAAGGGCTATGAATTTGTGAACGCCATTGTGGGCGGCGCCATTCCCAAGGAGTACATCGGCCCGGTAGACCAGGGTATCCAGGGCGCCATGCAGGCCGGGGTACTGGCCGGCTACCCCGTGGTAGACGTAAAAGTCACCCTGTACGACGGCTCCTTCCACGAGGTGGACTCCAGTGAGATGGCCTTTAAAATTGCTGGTTCCATGGCTTTTAAAGACGCAATGAAAAAGGCCGACCCGGTTATTTTGGAGCCCATTATGAAGATAGCCGTAACCGTGCCCGAAGAGTACACCGGCGACGTGATTGGCGATTTGAACAGCCGCCGCGCCCAAATTCAGGGCATGGAGACTGTGGGCGGCGCCCAGCAAATCAACGCGCACGTGCCACTTTCCAGCATGTTTGGCTACGCTACCGACCTGCGCAGCAAAACCCAGGGCCGTGGCCAATACTCCATGGAGCCCAGCCATTACGCCGAAGTGCCCAAGAGCATTGCCGAGGGTATTTTGAACAAACGGAGCAAGGACGAGGGCTAGAAACTGCCAAAGGCCTACAAGCTTCGTAAAAAGCCTTGATTTTCAAAGAAATTTTTAGTAGAATGCAGATAAGCGCAGTCTTCAATTTGAAGGAGGATTAAGAACAAAATGGGAAAAGCTAAATTTGACCGTACCAAACCCCATATTAACATTGGTACCATCGGCCACGTTGACCACGGCAAAACCACCCTCACCGCCGCCATCACCAAGGTGCTGGCCCTGAAAGGCGAAGCCGAGTTTGTGGATTACGCCAACATTGATAAAGCGCCCGAAGAGCGTGAGCGCGGCATCACCATCAACACCTCGCACGTGGAATACCAAACCGACGCGCGGCACTATGCCCACGTTGACTGCCCCGGCCACGCCGACTATGTAAAGAACATGATTACCGGCGCGGCGCAGATGGACGGCGCCATTCTGGTGGTTTCGGCCGCCGATGGCCCCATGCCCCAAACCCGTGAGCACATCGTGCTTGCCCGCCAGGTGGGCGTGCCCTACATTGTAGTGTACATGAACAAGGTGGACCAGGTGGATGACCCCGAGCTGCTGGAACTGGTTGAGATGGAAATTCGCGACCTGCTTTCGGCCTACGATTTCCCCGGCGACGACACCCCCATCATCAAAGGCAGCGCCCTGCAAGCTTTGGAGAGTAAGAGCACAGAAACCAATGCCCCCGAATACGAGAGCATCTTGGCTTTGATGAACGCCGTTGATGAGTACATCCCCACCCCCGAGCGCAAGGAAGACATGCCCTTCCTGATGCCTGTTGAGGACACCATGACCATCACTGGCCGTGGCACCGTTGCCACCGGCCGTGTAGAGCGTGGCACCATCAAGGTTGGCGAAGAGGTGGAACTGGTTGGCCTTACCCCGCTGGATGAGCCCATTTCCAAAACCACCGTTACCGGCCTTGAGATGTTCCGCAAAACTTTGGACGACGCCCGTGCCGGCGACAACGTAGGCGCTTTGCTGCGTGGTGTTGCCCGCGATGAAATTGAGCGCGGCCAGGTGCTGGCGAAACCCGGCAGCATTAAGCCCCACCTGAAATATAAAGGCCAGGTTTACGTGCTGAAA
>CAZKBM010000149.1:0-2677 GCA_964550985.1 uncultured Oscillospiraceae bacterium
ACGCTAAGACGAAAAAAGACTTATAATGACTTTGTTTCTTATTTAACGTACGCGCTTTTTTAGTGAAAAACTATTGACAGAAACCAAGGGGGCAAGCTAGTATATAGATGTGCAAGCCGGATGAAACCACCGGGAGAGATTGCGAAAGCAACGCCGAAGGGGTCAAAACTCTCAGGCAAAAAGACCGGTGGTGGACGGTGACTCTGGAAAGCCCGTAGTTCGCAATAGTTAGGCGGGCACCGAAGAAGCAATCCCTTTTCCTGTGGCCAGGGGCCCCGGGGGCGGGAGAATCTTTCAGGTAAATCTACGGAGGCGCAGGAATTTTCCTGAGCCTCTTTTTATTTTTTCTTTTTATAAAAAGAAGTAGAGGAAAAAGCCACCGCTCAGGTTTTGTGTCAAGGTCCAAAGAGGAAAGTATGTATCGCAAAAGTACTAAAACAAAGGAGGAACAGATATGTTGACCAAAGAAAACCTGCTGTACACCAAAAGCCACGAATGGGTGGAAAAAACAGGGGAGGGCACCGCGCGGATTGGCATTACCGATTTTGCCCAGAGCGAACTGGGCGACCTGGTTTTTGTAAACCTGCCCGAAGTGGGCGACGCCGTTGCCGCTGGGGAAAGTTTTGCCGACGTGGAGAGCGTCAAAGCTGTCTCCGATATTCATGCCCCGGTAAACGGCACGGTGTCCGCCGTGAACGAAGCGGTGCTGGATGTGCCGGAATCCATCAACCAAGACGCCTACGCCGCCTGGATGATTGAGGTGGAAGGCGCCGAATTCCCCGAAGGCCTTTTGAGCGCGGCCGAGTACGAAGCCTTTGTAAACGAGGAGGGCTAACATGGGCGGATACATCCCTATGGCAAAATACGAGCAGGAGGAGATGCTGGCGGAGCTTGGGCTTTCCAGCATGGACGACCTGTTCGCGGAAGTGCCAAGAGAACTGCTGGCAGCCCCTTTGGAGATGCCCAAAGGCAAAAGTGAGTATGAAGTGCGCCGCATTATGGAGGATTTTGCGCGGGACAATAAGGTGTTTAAATCCATGTTCCGTGGCGCCGGGGCCTACCGGCACTATGTGCCCGCCGTGGTGCGCAACATCTCCTCTAAGGAAACCTTTCTCACCGCCTACACCCCCTACCAGGCCGAAATTAGCCAGGGTGGTTTGCAGATTATCTTCGAGTACCAAAGCGATATTTGCGCGCTGACGGGTATGGATGTCTCCAATGCCTCGGTGTACGATGGGGCAACCGCCGCAGCAGAGGCCATCACCATGTGCCGTGAGCGCAAACGCACCAAGGCCCTGCTGCCTGTAAACTGCCAGCCGGACATTTTGGAGGTTTCCAAAACCTACGCCCACAGCCAGGGTGTGCCCCACGAGATGCTGCCCGAAAAAGACGGCCTGATTGACCTGGACGTACTGAAGGAAAAATTGGAGGACGAAACGGTCTCCTGCGTGCTGGTGCAATCCCCCAACTACTATGGCCTGTTTGAGGATGTGGGCGCCATTGTGGAGCTTTGCCACGCCAAAGGTGTCAAGGTGATTATGCACTCAAACCCCGTGGCGCTGGCCACATGCCAAACGCCGGGCGAACTGGGTGTGGATATCGCCGTGGGCGAAGGCCAGCCCCTGGGCCTTTCCATGGCCTATGGCGGGCCCTACCTTGGGTTCATGGCCTGCAGCAACGCCATGATGCGCCGCCTGCCTGGCCGCATTGTGGGCCAAACGGTGGACGCCGACGGCCGCCGTTGCTTCGTGCTTACCATGCAAGCGCGCGAACAACACATCCGCCGCGAAAAAGCCAGCAGCAGCATCTGTTCTAACCAAGCGCTGTGCGCGCTGGCCATCAGTGTATACCTGGCCGCCATGGGCCCGGGCGGGCTGCGTGAGGTGGCGGTTCAGTGCTACACCAAAGCCCACTACCTGGCCGAAGAACTGGAAAAAGCGGGCTACAAACGCCGCCACCAGGGCGAGTTTTTCCATGAGTTCGTCACCGAATGCCCCCCCGGCGCAGAGCCCCTGCTGCAACAATTGGAGGCCGACGGTATTTTGGGCGGCCTGCATGTGGACGGCGGTATTTTGTGGTGCTGCACCGAGATGAACACGAAAAATGAAATTGACCGCATGGTTAGCATCTGCCGGGAGGTGGCCGCGATATGAAAACAGAACCCAAACTGATTTTTGAAAAAAGCAGGCCGGGCCGCAGCACAGCCATGCTTTCTAAAGGCAAGCTGGAAGCGCGGGAGCTGCCCGAAAACCTGCGCCGCAAAACCGCCCTGCCCCTGCCGGAGATTGGCGAAAGCGAACTGGCCCGCCACTATTCAGAGCTGGAGCGCCGCACCCATGGCGTGAACAACGGCTTCTACCCCCTGGGTAGCTGCACCATGAAGTATAACCCCCGTATCAACGAAGAAGTTACCCAGATGGTGGGCTTCAACAAGGTGCACCCCCTGCAACCTGAACGCACCGTGCAGGGCTGCCTGGGCGCTTTGCACCTGGCCGAAAAGCTGTACTGCGAAATCACCGGCATGGACGCCATCACCTTCCAGCCCTCGGCGGGCGCGCACGGTGAGTTTGCGGGCATTGCCATGATCAAAGCCTATCACGAGAAAAATGGCGAGGGTGAGCAGCGCACCGAGATTTTGATTCCCGATGCGGCCCACGGCACAAACCCCGCCTCGGCG
>CAZKBM010000150.1:0-2600 GCA_964550985.1 uncultured Oscillospiraceae bacterium
AAACACCTTGTCCTGGCTCTCGTTGAATTTATCCACGATTTTTTGGGTCACTTCGCCCACGCCTTGGTCAAAGGAGAAACGAACCACGGTGGCCTCGCCTGCGGGCGCGGCGCTGGAAGCCGCCGGGGCGGTGCTGCCAGAACTGGAACCGGCAGCGGATGCCGCTGAGGAACTGGATGCGCCGCCACCACAGGCGGCCAGGGAAATTGCCAGCGTGCCAGCCAGCGCCAGGGCCAAGAGCTTTTTCGTCCAAGTGCTTTTCATGGTAAACCCTCCATCTTTTACAATATACGTTCTTTTAATGATGCTAGCCCCCAAGAAGGGGGAGACAACAAGAGGAAAGAGAACAAGGCCCAGGGGAAACCCAAAGTGAACAGGAAGCAAGACTGGGAAAACGTTTTCCCAGCGGGCAAAAAAAACATCCCGATCACACGGGGGGCTTAGCCCCGCAGGTTTTTTACGCTTTTTCTGCGAATGATTTGGTGCGGCATGTATTGCGCCAGGGTGGGCAAGGGGGCGCTGTCTTTCTTCATCAGCTTGAAAAGGGTTTTGGCCGCCCGCACCCCTTCATCAAAATAGGAGATGCGCACAGTGGAGAGCTCGGGGCTCATGTAACTGGCGATGTCCACGTCGTCAAAGCCCATTACCGAGATATCCTCCGGCACGGTGAGGCCCGCGCTTTCTAAAAAGCGGATGGCCCCCACGGCCATCAAGTCGTTGCTAGACATCACGGCGGTGGGGAGTTCCGCATTTTCCTCGTAAATCTTTTTCATGCAGGAAAAGCCGGATTCAAAGGTGAAACTGCCATGCTCCACGTAGGAGCCAAGCAAAGGCAGGCCCGCCGCGGTAAGCGCTTGGCGGTAGCCCTGTAAACGCTTATAGCCAGAGGAATAGTCGTTCGGGGGGCCGCTGATGAAAGCAATGCGCTCATGGCCATTGGCCACTAAAAATTCTACGGCGTCGGCCACGGCGCGCAGGTTATCATGCGCCACGGTGGGCAGTTGGGTGTGGCCGCTGGCCTCCTCTTGCGTCACCAACACGGTGGGGTATTCCTGGCGCTGTATCTCCTTCACCAAGTCCTCGCTCACATCTACCCCGGCAAACAGCACGCCGTCAATCTGCCGCTCGCCCAGTGTGTTCAGCAGTTGCACCTCGTTTTCGGGCAGGCCGCCGGATTCACAAACAATCAGTGTGTAACCCTTTTCCTGGCACACCCGTTCTATGCCTTTTGTCAGGTGGCCAAAGACATGGTTCGAAATATCGGATAGCACAATGCCAATCAGCCCGGTTTTGCGTGTAACAAGCCCCCGTGCAAGTGGGTTTGGGCGAAAAGAATTTTCCTCAATTACACGGTATACCCTTTTTTTTAGTGCCGGGCTTACCTCTTTGGTGTTGTTGATAACACGGGAAACGGTGGCGATAGAGACATTGGCTTCGCGGGCGATATCCTGTATTGTCTTGGCCATATGTCCGCCTCCTAGCGCCTGGGAAAAGGTTTTCCTGTGGCATAACCATACCATGCCCGCGCGGGGCCTGTCAACGTTTTTTGCCCCGCCGGGGGTTAATTTGGAAAAATACACAAGAATTTTTAAATGATTTTGTGGCTTCTTGCGGTAAACCAAAGGGGGGAAGCAGAAAAGAAAAAACACGGAATGACAATTATTTTATGCCTATCCCAAAATAGAGGACGGCGAAGCGCCCGGGAGGCCTTGTTTCCACACGGTAGCGTATGTCAAATATTCTGCTGTACTTTTTCGCCAAAATCTGGTAAATTAAAACTAGTTATAGCCATTTTTTTGGTAATAAACTAAAAAAATACGTGTGACCCCAAAATGGGGCTGTCAAGGAATTGTCATGCAAAATAAGACCTTGGTTTTTAAACGGCTGCTTATTGGGCTGGTGGTTGCCTTGATAGCCAGCGGCTGGTATGCCCTGAGCGCGGGTGGGCAACTGGCCTCGTTTTTGGGAGCAGACCCGGCTTTGGCGCTGGATACCCGCATACAGGACGCTGTATACCAAAGCCCCCGGTTGCCTAGCCCCCATATCTATGTGATTGGCATTGACGAAAACACCCTGCGGGAACTGGGCCCCTGGCACACATGGAGCCGCAGCCTGATGGCCGAGATGGTGCAGGTGCTGAACGCCGACCCCGAGAACGCCCCGGCGGTGATTGGGGTGGACGTGAGCTATTTCCAAAATACCCAGCCCGAAGCGGACGCGGCCCTGGCCGCGGCGGCAAAGCAGGGGGGCAACGTGGTGGTGGCCTGCGAGGCAGTATTTGATGATGTGCTGGCCTATGATGAAGCCGGGCGGCCCTTTTTGCAGCGCATGCAAACGGTGAATATGGATTTTCCGTATGATGCCTTGCGTGAAGCCAGTACCCAGGGTTTTATCAACACCCTGCCGGACCAAGACGGCGTCATTCGGCAAAGCACCTTGCAGGTGGATTTTGAAGGGGAGCAGACCTTTGGCTTTTCCTATGAAATTTATAGGCAATATGCTACAATGAGGGGCCTACCGCAAGACGCGGCCCCGCCGCTGGACGAAAACGGGCGCTTCCCCATTGCCTATAGCGCCTTGCCGGGCGATTATTACGGCCA
>CAZKBM010000151.1:0-2591 GCA_964550985.1 uncultured Oscillospiraceae bacterium
GGCGCCTTGCAGCAGCCCTTTGGGCATGCGCGGCTGGTTGCCCAGCACCATCACCCGCGCCATTGCCGACCAGGCCCGTACCATCCGCATCCCCGTGCATATGGTGGAGACCATTAACAAGGTGAAAAAGGTGAGCAGCCAGCTTTTGCATCGCAACGGCCACGAGGCCACGGCCGACGAGATAGCCGAGGAACTGGACATGCCCGTGGAGAAGGTGCGCGAAATTATGCGCGTTGCCCAAGAGCCGGTGAGCCTGGAGACCCCAATTGGCGAGGAGGAGGACAGCCATCTTGGGGATTTTATCCCCGACGAGGACGCCCCTGTGCCAGCCGAGGCCGCCAGCCACACCCTTTTGAAGGAGCAGCTTGCCACCGTGCTGCAAAGCCTTACCCCGCGTGAAGAAAAGGTGTTGCGGCTGCGCTTTGGCCTGGAGGATGGCCGCCCGCGTACCCTGGAAGAGGTGGGCAAGGAATTTAAGGTGACGCGTGAGCGCATACGGCAGATTGAGGCCAAGGCCCTGCGCAAGCTGCGGCACCCCAGCCGCAGCAAAAAACTGCGGGACTTTTTGGACTAAAACGCGCCATGGATAAAATTGCCTTTTACTGGTGCAGGGAGAAGGACGCCCTTTTTGAAAAAGCTAAGGCTGTGCGCCTGGCGGTTTTTGTGCAGGAGCAAGGCTATGCCGCCGCAGGAGAGTTTGACGAGGACGACGCGGTTTGCCAGCACCTGCTGGCCTGTGTAAACGGCGGGGCGGTGGGCACCGCCCGCGTACATTTTACGAAACCCGGCCAACTGCATATGGGGCGGCTTGCGCTGCTGGCCACAGCGCGGGGCAGGGGCTATGGGGCGGCCATGATGCACGAGGTGCACAGGCAGGCCCGAAACCTGGGTGCAGACTATATTGTGCTGAATGCGCAGCAGGATAAGGCCGGGTTTTATGAAAAACTGGGCTATGCCAAAACCGGCGAAACCTCGCTGGCCGAGGGCCGCCCCCATGTGGAGATGTACCGGAGGATATAGCCTTTTTGTTTGACAAGCCTCCCCCAACAGGGTATACTTTAATTATATTTTTTTAGTATACTTAAAAGGCTGCCGTTTTGCTTTACCGTATCAAAAGACAAAGCAGGGCAGCCTGGGAGACAAGCGCATGTACATTACACAAGAGGCGGACTATGCGGTTCGTATCATCCTTTGCCTGGCAAAGTCTCAAAAGCGGCGCGACGCCCGCAGTATTAGTGAAGAAGTGGCCGTGACACTTCGGTTTTCGCTAAAAATATTGGGCAAGCTTAGCGCGGCCGAAATTGTGCAAAGCTACAAGGGCAATAAGGGCGGGTATGAGTTGAGCCGCCCGGCAGAGGCCATCAGTTTGCAGGAGGTGCTAAAGGCCGTGGATGGGCCCTATAGCCTGTCGCGCTGCCTGCAAGACGGCTGCAATTGTAACCGTGGCGCGGCCTGCAACTGTGTGTTTCGTAAAACCTTGGGCAAGCTGAGCAGGTATTTAAATGAGGAACTGGCCAGGGTGAGTTTTCGGGATTTGCTGGAGGAGGAGACGGGCCTAACTATAGGGTAAATAGGGCAGGATTTGCTGGGAAAAGCAGGGAGCCGGGCAGTTGCGTTGGCAAACCCTGCTTTTTGGTATATAGAATGGCGTAACCGGCCGACATTTCTTGCAGGATTTGGCCTATGGCCCTATCGCATTGGCTATACAGGGTTAGCGCTTCCTGGCTATTCAATCTCCAATATTCCATACACGCATCCACGCGTATCGCGCGGGAAAACGGCGGGAAAAATGGTATTGACACCCGGAGAATGTAGGGGTATAATGATTTACTGTACTATTATGGCCCAGTGTGCCCATTTTGAAAAAATATGGAGAAAATCACCCCCCTTCTTTTGTGCAAAATGCTGCAAAATTAGGGTTTTGTCTTGGTTTATTTTGGTTTTTACAGCAGTGTTTTTTGCGGCTGTATAAACCTGTGACGGGTTTTGGGCAGGGCGTTTGTTTGTGAACATAGAAATTTTTGCTGGGAGTGGTTGCGCGCATGGTGAATGTCAAGCCGGTAAAGCTTGGAACGACAGAACGCATGAGTTTTTCCCGCATCGATGAGGTTTTGGATATGCCAAACCTCATTGAGGTGCAGAAGGATTCATACAAGTGGTTCTTGAACGAGGGCCTGAAGGAGATTTTCCGCGATGTGGGTTCGGTGGAGGATTACTCCGGCTCACTGATGCTGGATTTCATCGGCTACCGGCTGGATTCCCAGCCCAAGTACTCCATCAAAGAGTGCAAGGACAGGGACGTAACCTATGCCGCGCCGCTGCGCGTTACCACCCGCCTTTTGAACAAAGAGACGGGCGAGGTGAAAGAGCAGGAAATTTTTATGGGCGATTTCCCGCTGATGACCGAGAGCGGCACCTTTATCATCAACGGGGCCGAGCGCGTTATTGTCTCGCAGCTTGTGCGCAGCCCCGGCGTGTATTTTGGCGAGAGTTACGACAAAACCGGCAAACAGCTTTTTGCCACCACCCTGAACCCCAACCGCGGCGCCTGGCTGGAGTACGAGACCAGCAGCGACGATGTGTTCAGCGTG
>CAZKBM010000152.1:0-2587 GCA_964550985.1 uncultured Oscillospiraceae bacterium
GGAACATGAAAATGGAAAACAAAGTTCATGTGAAAACCGGCGACAAGGTGCGCATCATCAGCGGCAAAGATAAGGGCCTGGAAGGCAAAGTTCTGGCCGTTAGCCCCAAAGAGGGCAAGGTGATTGTAGAGGGCCGAGCCATGGTTTCAAAACATGTTAAGCCCCGCCGCCGCGGCCAAGCCGGTGGTATTGTGAAGGCCGAAAGCGCCATGTACGCCTCAAAAGTAATGCCCGTTTGCCCCAAGTGCGATAAGCCCACCCGTGTGGGGCACAAGGTGGAAGACGGCAAAAAAGTTCGCGTCTGCAAAAAATGCGGCGCGGCGCTGTAAGGGAGGGAGCTTACGAATATGCCAAGACTGAAAGACCAGTACAAAGCCGAAGTGGCCCCCGCCCTGATGAAAAAATTCAGCTACAAAAGTGTCATGCAAATTCCAAAGCTGGATAAGGTGGTTATCAACGTGGGCTGCGGCGAAGCGCGCGATAACCCCAAGATTATGGAAGCCATTGTGGCCGACCTCGCCATCATCACCGGCCAAAAAGCGGTGATTTGTAACGCCAAAAAAAGCGTGGCGAACTTTAAACTGCGCGAGGGGATGCCCATCGGCGCAAAAATTACCCTTCGGGGCGACAGGATGTATGAGTTTGTAGACCGCCTGTTCAGCATTGCACTGCCCCGCGTGCGTGACTTCCGCGGCATCTCGGGCAACAGCTTCGACGGGCGCGGCAACTACTCGGTGGGTGTGCGCGAACAGCTCATCTTCCCCGAGATTGACTACGACAAGATCGACTCTGTGCGCGGCATGGACATCAGCTTTGTAACAACGGCAAAAACAGACGAAGAGGCCAAAGAGCTGCTCAGCCTGCTCGGCGCGCCTTTCGCCAGCTAAAGGAGGGAACCGGAACGTGGCAAAAACTAGTATGAAAATCCGGCAGCAACGCCCGGCGAAGTTCTCTTCCCGTGCTTACAACCGCTGCAAAATTTGCGGCCGTCCGCACGCCTACCTTCGCAAATATGGCATCTGCCGTATCTGCTTTAGGAACCTTGCCTATAAGGGCGAAATACCCGGCGTGCGCAAGGCAAGCTGGTAACGAAAGGAGCGAGGCAATATGCATATCACAGACCCAATCGCGGATTTGCTAACCCGCATCCGCAATGCGAGTACGGCGCGGCACCCGAATGTGGATATACCCGCTTCCAACATGAAAAAGTCCATCTGCAAAATTTTGCAGGAAGAGGGCTACGTGAGAAGCGTACAGTATATTGAGGACAAAAAACAGGGAATTATCCGCGTAACACTGAAATATGGCGAAAACGGCAGCCCGGTTATAGCGGGGATGCGCCGTGTGTCCAAACCCGGCCTTCGCATCTATTCCTCTAGCGAGGATATGCCGAAGGTAATGCGTGGCCTGGGCACTGCCATTATATCCACCAGCAAAGGCGTTATGACAGATAAGGCGGCCCGCAGCGAAAATGTGGGCGGCGAAGTTCTGGCCTTTGTATGGTAAGAAAGGGGCTTTAAGACTATGTCGAGAATTGGAAGAAAACCCATCGTCGTTCCCGCAGGTGTGGACGTCAAAATCGACGCGGGCCACATCAGCGTGAAAGGCCCCAAGGGCGCGCTGGATTCCAACATCCATCCTCTGATGAACGTGGAGATGAAGGACGGAGAGATTTGCGTGACCCGGCCAAACGACGGCAAAGAGGCGCGCAGCCTGCACGGCCTTACCCGCACGCTGGTGGCCAACATGGTGCAAGGCGTTACCGAAGGGTTTAAAAAAGAGCTGGAAATTGTTGGTATCGGCTACCGTGCCGCCAAAAAGGGCAACGCCCTTGAGATGAACGTGGGCTATTCCCACCCGGTGGTAATGGAAGAAAAGAACGGCATCACCATAGAGGTGCCCGAACCGAACAAGATTGTGATAGGCGGTATCGACAAGCAGGCGGTGGGCCAGTTCGCCGCCGAAGTTCGTGAAAAACGCCCGCCCGAGCCTTACAAAGGCAAAGGCATCCGCTACGCCGGCGAGTTTGTTGCCCGTAAAGAGGGCAAGGCCGGTAAGGGCTAGAAAAGGGAGGCAAAGTGAGACAATATGGTTAAAAAACCGGATAAAAACGTGGCTAGGCAGCGGCGCCACCGCCGTGTGCGCGGCAAAATCTCCGGCACACCCGAGTGCCCCCGCCTGGACGTGTTCCGCTCCTCCAAGCACATCTACGCCCAGCTTATCGACGACACCACGGGCAGCACCCTGTGTGCTGCTTCCAGCCTGGAAAAGGGTTTTGACGGCTACGGCGGCAACGCCGACGCTGCCGCTAAGGTGGGCGAGGCCATCGCCAAAAAGGCCCTGGAAAAGGGCATCAAGCAGGTGGTGTTCGACCGCGGCGGTTTTGTGTACCACGGCCGTGTAAAGGCTCTGGCAGAGGGTGCCCGCAAGGGCGGCCTCGCGTTCTAGGAGGAGGAGAATATGGAATTTATTGATGGTTCTACACTGGATTTACAGGAAAAAGTGGTTCATATTAACCGCGTTTCCAAAACCGTGAAGGGCGGCCGTATCTTCAAATTCTCCGCCCTTGTGGTTGTGGGCGATGGCG
>CAZKBM010000153.1:0-2582 GCA_964550985.1 uncultured Oscillospiraceae bacterium
TGCCATTCAAGCGCTCTCCCAGGTGAGCTACGCCCCCATACCCTATAGCAGCGCCAATTGCCAAAGCGTTTTGTACTACGCTTAACTTTCGCGCTCTATTATATTACCAAAAGCGGCAGGGCTTGTCAAGCTTTTCCTTTGGGTTTTTGCCGGGTTGGAAAAGGGCCTTTGGGGAGGGGGAAAGGGTTTTTAAGGGGTTCAGTGTGGGGTTTGGAAAGGATTTGGGAGGGATTCCCGGCGCTTGGGGTATTGGGTAATTTTTTACCCTATCTGCACCATCACCAGCTTTGCGGCGCTTTGGCGGTTTTCTACCGTCGTTTCAAGCGGTTTGCTATGTTTTTTATAAACCCGCCAAAGCTGCGCACGGCGGTTTGAACCCCTCCGGCCACCTGGCTCCCCGCCTGGGCGGCGGCCTTTGGCAGGGCGGGGCCCCTTGTTGGGTTCAGCTTTTCTTCCAAATACGGGTACATTGCCATTTGGCTGTCAAATGGCAGCTCTTCCGCAGGTACTTTAATTTTTTTAAAGCGGTTCCATTCGTGCATCAAACTGGCATTCACATTGTCTCTCAGTTGCATATCCAAAATATCGGCAAGCAGCTGTTTTGCCGCCGCATCCTCCACACGCACCCCCACTTCCACCCGCCGCTCGGTGTTTCGAGTTAAAAAATCTCCCGAGGCAATATAGATGCGCTGGCGCTCACCCTGGCCAAAGGCGTAGATACGGGCGTGCTCCAAATATCGCCCCACCAAACTGCGCACCCGGATATTCTCGGTTTTTCCCTCAATACCCGCCTGCAAACAGCAAATCCCCCGCACAATCATATCCACCTGCAGCCCAGCCACCGAAGCCTCGCCCAGGGTTTCAATAATCTCTTTGTCTGAAATGGAGTTGCACTTTAAAATTACCCGGCCCTGGCCCCCCTGGCGGGTGTACTCAATCTCCTGCCGAATCTCCTGCAACAAAACCGATTTAAAACACAGAGGGGCCACAATCAAATGGTCCACCCGCTCGGTTAGGCGGCCCAGCGCCAGGTTTGTAAAAACCGCCGCTACCTCTTCGCCAATTTCCTGCCTGCTGGTTACAAAGGCCAAATCGGTATACAGTTCACTGGTGCGCTCGTTGTAGTTTCCCGTGCCAATCTGCGCAATATACTCATACCTCGGGCCATTTTTGCGGGTGATTAAGGTAAGTTTTGAGTGGATTTTATAGTCGGAAAAGCCATAAATTACAGTGCAACCGGCCTTTTCAAGCTGGCGTGACCAATCGATATTGTTCTGCTCGTCAAACCTTGCCCGCAGTTCCACAATGGTAACCACTTCTTTACCGTTTTCGGCGGCGTCAATCAGTGCGCTAATCACCTTGGATTCGGTCGCCACCCGGTAAAGCGTCATTTTAATAGAGAGCACATTCGGGTCGGCCGCCGCTTCGTTCAGCAGCTGTATAAACGAGCGGTAACCCTGGTATGGGTAGCAAATCATCACATCCCGGTTTTGCACCTCTCGCATCAGGCTATAGCCCGCCGGGGGCGCAAGCGGTTTCGCCTCTGGGTAAAACAGGCCCGGCACGCCCAGCTTCTTCAGCCGCCCGGCCAGTGTGCCCAAAAAGGAGAGCTCCAGCGCGCTTTGTTGCACAAAGCATTGCTCGCCCGGCAACAAAAGCTTATCCAGCAGTAAGCTTTTTAAACCCGCAGGGGCCTCCCCAAAAATTTGCAGGCGAACGGCAGCCAATTTCCTACGGCGTTTTAACAGTTCGCTCATCATCATGCGGTAATCAATATCTTCGTCAAATATCCCCTCTTCCACCGTTAAATCGGCATTGCGGGTAACGCGAAAAAGGCACTTTGCCTGCACATTGGCCTTGCCAAAAGCAATACTGGCAAAGTGCAGGGCCAATTCTTCCACCAAAGCAAAACTGGTGGCCGGCCCGTTGGCCACCGTCACCAGCCGCTCCATATGGGAGCTTAAGGGGATTAACCCAAAAAGAAGGTTCTCCCCCTTCCCCTCTTTAATCAGCGCTCCCACATAAATCTCCTGGTCGCGCAGAAAGGGAAAAGGGTGCCTTTTGTCTACAATCTGCGGCGAGAGCACCGGGAATAATTCCTTCACAAAATATTTTTTCCAAAACAGTTCCCGCTCTTTGTCTAAGCGGTCAAAGTTCACCTTTTCAAAGCCATATCCTTGCAACTGTTCAAACAGTTTGTCCACACTTTTGTCGCACAAATCCTGCAGTTCGGCCACTTTGGGCATAATGGCCATGAGCTGCTGCTTTGGGGTCATGCCGGTTTTGTTTTCCTTGGCCTCGTTTTTCAGCAGGGTTTGGTCGTACAAAGAGCCAACCCGAATCATAAAAAATTCATCCAGGTTGCTGCAGTAAATTTTGGCGAAGTTCAGCCGTTCCCCCAGTGGCAGGGTTTTTTCCCGCGATAAATCTAACACCCGGCGGTTAAATTCCAGCCAACTCAGTTCCCGGTTAATGAAAATTTCGCCCTCGCTCACGCCGTCCATACAAGACCCACTCCTAGCCTTGGCCGCCATTTGCTTTTTTCCCTGTATCTTATCATAAACCTTACAAACACCAGATCA
>CAZKBM010000154.1:0-2563 GCA_964550985.1 uncultured Oscillospiraceae bacterium
CGGTTTGTGTGTTGAGGTAGAGCGCGTCATTGTCCTTATACTTTCCCCATCGGCAGCGGCCCCGGAACAGGTATTCTAATCCGAAGCCGTTACAATCCCCAATGTTTAGCTTGGCGTTGGCGCTGGAGGAGCCGCTGGCAAGGTGTATCTTGTCTGGGCATATTTCCAGGTACATGCAGGCAATGATGCAATGGTCAATGGTCTTGCCGCTGCGGATAGCACCCTCTGCACAGCACATGCGGTGTTTGAGGGCCGACTTTATGTACCGCTTATGCTTCTGGCTGAACGGCTGCCATGGAATCGTCTGTGTCAGTTTCATCATTTAGCATCTCCGAAAGTGGGGTAACATCCTCCATATTGGCATTGTCTTGCCTTTCGGCCTTAGCCTCTTCCAGCGCCAGCCGCCGCCTATCGTATTCCCTGCGGTGGCGGTCGGCGGGGTTTTGCTCAAAATAATCAGATAGCCAGCGCATAGCGGCCATGCGGTCAGATAATTTCACACTGGCACCGTCTTTACCCTGCTTCACCTCGCAGAGCAGGGTTCCGTCCACTTCGGTGCTCTCCAAAAAGCGCACCTCGTTTATCTCTTTTGTGAGCGGCTGCTTTTCACCATCCGGGTCATCAGGGTTCTTCACCTCAATGGGGCCAAATGCCCCCATCACCGGAACCTCGGCCCGGCCCCACTCTACAAAATCGGAAAGGTCGGCAAAAGCGATATCCCAGTAAAGTTTGAAAAGGTCGGCGGGGTCTGCCATCAACTGCTGCATCACTATTTTCTTCTGGCGCGCCACTTCTTCCCTGATACAGGGGTTTACTAGAAGCCTTGGCCCCTCCGCATTTGCTGTGCTGTATGCGCATCCATCGAATGCCAGCCGATAGGCCCGTGTTGCATTGGGTCTCTGTGCATACAGCAAACAAAAGCGTTTTTGCTGTTCCGTCAGGTCGGGGTTATCATCTGCCGCCGCTACCATTTTATGCAGCGTTTCATTGCTGGCGTTGCGTTTCATTTTTTGTGAAACGCTTGAAACGTTTCGTTTCGTTTCGCCGGGTTGGCCCATGCGGCTTTTCCAGGTGCGTACTGTGGCAGGAGATATGCCAAGCTGCCGTGCTACCTCTGCTGGGGCAACCCCATTGCCAAGCATCTGTAAAGCTTGTGCTTTCGTTTCTGCCACCCATCACCACCCACTTTTTATGTTTTTCGTGCAGAATGGACACGATATTTTATACTCATCAGCTAGTTATACCTTGCTGTTGAATCTGCATAGATTATGGGGCCCCACTACTGTGAGACCCCATGAGAGGAGGGGCCGCTCCGCCCGGTGAGGACATTGCGGCATGAAAAAGCCGCCCGGAGGCGGCAGGGGTTAAAACGCAAGAGGCACAACTCTGAAATTTTGCGGCGTTCCTTGCTGGTCGACATATTCTTGCAGGGGTTTTTCATCTTCACAAATTGCCATCTGCTCCCAGCGGTATGTTTGGTGTGTGCGGTTTTTCAATTTTGGCTCTTTGACTATGTGCAAGACTTTTTGCTCTAAAACAAACACGACCTTTTCTCCCCTTTCATCCCGGCATCAGCCCTGCCGGGTGAACGTTGATATCAGATTAATGTGTGTCGTCTACCCAATTAAACTTCTCAAATAGCGGCATGTCGATGGCCCGGAGCAGTACTTGTACTATGTCATTTGCCTCGGAATAATCGAGGCCACAACAAGAGGTTTGTTTCAAGATGCGCTCGGACGCCATAATTCGGCGGTGAAAAACCTTAGACATCATCACCGGTTGGCCGTCCTCAGCCCAATCTGCCGCATCCCTCACTACTGTTACAAAATCGTGAAACGCCCCACTTTTAATAACAGATTCAATTAAGCGTCCTCTGTTCTTGGTTATACTCATTTCTCTTGCCCTCCACATCTGTGTGTGATATAATGTGGACAAAGGAGCGGGTTACTCGCGAGGTTGCTTGCTTTTAGGTCGGGCGCTTAGTTGTTCTCAGCAGCTAGGCGCTTTTTGTATGCTTCATAATAGGCTATGCGTTGTTCTCTGGTCAGCCCTGCATACTCTTTGCAAGTCATTGGCACACCCCCTTTCGTGTGCCCCGCTCCTTTGTCTATCATGATTATACTATAACCGCACTTATATATCCATTGACATAATAGCCAAACATAACCGCACTTATTTCTTATATTTTATAGGTGCGGTTATGTGGGTTTTATGGTATACTCATCATGAGGTGATACCATGGCTAAAACAGATGAGGCCACATTGCGGGCAATACAAAAATACAAAAGCAATCTGGATGAGATTCGCTTTTCTGTGCCCAAGGGTGGGAAAGAGGCTATCAGGGAGGCAGCAAAGGCCAAAGGCTACAATCATATACAGCCGTATTTGATTGCTCTTGTGGAGGCCGACAGCGGCCTGCCTCTGCAAAAAAAGACAGAGACCGGGGAATAGCCCCGGTTTCTGTCTCACCACTTCCCGGACAGTTTTAATTGCTCAATCATCTTTATAGCTTCCAAACTGGGCGGCACATGCTTTTTGGTGACGGTAACCTTTTGGGCTTTTC
>CAZKBM010000155.1:0-2558 GCA_964550985.1 uncultured Oscillospiraceae bacterium
GTTGCCTACAAAAGATTTTGAGTCTTCCTCGTCTGCCATTCCGACACGCCGGCACGGTGCATTTGTTAGTATATCTAAAACAGCATACAAATGCAAGCCCCTTTTCACAACCGGGAGCATATTGCTGTTTAGTATGCCAGCACCAGCTTCTTTTGAGGCTTTGTGTAGCAGGTGGCCGTTTTTACATAAAACATCTTGTTCAAAGAAACCGAGACGCTTTTCTGGCCCGCATAATCAAACACCACTTTGAACACATAACCCCACACGGCTCCCACCGATTTCTTCACAAAATCGTCCAGCTTTGCTTCCTTATCCCCCGTGATGCCCTGCAATTCCTCGGCATAATGGCACAGGAAAGTTTTCACCGGGGGAATGCCAAAAAGATCGTTGCAAAAAATGATGTGGCCCATCAAATCGCGGTCTTGCAGGGCTTGCACACACAGTTTCCAATAAGGGAAATAGGCTTCCTCGTTTTGAAAATCCTTAAAATGCGGATACTTGCGCATGAACCCCTCGCAGGTATTCTGCACAATTTCATCCACGGTTATGATCATGGAAGCGTCCCCCTTCTTTACCGCCAGCACACATTTTCCCTAAGGGCGCACCAGCAGCCTGCACATCTGTACAATTTTGTGGTATGCTTTATTATACGGGCAAGAACCTTTGGGTGTCAACGGAAGGTTTTGCCGTTTTATGCCACTTTTACCCGTAAGGAGAAATGGATGACAGACGAGGAACTGATGCGCCTGGCGTTGCAAGAAGCAAAGCTGGCCGCAGAGGCGGACGAAGTGCCGGTGGGCGCCGTGGTGTCCCGCCATGGGGAGCCTGTTGCCACTGGGCGCAACAGGCGCGAAGGCGATAGAAACGCCTTGGCCCACGCCGAGGTGCTGGCCATAGACGCCGCCTGCCAAGCCCTGGGGGGCTGGCGGCTGCACGAGTGTGAGCTATTTGTAACCTTAGAGCCCTGCCCCATGTGCGCCGGGGCCATCATCAACAGCCGTATAAAGCGCCTGGTGTGGGGCGCGGCCGACCCAAAAGCCGGGTGCTGCGGCTCGGTGGTCAACCTTTTTTCCCTGCCGTTCAACCACTATCCCATGATAGAAAACGGCCTACTGGCTAAAGAGAGCGCCCAGCTCTTACGCCTTTTTTTCGCGTCTCTGCGGCAACGGCGGAAAAACGACGCCGGAAAGGAGCAGCCATGAGCACCTTACTGCCACCCGCTTTGGTTACAGGCGCTTCGGGGGGAATTGGCGCGGCCGCGGCCCTGGCCCTGGCCCAAAAAGGCCACCCCGTGGCCTTGTGCTGCCACCAAAACCGCCAAACGGCCGAGGCCATCTGCCAATCCCTGTTGCAGGAAGGGCGGGCCGCTGTGCTGTGCCAGGGGGATGTCCGCAGCCGCGCCGGGGTGGACGCCCTGTTTGAGGAGGCCGAAGCCGCTCTGGGCCCTATAGGGGTACTGGTAAACTGCGCGGGGCAGGCCCAGCAGAAAATGTTCTGTGATATCAGCGGAGAGGACTGGGACGATATGTTTGCCCTGCACGCCCGGGGCAGTTATCTTTGTTGCCAGCGTGCCCTGCCGGCCATGCTGCGCAAAAAAGAGGGAAGCATCATCAACATTTCCTCCATGTGGGGGCAGGTGGGCGCCTCCTGCGAGGTGCATTATTCGGCGGCCAAGGCGGCGGTTATCGGGCTAACCAAGGCCCTGGCCAAGGAGCTTGGGCCCAGCGGCATCCGGGTAAATTGCGTGGCCCCAGGGGCTATTGAAACCCCCATGCTGGCGGGGCTAGACGATGCAGCCCTCCATGCCCTGTGTGAGGAAACCCCCCTGGGCCGCCTGGGCCAGGCCAAAGAAGTGGCCGCTGCTATCTGCTTTTTGGCTTCACAGGAAGCGGCTTTCCTCACCGGGCAGGTGCTATGCCCCAACGGTGGCTTTGTGGTATAGCGCTACTATCATCTTGAATTTTGGGTTATGCTGTGGTATTCTGAGCAAAAGACACAGGGCCATGGCCCTTCTCAAGGTTTGCGGTTTTTGTTAGGAGGCATTCGTATGAAAAAGCCAATGCGCAAAGAATTGATGATTGGGTTGCTCTTTTTTGGTGTATCTATGGCGGCGGGCCAGTTTTTTGCCCTACCGGAATTTTTGAGGGGGCTTTTGCTTGGCTTTGCCCTATGCTTTGAACTGATTGGCATTTTACCAGAGCCACTTTATCAAAAAATCAAGGCCTTCAAACGTCAGCTTTTCAAGCGGCAGTTCTAAACCGCCCTGGCGGTTGGCAGGGCTTGACAAGTTCTGTGGCGGGGTGCTAGAATAAAGCCAAGAAAAAAACCGATGATTTGGGAAGAGTAGCCTGTGCAAACGAAGTAGAGAGAGCCGCCCACCGGTGGAAGGGTAGCCTTACGCGCACAGGTGAATGGGCCCAATAGGGCGGGACGAAATTGCGAAAGCAAGAGTAGTACCCGACGGGGAGAGCCGAACCCGTTATCCAAACGGCGCGCATAGTTTTGTGCGTAAAAGTGGGCGCTTTCCGGCGCCAAATTGGGTGGTACCGCAGGAGTTT
>CAZKBM010000156.1:0-2535 GCA_964550985.1 uncultured Oscillospiraceae bacterium
TGTTAAGATAACCACATACGCCGTTATATCCATCGGCAACACCCCCTTTCGGGGGCCGGATTGACCGCCTGCCGCTTGCCGTGGTGCCTCGTGTGTCAGTATATCATGGCTGGGACTGTGCCGCAAGGGCCAGCATCTCCCGGCCCTTGGCCTCTAGCCTTGCGTGCATGGCCTCCACCAGTTCTACCGCCCATTCTGTGCTGCTGGCTTGCCGGGCCTTGAACAGGCCATAGCCGCCCCGGTAGGCGTGGCGGGTGATAATATCCTCTCTGTATGCTCTTATACGCCTATCCCTTGCCATCTGGTAGAGGGCTCGGGCCCTCACCTGGTTTACCCTGGCAATAGATATACCCATGGCCTCACCGAGCTGGGCCAGCGGCTCGCCTTGGTAGTATATGCGGCGCAACAGGTCGCTTTGCCGCTCGTCCAGCTTTTCAGCCATGCAGGCCTCTATGGTGCTGTGCAGCTGCTGGTTGTATAGGGTGGCTTCTACATCCTCAAAGGGCCGGGTGGCTTCCGGGTCTGGCTGCAAGTCCAGCAGTTCAGCTTCACCCTCGGTACCAACAGGGGTATTGCCGCTTACATCCCAGTGCCGTTTTTTATCGCCACGGGTGCAAAAGGTTTCATTCACTGCGTTCTGCACATGGTGCTTTAAGTAGCTGGTGAATTTCAGCCCTTTTTCCGGGTTATAAGCCTCTACCGCTTTGCATATCACAAAATACCCGCACTGCAAAAGGTCGTCCGGCTCACAGTGGTAGTGCTGGCAAAGCGGGAAGTATCGGGCAAATAGCTGCGTTAGTAACCCTTGGTTCTGCTCCCACAGGCTGCCACGCGCCGCCGTATCCCCTTTTTGGGCCAGCAAGGCTAATTCTTCATTGCTCATCGTTGGCAATCCTCCCAAAGCGGTACAGTAAAAACAAATTTGGGGCTGTGGTGCAGTGGCGAGTGCTATCATGTGCTATCATGAAACGAGTATTTATCAGTGTGATGTAAGGGTTTGCAAGTGCGCTTTGAAACGCTTTTAAAGCATAAATCAACGAATTATAATAGATTTCGCAGTATATGAGCGTTGCGTTTCAGCGTTGCACTTTTTGAAACGCAACGTTGCACTCTTTGTGGTGGTTTTGTGGTGGTTTTGTTCGTGCTTTGTTCGTGGTTCATTTGACAAAACTGTCAAGCGAAACACGGAGAAAAGACAGATTTTCCTTTGTACTTCCTTTGTTCAACTACCTTGCTTCGCTCTCGCTTCGATACAAAAAAGCAAGGCGGCCAGCTATTGCCAGCCGCCCGCTTTTCGGTTAGGTTGTGGCCTGGTAGTATAGGGCCTTTTTCTTGTTGTCCAGCACAAAGGCGTCGTAGTTGATACGGCCCTCCACGAGGCTGCCGGAAATGCCGGGCGGGTCATCGTGGGTTTTGTAGCTTTCCAGCTTGGTGGGGGCCACGGTGGCCACCGGGTGGGCAATCAGAAAGCCAAATTTTGTTGGCAGACGCACGGCAGGCACCCGAAGCACCGCCATACCGTCCAGGTTGGCAATCACGCCACGCAGGCGCATATCATTGCCTATGTCGGTCTCCATCACAATATCTTTGCTCTGCTTCATCAGCAGGTAAATATCGGGTGTTACCACCAGTACCCGGCCCGTGTCGGGGGCTTCGGCGTTGTCCAGTTCGGTACTGCCCTTGATAACCTCTGCATAGATGTTATCTGCTGTAAGGGCCTTTGCGGTGGGCTTGGTGCCAGCCCCGGCCACCATTTTGCCATACGTCCAGGTGTCCACTTCGGGGATAACCACCTCGCGAAGCTGCCGGGCAAGGGCTGTGGCGGCTTGCAGATTGCCCTTGGTCTCGTCTGCGTCCAGGCGGTCAATGGCAAAGGTGAAGCTGCGGTCTTTAGCAAGGGTAAATTCCTCTGTGGTGGCGTTTAGCCCCTGTACCTCGCCGTAGCGGCTCCAATTCCCCTCTACCGGGCCGCCCCTGCCGTAGTCGTTCATGCTGGCGGTGCTAACCTTGTACACCTTCACGCTGTGTGCACCTGTCCAATCAAAATCTTGGTTGGTAAGCAGGCTCTTTTTGCTTTCAGTGCTGAACAATTCATCAACATACTGTAAATATTGGGTTGCCAGTTCAATGGCCATGGTTACACTCTCCTATGCTGTTCGCGTCAGCGAACCTGTATCTGGCTGACAAGCGCTGCTTGTCGGTCTGGTACAGGTTTTCGCACACGCGAACATTTCAACATGGCTTTGCTTTTTTGGGGGAAGTCGCTTGGCTCAATATCTGCGCGGAACGTTGTGCGGTGCTGCCCTAGGAAAACATCTAATATGGAGAGCTTTATGCTGCACGAAAATATAATGCGTCCATGAGAGATATGAGTCAAGCTGCGCAAAAGTATGTTTTCCAATAGACATTGAAAATCGGATGGGCGATACTCTTTATATGATTCGACAAGTGGTTTCTCTATTCGTATTCTGATTTATTATTTTACGTATAATGGAATCATCCCAACAGGGGTGGTTCCATTACTTTTCCCCTTTC
>CAZKBM010000157.1:0-2530 GCA_964550985.1 uncultured Oscillospiraceae bacterium
CCCGTCGGACTGTGGATTTTCTCCTCGTCTACCTGTGTCGGTTTGCGGTACGGGTGCATATATCGCAATAGCGGCTTTTCTTGACAGTGTGGATTCAGAAACTTCGCTACTTTAATTCACTCCCCATAACGCTTCAGAAACAATTTTCGGATTTGCCTAAAAATCTATCCTTTGCGCTTGGCCGGGTATTTCCATTCCCCGGTTTTCCTATCCTCCTGTGTCCCCACAGTTCTGAATATATGCAGTACTGGAATTTCTACCAGTTGTCCATCGACTACGACTTTCGTCCTCGCCTTAGGTCCCGACTTACCCTGAGTAGATTAGCTTTACTCAGGAAACCTTAGACATTCGTCCTAAATGTTTCTCACATTTATCTCGCTACTCATTCCGGCATTCTCTCTTGAGTTTCGTCCACGCTCGCTTACGCTCCCGCTTCATCCTTACTCAATGCTCCTCTACCACTTGTTTGAATTAATTCAATACAAATCCATAGCTTCGGTGTCGTGTTTTAGCCCCGGACATTTTCGGCGCAAGACCTCTCGACTAGTGAGCTGTTACGCACTCTTTGAATGAGTGGCTGCTTCTAAGCCAACATCCTAGTTGTCTTAGAAATCTCACATCCTTTTCCACTTAACACGCACTTTGGGACCTTAGCTGTTGGTCTGGGCTCTTTCCCTTTTGACATAGAAACTTATCTCCCTATGTCTGACTCCTTATAGTATCTTTGCGGCATTCAGAGTTTGATTTGGCTTGGTAACCTTTTTGGGCCCCGCACCAGTTCAGTGCTTTACCTCCGCTAGACTCTTATAAAGGCTAGCCCTAAAGCTATTTCGAGGAGAACCAGCTATCTCCGAGTTCGATTGGAATTTCTCCCCTATCCACACCTCATCCCCGCATTTTTCAACATGCGTGGGTTCGGTCCTCCATTACCTTTTACGGTAACTTCAACCTGGACATGGATAGGTCACCCGGTTTCGGGTCTGCACTATATAACTAGACGCCCTATTAAGACTTGGTTTCCCTTCGGCTTCGTGCTTTAAAGCACTTAACCTCGCTATATAATGCAACTCGCCGGACCGTTCTACAAAAAGTACTCGGTCGCACCTAAGTGCTTCCGACGTCTGTAAACATAGGGTTTCAGGTTCTCTTTCACTCCCCTCCCGGGGTTCTTTTCACCTTTCCTTCACAGTACTATTCACTATCGGTCGTCAAGTAGTATTTAGGCTTGGGGAGTGGTCTCCCCGGCTTCCCACAGGCTTTTAGGTGTCCCGTGGTACTCTGGATACTGCCGTCTGTTTCACAATTTCGCCTACCGGGCTTTCACCGTTTATAGCTGGCTTTCCCAAACCATTCGGCTATCGTTTAACATAACTTATGCAGTCCGCAACCCCGACGAAGTAAACTTCATCGGTTTGGCCTGTTTCCCTTTCGCTCGCCGCTACTAAGGAAATCGAATTCTCTTTCTTTTCCTGTCGCTACTTAGATGTTTCAGTTCACGACGTGTCCCCTCGTTAAGCTATTTATTCACTTAACGATGACTGGGCTTTTCCCAGCCGGGTTTCCCCATTCGGATATCCGCGGTTCTAAGATTGTGTGCATCTTACCGCGGCTTTTCGCAGCTTTCTACGTCCTTCATCGGCTCTTGACGCCAAGGCATTCACCCTATGCTCTTATTAGCTTGACCATTTTGAGTAGCAATAGACTCTAAGTTTTTAACTTATAAATTTATTGCTTTTTTCTTTCTTTCCTGTATTCAGTTTTCAATGTGCGATTGTTTCTTTACATACTTCTATATCGGAACGCATAAAATGCATTCCCTACAAGTGTTTGTGCGATTATCTCGCATGGAGACGAGGAGAATCGAACTCCTGACCCCCTGCTTGCAAGGCAGGTGCTCTCCCAGCTGAGCTACGCCCCCGTGAATTGGTGGGCTCAAGTGGACTCGAACCACCGACCTCACGCTTATCAGGCGTGCGCTCTAACCGGCTGAGCTATGAGCCCTCGCACTATGTTACCTAAAGTTTCCCTTAGGTTGATGGATTCCGGCAACCACCTATTTTCCCAAGCCGTTTCCAGCTAAGTATCTTCGGCCGTCTATGTCTTAATGATCGTGTTCGGTATGGGAACGCATGTTTCCCATAGACGCATCATCACCGGAAATTTTTCGTATTCATTTGTATTTTTGAATGTCTAAAGCTTTTTATTGTTTCTTTTAGCTCTATCTAAAATGTAATGAACACTCAAAACTAAATAATTACTTACTGAACAAACAATCTTGTTTCCTTAGAAAGGAGGTGATCCAGCCGCACCTTCCGATACGGCTACCTTGTTACGACTTCACCCCAGTCGCTGGCTTCACCTTCGGCTGCTCCTTCCTTACGGTTAGGTCACAGACTTCGGGCGCTTCCAACTCCCATGGTGTGACGGGCGGTGTGTACAAGGCCCGGGAACGTATTCACCGCAACATGCTGATTTGCGATTACTAGCGATTCCGACTTCATGTAGTCGAGTTGCAGACTACAATCCGAAC
>CAZKBM010000158.1:0-2523 GCA_964550985.1 uncultured Oscillospiraceae bacterium
TGTGGCCGGCGACGGCACCACCACCGCCACCGTATTGGCCCAGGCCATGGTGCACGAAGGCATGAAGAACATTGCCGCCGGTGCAAACCCCATGGACGTGAAACGCGGCATTCAAAAAGCTGTGGATGTGGCCGTGGCCGAACTGAAAAAGAACAGCCAAAAGGTAAAAGGCACTGCCGATATCGCCCGTGTGGGCGCGGTTTCGGCCGATGACGACACCATTGGCAGCTTGATTGCCGAAGCCATGGATAAGGTGAGTAACGACGGCGTTATCACCATTGAAGAGAGCAAGACGGCCGAGACCTTTACCGAAGTGGTGGAGGGTATGCAGTTTGACCGTGGTTATGTTACCCCTTACATGGTTACCGATACCGAAAAGATGGAGGCCGTGCTGGACGACGCCCTCATCCTCATCACCGATAAAAAACTCTCCTCCATCCAAGATCTTCTGCCCCTGCTGGAGCAGGTGGTACAGGGCGGCAAAAAGTTGCTGATTATTGCCGAAGATGTAGAGGGCGAGGCCCTTTCCACCCTGATTGTGAACCGCCTGCGCGGCACCTTTACCTGCGTGGCCGTTAAGGCCCCCGGCTTTGGCGACCGCCGCAAGGAGATGCTGCAGGATATCGCCATCCTCACCGGCGGTACGGTTATCAGCGAGGAACTGGGTTACGACCTGAAAGAAGCCACCATGGATATGCTGGGCAAGGCCCGCCAGGTGAAGGTGAACAAAGAGAACACCATCATTGTGGACGGCGCTGGCCACAAGAAGAACATCGACAGCCGCATCAACCAGGTGCGCGCCGAGATTGAAAACTCCACCAGCGACTTTGACCGTGAAAAACTGCAAGAGCGGCTGGCCAAGCTGGCCGGTGGCGTGGCGGTTATCCGCGTGGGTGCTGCCACCGAAGTGGAGATGAAAGAGAAGAAGATGCGCATTGAGGACGCTTTGAGTTCCACCAAAGCGGCCGTGGAAGAGGGCATTGTAGCCGGCGGCGGCGTGGCCCCGCTAGAGGTGATGGGCGCCATTGAGGCTTTGATGAGCAAGCTGGAAGGCGACCAGAAAACCGGTGCCAAATTGGTTCTGTGCGCCATGGAAGCCCCCTTGCGCCAAATTGCCACCAACGCGGGCCTTGAGGGCAGCGTCATCATTGACAAAATTCGCACCGCGAAGAAGAAGAGCTACGGCTTTAACGCCCAAACCGAAGAGTATGGCGACATGATTAAGATGGGCATTGTAGACCCCACCAAGGTGACCCGTTCCGCCCTGGAGAATGCCGCCTCGGTAGCCGCTATGGTTATTACAACCGAGAGCCTGGTGGCCGACGAGCCCGAACCCCCCGCAGCAGCCCCGGCTATGCCCGGCGGCGGCATGGACGGCATGTACTAGGCAAAACCATACAGATACAAAAAAGGCAGAACCCTGTTCCATAAGGGTTCTGCCTTCTTCAGTTGCTGTGTAAAACATTTGTTCAAATGCTGTAAGCTTTTAGCCAGCGCCCAGCAATTGCCGAATTCTCTTACTGTCCTCTTTGTATTCCTCGGTTTGTGCCAGGTCGTCGAATTCTGAATTGGTTCGCGAGTTTCCCTCGGCCCCATAAAAGAACAAAAGCGCGTCTCGCCCATCATCATCCCGGGCCTTTATGTTGGCGCCGTTATCCACCAGCATTTGTATGATATCAGGGTTATAGGGGGTGTAATGGGCCTTAATGTCGTAAAAATCGGTGTAGGTGCCGGCGGCCCACATCAGCACCGTTCGCCTTCCGTTGTCCTTGGCGTTCACGTCGGCCCCGCGCTCTATCAGCAGCTTGGTTATTTCAGCCAGGGAATCATCCGAGCCATACTGGGAACTGCCCACCACCAACATCAAAAGGCTGATGTCACGGCTATCGGTATCGTTGGGGTCTGCGCCGTTTTGCAGCAGCTCCTCCAACCTTACGTTGTCAAAGCGGTGCACTGCTTCTATCACAGGGTTTGTCTCGGCTTTTAGCTCAGGGGTGTTTGTCGGGCGAGTTATCACCTTGTATAGCACGATGTTTTAATTGTTACAATGTGCATTTGCACCATTCGGAATACAAAAGGAACCGCTCTTTCCGCTTTTCTTTATGCTGCTATATATAGTATATAATATATAATACATATAAGTGAGCAGTAAGCCCAGGGAATTGCAAGCGCAAATACATACGCCAGTGGACGGTGTGGAGAGGGCAGGGAAAGGTAAAACCCAGAAGAAGTTTTAAAAAAGAAAGGAAAGAATTTTTAAAAGAATTTTGGAGAAGTGTGGGTGAAATGCGGGAAAATCACACAATATAGTACATGATATCGAACCATAATTGGCAATTGAGAAATGTGAAAAAAGAGTAAAATTAGGGGTTGACACTTCGCGTTCTGCATGATATTATATATGAGCGCCCTGAGGGAACGGGCCACACGGAGAGCCAAGCGGCCCCGAGTGGTGAGTGCCAAAAGGTGGCCTGGACCTTGAAAATTAAACAATATTGAGAACGTAAAAAGGACCCTTAGCGG
>CAZKBM010000159.1:0-2414 GCA_964550985.1 uncultured Oscillospiraceae bacterium
AGGCCCGCCCCGCCCTGTACGAAAGCGCCCAGCTATATGACTGGGCCTTCCAAAACCTACAGGTGAGCGGCGTGCTGGACACCTCCCTGCCCATCACCGAGGTGCAACTGCGCTACTGCATGGAAACCGACGTGATGAAGCTGGTGCCCCTTTCGGACATGCGCACCCTTCTCCCCTCGAAGGACAGTGGCTGCGCGGTGGAAACCCAGCTGGATTTCCAGGTGCCGGAGTCAATTTCGGCCCCGGTGCAGCAGGGCGACGCCATAGGCAGTGTTACGGTTAGCCTCTCGCTGGACGGCGCCGTCATGGGCACCATTGGCAGTTCGGACCTGGTGGCCGAAACCGGGGCGCAGCGCAACAATACTTTGTATATAGTTCGCCGGGTGCAGGAGTTTTTTGATTCTGTCTTTTTTAAAGTGTTGGTTGGCATTTTGTTAGGGGTTGTGTTGCTGTACACCGTAGCGGTTATTTTGGTGGGCCTGGTGGCCAGCCAGAAAAAGCACAAAAGAGCCCGGCGCAGAAAACGCTAAACACCCCGGCCGCATGGGCCGGTTATCCGCCCTTGCCCGCTATCTGTAATGGCAGTTTTGTATGTTAACTATATGTGAGGAAAGAGGGAATTTTCATGGCATCCTCCCTGCCTGGCCGCAACCTGGCCATGTTGACCGACCTGTACGAGCTGACCATGGCCGCCGGATACTTTAAAGAGGGCTTCCAGGACAAGATTGCCGTATTTGACATGTTCTTCCGCCGCGTGCCGGACGGCGGCGGCTTTGCCATCATGGCCGGGCTGGAACAGTTCATTGAGGCGATGGAGAATTTCAGCTTCACCGAGGAGGACATCCGCTACCTGCGTACTGCGGGCGGTTTTTCGGAGGAGTTTTTTGAGTATCTGCGCCACTTCCGCTTCCACTGCAACGTGTGGGCGGTGGAGGAGGGCAGCCCCATTTTTCCCGGCGAGCCCCTGGTGACGGTGGAGGGGCCCTGCATCGAGGCCCAGCTCATTGAAACCCTGCTGCTTCTCACCTTCAACCACCAAAGCCTGATTGCCACCAAGGCAAACCGCGTGGTGCGCGCCTGCCAGGGCCGGAAGGTGCTGGAATTTGGCGCCCGCCGCGCCCAGGGCTACGACGCCGCCCTTTTTGGGGCCCGGGCGGCCTACATTGGCGGCTGTGCGGCCACCAGTTGTGTCATGGCCGACCGCGAGTTTGGCATTCCCGCCTCGGGCACCATGGCCCATAGCTGGGTACAAATGTTTTCCAGCGAGTATGAGGCTTTCAAGCGTTATGCCGAACAATACCCCGAAAACTGCCTGCTTTTGGTGGATACCTACAGCGTGCTGCACAGCGGCGTACCCAACGCCATCCGTGTTTTCGACGAGGTGCTGAAACCCCTGGGCCTGCGCCCCAAGGGCATCCGCATCGATTCCGGCGACATCGCCTACCTCAGCAAGCGGGCCCGCAAATTGCTGGACGACGCCGGATACCCCGATTGCTCCATCTGCGCCTCCAACTCCCTGGATGAGTATCTGGTGCGGGATTTGCTGCTGCAAGGCGCGGCGGTGGATTTCTTTGGCATAGGCGAAAACCTCATCACCTCGAAAAGCGACCCGGTGTTTGGCGGGGTGTATAAGCTGGCCGCCGTGAAGGAAAACGGGCAATACCTGCCCAAAATCAAGCTGAGTGAAACGGTGGAGAAAATCACCACCCCCCACCTGAAAAAGCTTTGGCGCATCTACGATAACGAGAGCGGCCAAGCCATGGCCGATTACATTACCATGTACGATGAAACGGTGGATACCGCGGGCGGCATCACCCTGTTTGACCCGGTGGAAACCTGGAAACGACGTACCTTCCAAAACTGCACCGCCAAGCTGCTGTCCACCCCCATTTACCAGGAGGGGAAACTGGTGTACCAGTGCCCGCCGCTGGCCGAGATACGCAGCCGCTGCGAAAACCAGGTGGCCCAGCTTTGGGAAGAGGTGAAGCGTTTTGAATACCCCCACCGTTATTATGTAGACCTTTCGCAAAAGCTGTGGGAGGAACGCCAGCGCCTGCTCACTGAGGCCTCCTTGTAAAGTTGGTTCAGATTTATACGCATAATAACTTATAATTTTAGGGTTATATTGTGCAAAATATGCATTGAGTAGCACAAAACACCGCAAACCTCGGTTTGCGGTGTTTTTATGCTGTATATCTATTCTTTTAAAAATATACGTGAGTATTTTATGCTTTTACTGTAACACAATTCCTGTGTTTTCCTTATTTTAGGGCATCCACCCACTGCTTGGGCCTTTTCCCTTCACTTTCCATTTTCCACATTTCTCTCCCCGCCACATCTTCACCGTGGAAAAACGAAGAGCAGCGCGCCATCGTTATTGGTTGGGGATGACGATGGCCGCAATGATATAGGCC
>CAZKBM010000160.1:0-2390 GCA_964550985.1 uncultured Oscillospiraceae bacterium
CGTCCATGCCAGGCGACTTTCCCCGCTGCATGCTGGCCATTGCCGCCTTGAGTTCCTCCTCCGTCAGCGCGCCATCGGCCCGAGGGCCATCAGCGGATGCTGCCACGTCGGGTTCCAGCCGACTGTCGATGTGGGCCAACATGGCCGTCTGCGCCGCCGAGTCCGTCGACCGCGGCGCAAACAGCCCCTGTGGGCGCTCTCCGTCGAAGAAGTCCGCGATGATTTCTGCGCCCTTCATGGCGTGGTGGCGAGTGAGCGCCTCCACGCGCGTGCCCGGCGACGTCGGGTTGAGCACGGCGGTCATCGGGGCAGTCACACTCTGTGCCTCCCCAAGACGGTGAAACCAGAAGGTGGGCTTTTCGCCGTAGCGGTGCCACACTGCATCGGCTTTCGCCGCATCCCGCGCTGCTTGCTGTGTCTCAAACTGCCGGAGCTTGTCGGCCGCCAGGCGCACACGCTCAGCTGCTGCCTTCGGGTCTTCCCCGGGCCTCCTTCTCCTGCCAGGCTCCCCAGCTGCCACGGCGCACGTGTAGGCGGCCATCGCTGCCCGCACTGCACCCTCCAGCTCACGCCGTTGCCGGCCCTGCTGCCGGCGGCGGCGGAACATGTGTCTCCTAGCCACGTCGCGCACAAGCTGCTTGAAGTGGAGCCAACGTTCCATGGCCGAGGCTGTCGCAAGCTCATCCCATCCGCCACCGCTGCCGGCTCTGAGGGCCGCAAGTGCTGTGCGGATGTCGTCCACAAAATGTTGGTCGTAGAGGAGGTCGACGGGTAGGCGCCAGCGGGGCGGCCCATGCCTGGGCATCCTCCCTTCGCCCGCGAGACTGAGCTCGACCGGGCAGTGATCGCCCGGGAGCACCCCCAAAGGCAGGTGCCTGCAGGCCACCAGTCTGTCCGCTGTCACTGCATCTGCCGTAACGTAGACGCGGTCTAGGCGGCGTGCTGAGCCACCGTGGGTCGCGATGTGGGTGAATGGGCAATCCACCGTGGAAGGCGCGGCTCGTGAGCGACACTGACGCCACGCGTCCGTCAAGTTGAAATGCACGACAAGCCCCCTCAGCGCCGCGGCGGCCTCTGACGCTGCCTGGGCCGCCGCCGCTGCTGTGGAGCCGTCATCCGCCTCAAGGATGCAATTGAAGTCACCGGCGACCAAAACCGTCGCCTCGCGGTAGCCTGCTTCGAGCGCGGCCCACACGGGGCCCGTCGGCGCAAAGAACGCCCGCTGGGCCGCGTTGAGGTTTGGGGCGTAAATCGCCACCACCGCCCACCGCTGGCCCGTTGCGCTGTCCGTCCAGCCGACGCGGAGCACGCGGCCGCCATCGGTGGCCGCCCCGTCACTGTAGTCTGTTTGGATATCGATCCCGGCAAAGCCGGGTGCAAATAGCACAGCCACTCCTCGGGCCGCCCTCCGTCCATGGGACCAGAAGGCGCGCCCCGCCCACGGCCGACCCGTGCCCGAGCCCTGGGCAAGCAGCGCCTCAGCGTCTTCGTCGCTGGCCAGATGAGTCTCCTGCAGCACGGCGATGTCGTGCTGCTGGCGGCCCAGGCCTGCGAACAGGGCTCGCCGCTTCACAGCGGATGACAGCCCGTTGACGTTGACGCTGACAATGCGCAGGGCAGGACAGGGCCGACTGAAGACCGCCATTTAGAGGGCGGACGCGGATCTTGCCGGGCCCAGGCGCTGCCAGCGCAGCTGGGGGCCGGCCGCCGCGTAGCTCTCCTCAGGCCTGGGCGGGCCCGCGATGTGCGCCGCCCGAGGGTGGCGCCCGCGGGGCGAGGGGTGGGGGCTGTGCTTTGAGCTGATCTTGGAAGAGGCGCGCCCGCGCGCCGAGTTGGGTCGCCCGCCGCTCACGCCAGGCCCACGGCCGGCGACAAACGAAGCGGGGTCCTGCTCGGCCCGCTTGGGGGGCGGTGCGCTGCCGCCGTCCGTGACGCGCGGACGGCCGCGGGCCCCGTGGCCCCCGGCCGTCGTGGCCATGGCGGCGGCGAGGTACGATCTGACTGGCGCAGCAGCGTGAGGCGGCTGCTGCTGCTGCTGCTGCTGCTGCTGCTCCACCTCCGCGGCTGATGTTGCCCCGTCGTCCGCGGGGAGAGCACGCTGCTCCCCGCCGTCCGAGCTGGTCGTTTGCGTCAGTCCGGGGAAGTGGGTGCCTACCGCCAGAGCGGCCTTGAGGCCCGCCTTCCCCGCATCGCGATTGCCTTGCCGACGCTCTTCCAGCACGGCTTGAAACGCCGTTGAGTCCTCAGCTGCCTCTGCGATCTGCATGGCTGCAGTGGCCTCGGCAGCGGCCCCGCTGCCCTGCCCGGCCGGCCGCTGCTCGCCGTTCCCCTCCACCTGCTGCGGCGGCTGCTGCTGCTGCTGCTGCTGCTGCTGCTGCTGCTGCTGCTGC
>CAZKBM010000161.1:0-2322 GCA_964550985.1 uncultured Oscillospiraceae bacterium
CGTGCGAACGGGCGAGTCTGAATGGTTTGTGCGTACATTTGTTTGAGTGAGTGGGGCGTGAACGTGTGTGCGCAGCGAGTATATATGCGTGTGCGTGTGTGCGCATGTGCGCGCGTGTTTGCGCGCTGCATGGGGTGGAGTGTAATGAATGGTGTTGGAGCTTCCAGTCACTCTAGTAGGTGCCAAAGTGCAACAGGTGCCGTGATATATAATATTTGTGGGCGCGCGCGTGTGCTTAAGCATGTGTACGTATGTGTATGCATGCGTGCGTGTCCGTGCGTGCGTGTGTGTGTTGTGTGTGTGTATATCGTGTCCGGGTGTGTGCAAGTGCGTGTGCGCGAGTGTGTATAGTTAGTAGAAGTAAATCGACACAACAAGCAGCACTTGCACCCAACAACACACCGCCTGCAGGCGACGGGGGGCAGCATCTGCCGCTCGGGGTGCTGGAGCCTCAGGTGGTTCCGTAACGATCCGTCGCTGCTGTACATTCGCCCGCACCCGGACATGGGGCACTGGATGTTCTTAACAAACTTGGACTTCTTCTCGTCCTTCTTCGACCGAGACCCCCCGCCCCCGCCCGACGACGAGGAGCTCATGGGGGCCTCCACGGCCGCGGGCAGTGACTTCTCGGCCGCCATTATCATACTGCTAACACGGCTGTCGATTGGCCTACTGTCGAGCGTCATGGAGCTGTTCGTGTCGTGAGGAGAGCAGCTACTACTAGTATAATGACAATAATAATACAGCCGAGTTGCAGGAGCACAGCACTCGACTATCTTGCACCAGTTAAGACTGGTTGCCGCTAGACCCAGCGTTGCCAAGAGGCATCATCATGGTTTACGCGAGATCATCATACATATTGTTTTTTCTACAGTAGTACTACTACAGAGCGTCCGGTTGGTGTGGGCGTGTATGTACATATGCTCACTGCAGGACATTCATGAAAGTATGATCTGGGGATGTCTCCGCCGCCCTATAACTAAGATCAAAAACAAGCAACTTGACAAGAAGACGGTACTATATTTTATATTTAAGAGATACGCAAACTAATGTAAAGCAGTGTGTAGCGCGCGAAATGTGCAAGTGTGAGTGATGGTGGGGCTCGGCCAGGATCTTACTAGGTAGTTATTCCGCGAAGACGCGCAAAAAAAAAAAAAAAAAAAAAATAGGGGAAAAATTGTGCGAAAGCTTGCTTCCCTCTAATCGCTTTCCCCAGTGCGTGTCACGTATGTGTAACTTTTTCGTTTTACCGCGTTTCGAGGGAATGTACGGGTGTCGGGCCCTGAACAATAAAAAAATCAGTTAAGAACCTGTGCGGGATTGATTTACTTGATGCCATAACCGACGCTTGGGGGAAAATGTTAATACTACTATCGAATTCATTCGTGGTTGTGGTATGTGATGCAACTTTGGACCAATGAAGATGAGGTAAAGCCAACTTTTATGTCGTCCCCAAAAATTAATGGCCTTGAAAAAGTTACTGAGTACTGCAGCAGGCCATCGATCTCTGGTTTAGCCTGCACATTTCCGATTGGGATCATTTCATGCGCACCTTAATTTTGATTTGCGGAATATTTTAGCCGGGCGATTCTTACCGAATGGGAAAAAAGAAATGGGATTTGCCCTATCGCATGACGCATAAGAACATTCCAAAGGTGAGTGAGCCAATAAGAATCTCTAAAAAACGTTCCCAACGATTATTTCAAAGCCGTCTTGGATTGGCTGTATCCTGGACCGGTTGCCGGCTGTAGCTGATAAATATGCCTCTATGACCGAAAACCCGGGCAGTTACAAGGCCAAAAACCCTCGGTACTTGAGTTATTCGAATAATAGCTCAACTCGACCTCGGATCGCCCTCCAAGTTCCGACGTGCCTTTTTCCGATCTCGACGGCACGTGACATACGTCACGTGCCGGGCGGCAGGGCCGCCCTCGATCGGAAAAGGCACTCCGCTAGGAGCCGGCACGTGACCTTCGGTCACGTGCCGGCTGCCGCAGGCAGCGCGAGTAGCGGCAAAGACATCGTCGGAACTTGGAGACTAGGTTGCAATCAGGTTGAGATAATAATTGAAAAAACCCAGCCTCACGTGAACGAGTCTCCTCTGATGATTTTATTTGTTCTTCAGTAAACTAGAATTATATTTCTCTACCGGATCTATCGATAGCCCACAGTTTTAGTAGTAAATCTGCTCGGTGCAGCAAAGCGCACGGCAGCCTTTACCGTCAGCGCGGCAGACCTGGCCATCGCCGGCACTGTAGTCCCACCCGCGTCCGCATGAATTCACCGGCCCGCCCCTCTTCAGTGCCCATGTCCCGCACAGCT
>CAZKBM010000162.1:0-2306 GCA_964550985.1 uncultured Oscillospiraceae bacterium
ACGCGACGATTCTCCCACTGCCATTGCTGCGTCGAGACGGTCTGCGCCGAGGGGACGTCGCGGGCGCGCGCCCTCGGCTGCGACGTGCGGCTCGTGACGCCGTGGTCAGACGTCGACACGCCCGAGGACCTCGGCCGTCTGCTGGCCCGGGGTGGGCCCGGGGCTCGAGGTTTTTGTGTTGAATGACGTCCGTCTCTCGTAAGCAATGAACTTGGCTCATTTTCTAGCACCCACCAATCGGATATTATTTTAGCTGTGAAAAATATCGATTTTTCATGCATTTGGGCCCCCGGTTATTGGCTGGCACAAAGTTTTTACTACCGCAAACGCAAATGCACAAAAGCGATTCGCTGAAAGATTTTATTAGTGCCAATCGGATATTGATAATTATAATGTTTGAAAAATTTCCCGCGGTTCGATAAGATGCTCACGTTTCAATGGGCAAATTTTAATTTTTATCCAAGTAGTCGCCGAATGGGATAAATTTTGGCGTTTTTAGCGACTCCGCGTGCTGCAGGAGGCGCGAGAACCAATGGTATTGGAGGTAATTGCCGTAACCGAGCGTCATTGCGCAATGATCGCATGTCCCCTGCCTCCATGGGTCATCAACCATATATAGCCAAGCCTCGGGCGCCCCAAACAAACAAGTGTATAGGTATTTATTCGTAGACCCACTACTCGATAATTATCATTCTGCCACTGGCCCCATACCTTGAAGAACTCTGTCGGATCGCCGTCGAGCCGTGCCATTATTACTATAATAATTGTACGCGTCTCGCATTTCCAAGTGACCTTTGCAACGGCGGAGTCCGACCGAGTACAAATCGGTTTTGTCATCACCTTTGGCGCGCGTGGGCCTCTACCACTAGCTACTGTAAACACGGTGTCATCATTAGCACCCTGGGAAGTTTTAACAAAATGGCGACCACCTCTTGCAACGTGAAGACGCGCGCAGTGGCCGCGCTGTGCTGCGCGCTGGCCGCGACGGCCTCGCTGCCGGGGGCGAACGCAGCCTACGTGACGCCTCAGCAGGATTCTCAGGCCGCCGCCGCTGCGCCCCTGGGCCATGACTTGCATGCCCGCCAGCTATTCGACAGTATGTTGATATTGTTATTATGGGGGAATCTGGATCATGGTAGTATGCTAGTAATGTCACGGTGTAATGATCATGCATTGTCGTATTCAGCTCCGTATCATAGATAGTACCGTTTCAAACTCAGCAGCCCCGCGCGATGATCCCTCAGGAAAGTCGTGGCAAAACATATGGTAATAAGCTCCATTCTTTAGACGATTTCCCTCTGCTCTGGAGTGTCACTGTAGTAGTACATATAATGTGCACATCTCTCTCTGGCACACTCACTCACACATGCGCACTACTATCTCTCTCTCTCTGGCACACTCACTCACACATGCGCACTACTATCACTCACTCGAAGCCTCTTTCTCTCTCTCTCTCTCTACTATATTTGGCGCATTTCATATTCAGTTATTATTATAAATATTATATCATCATTATTGTACAAACGCTATGGCATTATGAGTATGTTAGTCCGGTAGTCGCTCATGGCGGTGCGCGCATATATTATCCCGACACTGCAGACCCGTGCTTCCCGTTCACGTGCGAGAACTCGGTGTGCAACGCGGAAACGAAGCAGTGCGACTGCGACGAGGGCTACCTGCACGACTTCTCGGGCCTGCAGTGCATCAAGGCCCCTGCCGACGGCAAGCTGTACCCGCTGTGCTCCGGCGACGATGTCAGCGCCTGCGGTATCGAGGTGAACGACGACGGCGCCACAATCTCCCCAAGCGTTTTTGGCTCCCAGGTGACCTGCTGCCCCAAGGGGAGCACTGGCTACCTGGACAAGGACGGCACGCAGAAGTGCTCTGCCCCGTGCGGCGCCGGCGAGGGAGGTGCCGGCTCTGCTTCGTCTACCGAGCCCGCAGAAGGTACGTAGTAACGGGCGGACGTGTTGTTGTTGGACCGTATTTTGTACACTGATGCCGTGTGTGTGTGTGTATGCGTTTGTGTGTGTGCATGCGTCACGTTTTGTGCGTCCCGCTATTAAATATATATATATATATATATAATATAATATAATATGTGTGTGTGTATGTATTCATATATGTACGTACGCGCATAGGCGCGCGTTCACGCAGGCACACGCATACTCGCGCGTACACCTGCGCGCGCCGTGATAATAGGGGCTCGATCATCCTATTTTTGTATCACCCTTGGAAGGTTCACCACGTAAGGTTGCATTTGAGAAAGTCGGTCCGCCTATCGTATCGATCTCATATCCCCCCCC
>CAZKBM010000163.1:0-2195 GCA_964550985.1 uncultured Oscillospiraceae bacterium
AGAGAGAGAGAGAGAGAGAGAGAGAGAGAGAGAGAGAGAGAGAGATGTTTGGTCTGATTTAGGTCTTAGAGATTATCTCCATGGACTCTAGCCGACGAGATCGGCTCCGTTGCACACGTGGTGCTGGGTATTGTTAGAGAATATTTTGTGTTTGTGTAGGTCCTTACTGTGATAGTAACGGAGACGGTCCTCCGTGTGTGGCTTACTAAGTGCCTATGTGGTGACCTAAATGGCCGGACTCCCTTTCTGTACCATTTATTTCTTTCCATGCTGCCTGTGCCTGCGTGGCGTCCTGTGTGGACATGTACCTGTGTGGCACGTATTACGTATGCACGTGTCTATGTAGTTAGTGCATACGTGTCTATGTAGTTAATGTATATATACTCCTACTGTATATATACTCCTACTCTATATCTGTATAATGCGTATGAGTGTGTATGTATAATCTGTACGTGTTCCCGCACACTGCAAGAGCAGACGTGCACCCTAATGTGCACGAATGCGAGCGAGGTGTCCATTCGCAGTGCCGCTGCTGCTGTTTGCGTTCAACTTTGATAATCATTAGACGTGCTCATCAACGATGCTCCGGCGTGCTACCTGGTGCAGCCATTAGAGGATCTCTTAATTTTTCGGAGCCTCTCAATTCTCTTTGCGCCTGAGAACCGAAGTGCAGAGTATTCCGGGGGTGCCACAGCTGCATTAACAGCACTCCTCTGCTGACGCCTAATCTGGGAAGAGATGTTGCGGTGGGAATTTAGCACGCAAAAACTAACTTTGGAATGTCTAATAATATACCTGTACGCAACAAGTGCCCCAAGTACATACAGCAAGGCAACGCGTTCATAAGCCGATTTCGGTGACCGTAGTGAGTGTTCGAATCGAATAGAGCTTTCTAAGAAAACAAAGATTCGACGCTTGCATGCGGTGAACTCGAGCAAGTTCACTACGGTTTGAGGACCCCTTGTGAATTGATGGTATGTGTGTGTGCGTGTGTGTGTGTGTGTGTGTGTGTGGGTGTGTGTGTGGGTGTGTGTGGGTGTGTGTGTGTGTGTGTGTGTGTGTATGTATGTATGTATGGTGTAACCGTCAATGTCCTAGTCTCTTTCTCCGGCGCCAAAACAACGAACAAGTCGACCTTAAGAGGCTGTTGCCCACTTTGTTGAAACGTCCCATACAGTTTTTAGGCGGGCGTTGGAGTAAACAAAACACCGCTATGTACCTACATATAGGTACAGACGTACTGGCCTGTTGCTTCCCACACCCCACACTACGGTAGTGAACTGCTCCCATCATGGCGAAGGCATACCCCCTCGAGACCCAGCTTGGGCTTCTTGCGCCCCTTGAGCCCTCGAAGCTCATGTTCAATGTGCCCAAGGTAAACTACGGCGGCCCGTGCTAAGTGGGAGGGTTCGGGTCGCCACATTTACGACTAAAATTTCCTCCACTTTTACAGGCTGCTGCGCTCTCTGGATTGCTAGTCTACGTAGGTGACATACATGACAGACGCGAATTTATGCTGGCTTCGGCTGAGGACGTGGCCCGAGAAAGTGTTACCCTGGTATGTAAGGGGGACGATCCGCCGCTCGGTTTCCGGAAGGTGCATAACGAAAACTAATTGGCAGATGGTGCGCGCTGCCCTACAAATCATCTCGGTGGACTTCGGCAGCCCGCGGTCGGCGAATAAGCTTATGAAAGGTAAAACGTACAAAATGAGCATACGCTATAACTGCTTCAACAATCGTACTTTTGCGTGCGAGTTCTTCAATCCGAGTGGCGTTGAATTCTGAGGGAATTGGAATCCTTTTACCCCTCACAGATGTGAAAGAGTCGGCATTGCGGAAGTCTGCACGATTCGGCAGCAATACCACCGTCGCGGGACACATCCTCAAGACAACGTTTAGGGGATGCCTCCTGGAGCATTCGGCCGTCTTTTTGGTCAATGAGGCGATTCTTCTCATCGACTACAGCAAGCAAGGAGGGAGAGAGGTGTGTATATTTTAGATGCTTGTACCAGTGCTCCTTCCATCCTTTAACCAAGAAAAGGCTTCAACATTACAATCACGCAGTAAGCGGCTAAGAGAGAGAGGGTGTGTGTGTGTTTGTGTGTGTGTTTGTATGCGTTGTGTGCTTGGGTAGTGCAGTGTGTGTGCATATATATATATATATATATATATATATATATATATATATATATA
>CAZKBM010000164.1:0-2158 GCA_964550985.1 uncultured Oscillospiraceae bacterium
TGCGCAGGGGCTATAAACGTGCAGGGGCTTTCTCTTTTACCCAGCCATAAGGCAACCCGCAGGGCCCGCTGGTTGCGGCTTTGGCCAAAGATTTTTATGGGAAGGGCAATGCCGTTTCCTTTCTTTCGGGCGGCTTTGGCCCTTCTCGCCTTGGGTGTTTGCCTAGCTATTAAGCGGCTAAGCTTAGCGCAGCAGTTGCAGCACCTGCTGGGGCTGCTGGTTGGCCTGGGCCAGCATGGCCTGTGCGGCCTGGCTCAGTACGTTGTTCTTGGTAAACTGCATCATCTCTTTGGCCATATCCACGTCGCGGATGCGGCTCTCGGCGGCGGTCATGTTCTCGCTGGTCACGTTCAGGTTGTTGATGGTGTGCTCTAAGCGGTTTTGCAGGGCACCCAGGTTGCCACGGTTTTCAGATACTTTGCCAATGGCGGCTTTGATTTTGGTCAGGGCCGCGGCGGCGCTCTCCTGCGTAGCCATGGAGATATCGCGGATGCCAATGCCGGTAGAGCTCATGTCGTCCACCTTCACGGTGATTTTATTGAAGTCGTCGGCGGTATCGCCCACCTGCATGGTCAGGCCCTTGGGCCCTTCGCTGTGGAATACGAGGTTAACAGTGGCGGTGGTGCCGTCCTGCGCAATATTGTCCACCTTCAAACCGGTTTTGGCGGAAATTTGCTGGGCCACGCTGGCATAATCGGCCGTTGTTGTGCCCGCAACAATCACGTTCACGCTCTTATCGGTAACCAGGGCGGCGTTTGCGGCGCTATCGGCCACCACAAACTTCACGCCGTTTACGCTAAAGGTAGCAGCGTCAATGTTGCCGCCGGTAAACTGGGTGAACGCAAAACCCTTGGTCTCGTCCAAACCGGGCACCACAACCGGGGTAATGCCGTTGATGGTTCCGGCAATATTTTCGCCCATAGCGGCAATGGTAGCCCCCGTGCTGCCGCCCTCTTTTGCGGTGAAGGTAAGGGTGTCCGTTCCGTCGAAAACAACGTCAAACTTGGAGGTAAGCGCCCCCACTTTGTTGATTTCGGAAAGCAGCGCCGCGCCCACTTCTGCCTCAGTGGCGGCACCGGCGGTAATGCCATACTCTGTGCCGTCTTTGGAAAGAATTTTGCTGCCGTCGGCCGAGACAGTGAAGTCAAAGCTGTAGCTGCTGCCATCGGCCAGGGTGATGGAATAGCTGGCCTTATTGCCGCCTACAAGGGCGGAGGGGTCGCCAATGGTGACATCGGAAGTAGCTTTTGTGGCAACCGAGGTGGTGGCTGTGGCGCCCGTAAGGCCTTTGATGTCAATATTCTTGACATTTTTGCCGCCCAGGCTGCCGTCCAGCAGCTGAATGCCATTGAAGTTGGTGGCCTTGGAGATGCGGTCAATCTCCTCTTTCAGGGCTTCCACTTCGGCTTCAATCTTCTGGCGGTCGTCGGCCTGAATGGTGCCGTTGGCGCTTTGGGTGGCCAGTTCTACCATGCGGTTCAACATGCCGTGCACTTCTTGCAGGGCGCCCTCAGCGCTTTGAATGAGGCTCGCGCCGTCTTGGGCGTTCAGCACCGCGCGGTTGAGGCCGGTGATTTGGGCGCGCATTTTCTCACTGATGGCAAGGCCGGCGGCGTCGTCGGCGGCACGGTTGATGCGGTAGCCGGAAGAAAGTTTTTCCAGGTTTTTGCTCAGTGCCGAGTTGTTGATGCCCAGCTGGCGGTGGGCGTTAATGGCGGGGATGTTGTGTTGAATAATCATTGGTAATCCTCCCTAATTTTGGTTTGCAAAAGGCTTCCTGCCCTTTGTTTTTGCGGTTTGTTCCCCTTTGGCTCCATTCGGGCCCTGAACAGTGCCAAGGTTCACAATGCCTATCCGTGGGCGCTACTGCTAGCTGCGCCGCTGATAACTATATCGGCGTTCAAAGGCGGGTTCTTAAGCGTTTTTTGCCGCTTGTAAACGTGGCAATTTTTTTATTCTAACTTATGTTTATTTTATGTTAAATTGCCAATACTGCTGCATTTTGCCGCATCTTCTGCCATTTATTTGCCATATTATACGCTTTTTATGATACACCACGCTTTTACAGCCGGTTTTAGAGCAGATTAACAAAACATAGATATGGCGAACGCAGGCAGAAACGGTGCAGGGCAAGGCGGAGGATTGAGCAATACTGTAT
>CAZKBM010000165.1:0-555 GCA_964550985.1 uncultured Oscillospiraceae bacterium
AACACACACACACACAAAATGACTGACAACGCATGCGGAAATGGATTTATTAAAAGGACACACATGTACGTACGCAATAATACAGCCACTCTACCTCGCCCTTCCTTTTCCCTGAAGCCCGATACCGCACGCTACGCATGCAAGTACACTCTCCCTTTCCCCTCGCAAGGACACACATGTACTGTATGCAATCTCACCCTCACTTTCCCCTCGCCCATTCTTATTCCCAGAGTACTGAAAACGCGTACCTGAGTGGACCAGGATGTGGTCAGGGGCAGCGAAGCCACCAATCTCTTTCCGGATAGTCGTCTTGAGCTCCTTCACCATCTCGTCAATGTTTTGGTCCTCCTGCAGGTCGCATCATCGGGAAGAAAAGCCGTCAGAAATTAGAAGAAGGTGCGAGATTCCCACATTGATTCGTTAGTATACGAGATCCTTGACTCCCTTTCCCATCCCTCCCATCCCCCCCCCCCCCCGGCCCCCCCCCCCCCCCCCCCCCCCGGGGCAGGGGGGGGGGGGGGGGGGGGGGGGGGGGGGGGGGGGGGGGGGGGGGGG
>CAZKBM010000165.1:565-2139 GCA_964550985.1 uncultured Oscillospiraceae bacterium
GAATATATTACTTGTGCATTTAGAAGCAGTTTGTATATTTAGTCTTTGATTAGTTTGTATCCCTTCTCCCTCCCTCCCTTCCCCCCCCCCCCCTTCCCCCCCCCTCCCCCTCCCCGACGGGACATGTTAGTGAATGGGAAGTAGGGGTGTGGAGAGGCGTTTGGGGTGGGGTGGGGAAGAAGTCGACAACATATTACCCGTTTACGTGTGTTTTAGATAGGAGGATGCCCGCATGTTAGTGGATTTCACCAACCCCACACGCACGCGTGGAGAGTGGAACGACAGAGCGAAGGAAAGAAAGTAGGTACCCCAAACAAACAAAAAAACAAACAAAACAACCAGGATAAAAGACACGGGCAACATACATGATCCTTCATCAGCGTGACGTAGGCGAACACGCTCTGGCCCTTCACATCGTGCGGGACACCGACGACAGCAGCCTCTGTGGGGAGGAGGGAAAAAAGGTGTTCAGTACTAGCAATATTGGCGAGACGGTGCTCGGCGTGACGGCGACTTCCCCTGGGGATATGTGGACGGCTTCGTGCCCGCGGCCGACTGGGTCGGGTTGCGCGCCTCGTTCCTGCACCCCGCGACGCATCCCGCGTCCGACACCCTGGGCCGCGGCAAGCAGCGCCTCGCGTTCAGCGGGCCGCCGGTGCCCGCCGTGGCCGAGGCCGCCGGCCCCGGGTGGGCCTCGGTGATCCAGCAGATCTGCGGCGCCGACTACCGCGAGCGCCTCTGGTCGGCCGTGCGTCCCCTGTGCGCCGAAGTCGCGGAGGGCACGTCCGATCCGGACGAGGCCGCCGTGATGCGTGCGCGGGGCGCGCTCTCCACCGACGACCTCCACCTGCGCATCGAGTTCTCCTCCATGGCCGACGGCGCGTGGCTCCCGCCGCACACCGATGCGCCCGACAAGATCGTCAGCTGCGTGCTGTACGTGGCCGGGTCCGAGGACGACGCCTCCCGCGGCTGGGACGCCGCACTCGGCGGCCAGACGGAGGTGTACCGGCCCCTCGATCCGTCACGCCGGCGGAACTGGGGCAACCGCGTATGCGCGGTCGAGGAGATGGAGGTGGTCGAGGCCGTCCCCTTCGTCGACGACCGGCTCTTCTGGTTCGTCAAGACCGCCCAGTCGTGGCACGGCGTGCGTCCGGTCACCTCGCCCGCCAGCCGTCCTCGCCTGTCCTTCAACTTCAGCCTGACGATCCGACCCGAGGCGATGGCGCGACCAGCACTCGCCGAGCCCACCGAGCGCCTCCTGGCTCGGGAGGCCCTGGTCTTCGCCTGACATGACCGCGCGACTGACGGCCATCGATGTCGTCTGCTTCAAGTGGGGGCCGCTCTACACGGCGGACCACGTCAACCGGCTGCGCGGCATGGTCGTGCGGAACCTGCCCGCGGACGTGACCGTCCACTGCGCGACCGACGACCCGACGGGGATCGACAGCGACATCCGCATCCACCCGCTCTCCGACCTCCCCCCGCTCGGCTGGGATGCCGGCCACGGGAACAAGCTGGTGGCCTTCTCCCCCGACTTCCTCGGGCTGGCGGGGCGCCACATCCTGGTGCTGGAC
>CAZKBM010000166.1:0-2136 GCA_964550985.1 uncultured Oscillospiraceae bacterium
TGACACATAGACACATAAATCCACACGCGCGCGCGGGCGTACACACACATACACACGTACACACATACACACCTACACACACTGACACATAGACACATAGATTCACACAGACACACACACACACACATACACGCACACTGACACATGACACAGACCCACACACATACACGCTTGCGCCCGCACATATGCATACATGCACGGGCATGCCCAGCACACATACAAGAAAAAAAAGGAGGGCTGGGATGGGGGGAGGAGAAGTCATATATACGAACCCGTAAGCGTTGGCGGCACGCGGTCCTGCCCACGCCCCTATCCAACATCCGTACCCCGTACACTTGCGCGCAATATGACAAGCGCACCACACATACCACCCCCTCCCCCCTCTCCCACACACACACATACACTCACTCACTCACTCAGACACACACTCAACCCACACATACGCACACATACGCACACGCGCCCTCCCTCCCCCGTCCCCAACACGCACATACATACAAGCACACACACACACACGCACATATATATATATATATATATATATATATATATAAAAGCCCACGCGCCCACACTTGTATACAAAAACAGAACATAAATACAGTCTATATGCACAAACGCAGACAGTCAAAAAACTAGTCGTACGCGACCAACGCGCGCAGAACAGAGATCGGGTAGTTCCCCGCATTGAGCGGTCCTTGTATGTACCTCTTGTCCCGTCATTCTGGGGAAGCCGAGCTCCTAAGAGCGTAATAACTGATGGAGTCGATCTCACCCCTGCCGCTCAAAGGTCCTTCCAAACTACCGACAAGGGCCTTTTTCGACTCGACCGGACCCAGGCCCAATCCGCGCTAGCGCCGATAGCAACAAATCACGCGTGTACTGGTTGGCAGATGTGTGTCCTTTTCTGACCCCACCCTCCGTCAAATGGCCACAATCCCCCGTAAATGCAGAACCTGATGTGTCGGGGATCTATTCGCCGTAAACTACTGCGGCGGTAACACGAAATCGTCTTATTGCCCGAGCACAGCGAACATCACTGGAACCAGAGGAAGACGAAGCGTGCAAACGCCTTGAATGAGCGGTCAACTATATTAGACCACTTGCGCCTGCGCACGCGCTGACGCTCTCCCCTCGCGTGTTATGTAAATGCGCCTGAGAGAAACCGGTTGGTGTGAGCAAATGTGCGTTGGGGCAGGTTTTGTTGAATAAAAGGGAAAACTGACGCAAACGGAGATCGTGGGCATGCAAAGCAGGCTTTGTCGCCGGCAAATACTTTTGATTATCACCAGCGATCAAACGGTTGACCAATCAGGGGTGGGATAAAATAAAATCGATTGTCAGAGCCTGCAAAAATGTTACTGCTTTCAGTACAGAGCTGTTTGAGTCTGGCGTATTATGAAAAATGACGGCATTTTAGATTTTATTTTTTAACCAATCAAAATATTTATGGTCGTATGTAAGTTCTGATTGGTGCAAATTTATCTGTGAAATCTCTTACGGCATGATGTGATCATTTCCTGACATTTGGGCCCAGGACAGCGAGGTGTGTGTGGAATCGGTCTTAACTTTCTTAAGAGCACCCAGCCTTAGTCCATCACCGCCTAGAATGACTTTTTAAAAAAAAAACATTTATCTGTGAAATCTGTGGCCGGCATGATGTGATCATTTTCATTTTGGCCCTGTACAGGTGACGTTTGGCCGTGAAATTAAATAAGGAAGTGGAATCGGTCAATACTTTCTAAGAGCACCCAACCTTTTAGTCCATCGCCGCCGAAAATGACTTGTTGATTATTTTAAAATATCATTTATCACTTGAATAACAAGGGACTGCCCGCGCGGTGGAAATGGAACAACCTGCGCGGTGCAGGATTGGACGAGAGGTGTCAGATTGCACGCGATCGGTACCGAGGAGTTGACACATCAGCCCGCTTTGCTCATCAGTACAACAGGGAACATGCATTACGATACTAGAATATAGTACAGAACGTTGGAGTTCCAGGTATGCGCGCGAAAATGTCGCATTATGGTGAATATTTCAGGTGCCAGTGCGTTTTGCATCACCCTACCACCATGCTCTAAGTGAGCTTGGGGGGGGGGGGGGGGGGGGGGGGGGGGGGGGGGGGGGGGGGGGGGGGG
>CAZKBM010000167.1:0-2115 GCA_964550985.1 uncultured Oscillospiraceae bacterium
CTCTTTCACCCTCTCTCTCCCCACCCCCCTCTCACTCTTTACCTACCGTTTCATAGTGGATATATATACACTGTCGATAATCACATGAACGCCATTAGCCACACTTTTAAGAGTGCGGAATTAAGAGGACGGCGATCCCGGATGGCTGGCTACTTATTGCGATATCCAGCCTTATGAAATTGCAGGAATCGTCTGATCCTGTGGATGATAGGTTTTGTAGCTGAAAACGATTGTTGATCTTGTTTTCTGCAATTCTGTTTTTCTGTGCGCGGAAGCTTTTTACGCAGTTCTCGGCCACACCTTCGAGACTAGCTCTCCAAAGGTCGTCTTGGCCAACTGGCCAACGCATGCAGTATCCCGTGCGGACTCTTGGAGGCTACTTCGAGACGAGCACTCACAAATCAGAACTGTATGGGTCCCACCTGACATAACGTAAACATACGATTACGCTATCACGTACGGACGTGTCGTGTACCTACCTCTGTACTTCGATCATAATCATTTGACAGGTTGTGTAAAGAACAACGCACATGAAAGGTCATGTGATGGTTTATTACCTATAGACTGCTTTTTTTTTTTTGCTGTATGCGACTTGCCAAGTTTGGCGCGCATTACTTCAGCCGGAAATGTCGTGAAATGCGAATTTTAGCTAGATGTGAAAATCACGACCACAGACTAGAGGGCATGAGTAATCAAATTCGAGTGCAATGAAGTCCCGCTACCATGTTCGCTGCGCAGGCGCGTTCGGCCAATGTTGCCTCTCCTTTATGGTTTAGCATAAATCCGGTCTACGCAACTGCGTTTCCGGTCAGCACCCGCCTTCGAAATGCGGTCCGTAGCTTCAGTGATTCGAGCCAGATGACAGACAGCAGGGGAACCAAAGGCGATGATAGCGCAACAAGCACTAGTTTACGCGCTGATTTAAGATCAAGCTTGAGGGACTATTTGTCCCGCCACTCGCCGAATCATCGCGACTCATCCACCGCATCCACTACTGCACAAGAAATCCAAAATAATGATTGTAGCCACGAAGCCCACGATCGCAACGGCACGGGCGCGTTATCGCCCGAGGCGTTGTTGGCGTCACTTGATCTAAACAGGGACGCCATCCAGCAGCAGACTGGCATCAACCGGCGGCAAGCACAGGCCGCAATCCTTCGCACCGCTCTTCGCGATCTCGAACGGGAATTTCGCCGACCTGTGCGCATGTTCAACAAGCCCACGCCACCATCTCCTCAAGCCGCCGACAGCACGTTATGGCACCAGATTGCAGCATGCGCACCATCGCAAATATCCCCGTTCGTCTGCCCGGTCCCATATGGGCAGCTCATCCCCATGAAAAGCGGGCACGCGAGGACGGCATTGGTTAACCTGGCGCGCATTCACCCATCGGAAATTGACGGCAAGGTCCGGCATGTGGCGGGCAGCCTGGTGCGGCTCGTTAGTAGAGACCTGGACCAATTCAGATACCACCGCCTGGCATGGCTATTCGCCAGCCTGGTGCAGCTTGGCAAGAAGGGCGCGCCTGAAGCCAGTGACTCGTATGTTCTGGAGCCGATGCTGCGGAGATTGGCCGATCCCGCACAGTTGGCGGACGCGACCCGGATGGAGCTGACGATGGTGCTGATGGCGTCGTGGGGCATGCCGGGAAATGTGAAGCAGGGCGTGATAAGGGAGTCTTTGGGCGCTCTGATTAGGGCCGTGTCCTACGAGGGTATGGGGTGCTGGCGTGCCTTGCTCTGTTCACACACACGCACATACACACTCACGCACGCACTCTCTTCCTCTCTCGTCTCTCCTCTCCCTCTCCTTCTTTCACTGTCTGTCTCTTCCCCTGTTCCCCTTCCCCCCTTCTCTCTCCCTCTCCCTCTCTCTGTTCAGATATCACATCGTGGATCGGCATCTTTACAGAGACATCTCTCTCTCTCTCTCTCTCTCTCTCTCTCTCTGCACCACGCGTGCAACGGAGCCGATCGTGTCAGCTAGAGTCCATAGAGATAATCTCTAAGACCTAACTCAGACCAAACATCTCTATCTCTCTGTCTCTCTATCTCTCTCTCTACCACCATGTGATTCGGCATCTTAACAGAGACATCTCTCTCTCTCTCTCTCTCT
>CAZKBM010000168.1:0-2084 GCA_964550985.1 uncultured Oscillospiraceae bacterium
AAGCGGACGACTTGATGCTTCGTTCGGCCCGCCAACTAGTGGGGGGTGGGCATTATTTGTGCGCACGTGGGCGCGCGTGCCGACTCCATCTCATGCCGCAACATTGGCCCAAGCCGACAAATCTCCCTTCGCCGTCACAGAGGGTGGAGGTCTTCCCCAACTACTACAAGGAGGGCAGGGACGCCTGGCTGATGCGCAAGCAAACATGACATCGTCCGCCAGAGCGGGGCGCTGCGAGGGCCTGGTGTCAAAATAAAACACCGCACTATCGCCTCTTTGCGTTATATTATCTCACGCACACGCACATTCATCCACCGTCCACGAGTTGCATGCACACGCCATGCATGTCTCTATCTATTCTGAACGGCCCAAGGGTGGAGGGTACGGGTGATTTGGTTTAATGATTAGCCGATACAATAGGCTGGTTTCCGTTGCAACCCGGCAACGGATTTTTGATTGGTGAATGCGGAGTGAATTCCCGAGTACAAAGATGCAGGACCTTTTGGATGTCTGTCCGGCGATTTGCTGTGGCCCCGTGTCTCTGGCTGCGCAACATGGGCAGGCAGGCGGGCAAGCGCGGAGGCGATGAATGGCATTGGCAGAGTTAGAAGTTTGGTTAGGCGAACAAACGCCCCGCGTCGTTCGCTAAGGTGAGAGAAGGGGCGAGTGCACTCGTACAGGCGGGTGAACTCTGCGTACATGTGCCATCGCGAATGTGCCAAGTAGAGAAGAGGAAGTTGTAAAAAAACGGGGGAAAGGGATTGGACGACAGGGGGCTTATTTCGCGCCAACCAGAGCCTTAAGGCCCTCGGTGCTCATGGACTTGGGGCGCTCAATGGGCAGGCCCAGGGCGCGGTCCCACACCAGCGACGGCAGCACGCCCATAGCGCGCGACACGCCGAACAGCACCGTGTAGAAGTTCATCTCAGTCAGCCCGTAGTGCTGCAGGAAGGGTAGAAAGAGTGTGTACGTCAGCGACAGAGCGGGAGACGTGAGAGAGAGAAGCGAGTGTGGGATCGAGAGAGAGACATGTCTCTGTTAAGATGCCGATCCACATTGTAGCGTTGGGGCTCCCCAAGTATTCACTAGGTCTGTGAGACAGACAGAGATAGACAGACAGACAGACAGACACACACACACACACACACACACACACAGAGAGAGAGAGAGAGAGAGAGAAAGGAACGACTCGCAGCAGCACATGCGCACATACATCGATAGAGGAATCAGAATATTAGGTGCTTATAGAATAGCGAAATACGTGCACATAGCCGCACAGCAATACAGTATGCACACCTGCAGCAGAACGCCGGAGTGAGCATCGACGTTGGGCCAGGGGTTCTTGGCCTTGCCCTGCTTGAGCAGAATGTCGGGCACGACCTCGTACAGCAGAGACACCAGCTTGAAGTCCGGCGAGTTAGGCATGTGCTTCAGGGCAAACTCGCGCTGGCAAGTGTAGCGGGGGTCCGTGCGGCGCAGCACAGCATGGCCTGCGTCGGCGTAAAACGATATATTGAGGACAGTGTCCAAATTGGCGATCTTCAATTTACCGTGCGACAGCAGCAGTGGGGGCAGGCGGAACGAGTAGACAGACGGGAGGAGAGAGGCCAAAAAGGCACCGTCTCCATTAAGATGCCAATTCGCGTGGTAGTTCAGAGGAACAGAGGGAGATTGGCATGCGCGACAGCTGTGTGCGCGACTGCGCGTGCACACAACTACGAATTGAGACGCGCAAGGCAGAAGCGTCAGGCGCTCTAGGGATATAATGTACCAGCAGGGCGAGACAGGGCAGAAAAGCGAAGGAGCCAGCAACAGGTTTAATGGCTTTAGAAAGCGGATGCACGCGAACGTATAGCGAGGCGACACGAAAACAGCGCTCCGCAAACTCACTGTTGAAGAAACACACACACACACACACACACACACAAAAGGAAAAAAACACTGCAAAAGAGAAACGTACCGTAGCCCGGGACGACCTGGCCGGAGTTGAGCGTGTTCCAGACCTCCTCGCTGATGCGCTCCTTGGTCAGCTGTGAAAGGCACAAAAAAGACGTCAATTCACAGATTCTGAACTATCTGATGTG
>CAZKBM010000169.1:0-2075 GCA_964550985.1 uncultured Oscillospiraceae bacterium
CTCACCCCCCCCTGCCCGCCGCGCGCGCCCTTATTACTGATTGTAACGGTGAGGAGCGGCAGACAGAGAGGGAAGGGGAGCAATATACAGACTGGTAGCTGGATCGCACGTGCGCGTACGCGTATGTGTGTATGTGTGTGTGTGTGTGTGTGCGTGTGTGAATGAGTGGGTGGGTGGGTGGGTGGGCGATGGTAAGGGCGTGTGTATGTAAGTGTGTGTGTGCGCGTGCGTGTGCTTGCGTGTATGTGTGTGTGTGCGTGTGTGTGTGTGTGTGTGTGTGTGTGTGTGGGACTTATGCTGAAGGCACGTATGAATTCTTTGGAATGCGCCGACCACTGTGTGGAGTATTCCCAACTTGTATCTATGGACGGTGGGACATACCGATGACTTGCCAACTCTCAAGGTACGCAACCTTCTTGCCCGCAGCCGGCCGATAGGATATGAACTCGGGCCCGAGATTTCTCGCGAGTTCTTTCTGTATGGCGCGGCGCTCCTCCGCCGTGAATTCTCTCCCGCTCGTCATGGTAAAATAAAGACTAGTTTCGTGGGCGCTTCTCCGCAATTGTCGCAGCGAGCGATACTCCCCTTCTTAGATACAGGAACCTCACAACCTGCACCCTGGGGTGTAGCCGGTTTCTTTCCCGGCAGGCGCCGCTAGATAAGGCTGCAGCGTAACCTACCGATCAAGGTCTGAAGGGAGCTTTAACAGTCTACATCTCCACAGCATAAGAGCTGATCGCACTTAGTTGGACGCTTAGCTTTACACTTGGGAAGGCAGAACTCGCGTGCTCTCGATGCACAGTCGCTTTGTTTTTTCTTCCTCAAGTGCTCGTTCAGGCTTTGTATTGTCTGCGCTTGAGGCCCTCCGTCCTTGGAGGAGCGAGATCGAGGGAAGTGTAGACAGGAAAGAGGGGTGTACCGTAAAGCAACTGTAGATTTTCCGATTTCAGCTAGCTTGAAAACAACAAATTAGCCCAGGCCGCAGAGTGCTGGTCAAAGTGATGGTCCAAACCCAGCCGAGGAGATGGTCATATACATGCACCAGACGTTCACCAGACGTTGGGCCGAACATGGTGTTCGTGAACCGTTCGCGCCCCGTCGCTTCCGAAATTGCCGCCAAAATATCCATTGGTTGGACATTACGTCAGTGGGCCGCCACTGTCTGTGAACCCTACCCCCACTCTGCCACTCGAGGGTTAGCAGAATTTGCCACTCGACACAACAGTCGTGTGTGCGCTCACTAACTGTGGTGTCGCGGAAACATGCAGCAAGTAGGCGAATCATGTGTTGGCATCATGGCCCCCTTCCATTCACTAGGTGTTCGTGCTCATCGCATGGCAATTGCACTCGCGCACGCGCACAGTCATACATGTGATCGAGCACAAGCAAGCACGCACGCACGCACACAAGCATACAATCCCTCTCTCTTTCCTCTCTCGCGTACTCACTCGCTCGCTCACTTATTCACTGACATGCGCGTGCCAACACGCATCGATACACAAACTGACACAATCACAGTTTTGCTGTACCCACGCTGACAAACACTGACACACGCATACCTACACGTACACATTTGTGCACACATATTAAAGGTAGAGCTGCATGTAGTCGCACAAACCGATTGGTTAGCGTCCATGAATGCATGCTGCAGCAATGAAATGCGCACTCATGCGCAGCACTGAGCAATAACGCAGAAGCGCATCCACACATACGAGCGCGAAAGCATGTATACACACACACACACACACACACACACACACATACACACACGCACATACACATACACACACACATAAACACACACACGCAAACACACACAAGCACACAAACACAAACACATACATACATACATACATACATACAGATAAACAGAGAGCGAGAGAATCGCCTCTACGCACACAACACGGTTCGTTTGCGTTCATGTGACCCACTTAGCATATACATGCAAGCAAGCACACACACGCGCACACACACAAACACTGACGCACACACAGAGAGAGACCGACAGACACACACACAGACACATATTATATATATATATATATATATATATATATATATATATATATATATAT
>CAZKBM010000170.1:0-2023 GCA_964550985.1 uncultured Oscillospiraceae bacterium
GCTGAAATAGCCCTTGGCGGGGTCGTTTTCCACACCGGCGCTGTGGTAGCGGGCACTGCGGGCAAGCTGGCGGCCGCTTTGGGTGGTGTTTACCATGTGGTCTTGGCCTGTCATATAGAGGTAGAGGCTGGTATCACCGGGGTGGTTGGCGGCGATGTGGTAGTCGGCCCCGTCCACCGCGGCGGCCTGGATGCCCGCCTGGCCCTCTAAAATGCCCAGGTGCACGGGCTGGCCGCCCACTCTGTTCAGTGGGGTACCCATCACCTTGCCAGCCTTAACACTGCCGCCGCTGATGACGAAGGGGAAAGGGGCTGCGCCAGGGTCGTAGAAAAACCCCCCGTCCCCCCGCCGCCAATGTCCGCGCTTCCCCAGCTACCTATGGCGGTGACGGTGCCCCCGCTGATGGTAATGCTGCCACCATCGCCGCCGCCGTAGGTGTCGTCCCATTCACCGCCGCCTCCAATGCCCGCGCCGGAATCGCTGCCCGTGGCGGTGACAGTGCCCCCACTGATGGTAATGCTGCCGCCGCTGTCGCCGCCTCCGCCGCCGATGCCCGCACCTGTCGAGCCGCCGGTGGCGGAGAGGCTGTCGCTGGCTGTGCCCGCTATGGAAAGGGTGGCGCCCGCTGGCACTTGCAGGCCTGCCCTTTGCCCGCCGCTTTTCAGCACATTCGCGCCGGAGAGGCTGAGGTTCACTGTGGCACCCGGGTCAATGCGAAAGGCACAGGCAAATATGATGGCGCTCACATCAATGCTTGCATTTTTCAGGGTAATATTGTATGTGCCATCGGCTATATAAATGTTGTTGCCGCCTGTGTTGGATGAGCCGGTTACAGTAAACGCGTTGATATTCGTATAACTCGTCTGGACGCCAGCGGAGGTCCAGCCTTTCACTGTGCCGCCTTGCACAAAAACGCTCCCTTGGGAAATATCAAATTCCAACTGTGTGCCCGCCAAGGGTGCGGCCATGGGAACCATGGACGCGCCCTTGCATAAGGTTAAATCGGCGTTTTCCGCGCCACACACCGGGCAGGCGGCGTTAATGGCGGCCACTGTGCCAATTTCGGCATTTGCCGGGGTGCAGGGGGTAGTGCAGGTGCAGGCAGGGGTTTCCACATCCCCCAGCGGGGCCATTCTGCCCCTCGGCCCACTCCCTGCCTCTGCGCCGCCCTCCGGGGCTGGCACACCCGGCAAAGCCCCAGCTCCCTGGGAGCCGGAAGAAATGCTTGGTACGTGCGCAGAATCCATGGACGAAGAAAAAACTGCGCCGCCAAAGGAGGAGCTACCCCCCTGCCCGGCGGGCGGCTCACCGGGGGCTGCTTCGCCCACCAGCGCACTGCCCACATGGGCCGTGCTGTCCGGCGGCGCGGGGGGCGCCTCGCCCGCCAGCACCACCCCGCTCATGGCAAAGCACAGGGCCAGCCCCAGGGCCAGCGCGCCCGCCAAAAATGCCGAAACTCTCTTGTTCCCCTTTTTCATACTCTTTCACGCTTTCTCTGTAAAATGCCAGTTGTCTCGTGCGGCCTGTGCTTTTCGGGGCAAAGCCCCACCACCTCTTTGCCAAACGGCCCGACATTTTGAGTGGGGTTTTCCGCTTTTTTGTACTGTATTTCAAAAATCCAATATACTATAGCTTTTTATTTTGCCAAACAACGTAAGAATTATTATGTTGTAAAACATTTCTGGCGCACAAGCAACGCTATTTAATTTATTTCTTTGAAACCAATCGCCAAAAGCAGGGCATAAAACCAGGCGAAAAAACGGTGTGGGCATACCTCGGCCTGTCACTTTCAATCATCCGTTTTGCGCACCGTTTGTATACTTTTACCTTGCCAAACTGCCACATTTGGCCTATACTCTACTTGTGTGGCGACATATTGTGTCTTTTGGAGCATACAACATAATAATTCTTATGTGACAAAAATCGACATTCGCTCTACCAAACGGGCATGGGCGGCTCCGCTCTCTATCATATACACCCGGGTTGTGGCAGTATTGCTGTGGCCCAAAATGTCGGCCAGGCG
>CAZKBM010000171.1:0-1991 GCA_964550985.1 uncultured Oscillospiraceae bacterium
CTTCTTCTTTTGGAGCTGGTGGACGGACTTGAACCCCCGACCTGCTGATTACAAAGGCCGGAAAAACCGTCACAACTAACCAATTAACGTATATTTATGCCACATATCCCAAAATTTGCCCGATTCTGCCTAACCCGCCATTTCAAACGCAAAAACGCTTTTTCCCGAAGCCAATTTCTCCATTATCGCGTCCAGTTCGCCAATGGCGGCCACCTGTGATTCCACATCCGAATCCACATAATAATTGAGGGTGGTCTTGATGTCGGTGTGACCCAGCAAGGCGCGCATGGTTTGTGGTGCCACCTTTTGCTTGGCCAGATAGCTGGCAAAGGTGTGCCGAAACGCGTGGAAGTGATAGACTCTGGAATCCAGCCCATGCCCCTTGAGGAAAAAGCGGAACCGCCGGGCCGTGCCATCGTAAGAGCGAAGTTCCCCATATTGGTTTGGGAAAACGAGGTTGAAGCCCGTGCTGTCGGGGTACAGCTTTGTTTTGTCAGCCGTCTCACCCTTTTTCTGCACCGCTTGCCATTCCCGCAGCACTTCCACCAGCGTTTTGGAAAGTGGTACATCCCGCACCGATGTGGAGGTTTTCGGCTCTGGTGAACGCTCATAAAAGCGGTTGGGCCTGTCGTCCGTATTCTTCGCCCTGCGTTTCACAGCATACCGCACACGCAGCACCCCGGCATCCAAATCTACTTCATCCCAAGAAAGGGCCAGCAGTTCCCCAATACGAAGCCCGGTATATAAAAGGGTGTAAACAATCGGCTTGTAGATGTCCGAATGCTCCACCACTTCCAGCAACGCCGCGCATTCATCCGAGCCAATCGCACGAGGTTTCGCCTTGCTAACTTTGGCCGCTTTGGGTATCTTAATGCAGCGTATATCTGATATTGGGTGGTAGGGGTTTAGCTTGTTTACGGCAGCATAGGTGAAGATGCGTTTCAGAAAGCTAACTACCTTTTTGATGGTGACAGCGGTCAAGTTACGCTGGGGCTTTGCGTTGATGCCATTGACGAATTGCTGTATATCACTGTTGGTGATGTCTGTAACCAGCCTTTCCCAAATGGCCCCTTCACTGATGATGCTGATGAGATACAGATACTGCTCATAGGTCTTGTCATCCACCGTACCGCTGATGTCGGCCATCATCTGCCCGGTTACAGCCGCCAAGGTTTTGCTTCGGGCTTTTTGGCGTTTCCCCCGCTGCACATCTTCCATCACCATGCGTTTGCACTGGCCCAGCATCTTTTCCGCTTCCGCTTCTGTATCGGCAGATATGCTTCTGCGGTAACGCTCTCCATTCAGTGTGATGCTGTATGTGGCAACAAATTTCTGCGTTTTCGGGTCAATGCGGATGCCTCCCTTACCGCGCTCCCGTCTTGTGTTCTCTTTCACATTTGGCCCCCTTTCGAGGGCCGCTTCCATACCAAAAGGATAGCACAAAAACGACATAAAATCAACCAGAAAACCCCTACCAAAGCCAGCCTATACCCTCTGTCATACACAAAAACGTTACTGCACATTGCCGTCACCCCGAAAGTTGACCAGATGGTTTTCGTACATCCATACGGCGAGGTCATAGCAGGAAACAAGGCGGCGAGTACCCGCGCGGGTTTGGGGCAATTCCCCGGCGCTCATCATCTCGGTCAGCTTGCCCGGTGAAAGGCTGGTAATGGCCGCCAAATCTTCTAAATTTAGGTACATTTTCTGCGTTATGGCTGTAATCTGCTGCAAAATCACCGTGATGGCAAATTCACGGTCATGGTCAAGCGGGCTGGCCTGTTCTAGTGGTTCTCTGTTTCTATGGGTACTCATTTTTTCACCCTCTTTCAGTTTGAAGTGCACCTTTCAAAAAGTCTATTTCATCTCTGCAAACACGTTTTGCACGTCCTCATCGTTGGAAACATCCACAAACTCACCGTTCTTGGCAAGCTGCCGCAGCGTGGCATAGTCGGTGTACTCGCTCATGGCCTGCTCAAAGGTTTTGTATT
>CAZKBM010000173.1:0-1234 GCA_964550985.1 uncultured Oscillospiraceae bacterium
AAATATTGCCGCAAGCACACACTTGAGCACAGACCACACGTATTCACACCGCACAGACCACAAATATCACCACACACACACACACACACACACGCAGACAACAAATATTGCCGCAAGCACACACTTGAGCACAGACCACACGTATTCACACCGCACACACACACATACATGACGGAAGTATTCATCCCCGCACAGACCACGAATATCCCCATACACACACACGCACACGCAGACAACAAATATTGCCGCAAGCACACACTGGAGCACAGAGGAGAGAGACGCACGCAGACACACATGCATGCACGCGCACTAAGACACACGCAAGCGTACATATACGAACGGCACAACAAACGCACACAAAACACACATAAAGAGAAAGAGAGAAAGAGAGAGAGACACACACACATAGAACACACACGCACATAACACACACACATATTACACACACACACACACACACACCGGCGCCATTTGTCTAGCCCTGACCGCCTCCTCCTCTTCCTTTGCCCGCGCTGTCTCGGCGTCCAATAGGCGCGCGCGGAGCTGGCCACTCTCCTCCAATCGCGTGCGCTCTTGCGCCTGCAGACGCTCCTGGAGCTGATGCACCTGGGTGTGTGTGTGTGTGTATGTGTGTATGTGTGTGTGTGTGTGCGTGTGTGCGCGCGATGTACCCTGTGTATATATGTGTGTGTGTACCCTGTGTATATATGTGTGTGTATGTGCACATGCGTGTGAGCGCACATGTTTGCATACTTCTACACTTACAGCTGAACGCGGCCAGGAAAGAAAACAGAACAGACTCAACCACATTTACACACAAATGAACCACGCACAACACATGTGCGCTCACACACATTCACATGAACTACCAATAAAATTTGCGCAAAATGACGTAATCTATCGCATCTGGTCAAATCAACCAACCGGTGAAATCCCCTCTTCACACACACACACACACACCCAGATACCAGAGGTACAACAGATCCAGGAGCGTCTGCAGGCGCAAGATTGACCACGATTGGAGGAAAGCGGCCATGAAAACAGAACAAACTCCACCACATTTACACACAAAAGAGCACGCACACATGTGCGCTCACACAAATTCACACAGTACACACGTACACACCCAGACACCAGATGTGCAGCAGCTCCAGGAGCGTCTGCAGGCGCAAGATTGCGCACGATTGGAGGAAAGCGGCCATGAAAACAGAACAAACTCCACCACATTTACACA
>CAZKBM010000173.1:1334-1965 GCA_964550985.1 uncultured Oscillospiraceae bacterium
AGGAGCGTCTGCAGGCGCAAGATTGCGCACGATTGGAGGAAAGCGGCCATGAAAATAGAACAAATTCCACCATAAATGAGCACGTACACCTCCTCCTGGAGCTCCTCCACTTTCCGCTGTGCTCCGGCCAGCTCAAACATACTTACCCCCGGGCGCTCGCGCACATACACACACCATACCCACACAGACACACACGAGACATTGCATGCATTCGCATACACGCGCACACACACACACGCACACTCACAAGAGGGACACACCTCCTCCTGGAGCTTCTCCACCTTGCTTTGTGCTCCGGCCAGCTCAAATGTGCTTGCTCCGGGCGCTCGCGCACATACACACACCATACCCACACAGACACACACGAGACATGCGCTGGATACGCGATGGTCGAATCGAGTTCTCTAAATTCTTAATGCATGCGTTCGCGTACACACACACACACACACAAACACACGAGAATACACGCACACATACACATCACGAGACGTGCGCTTTATTGTCCGATTAGATTCTACATCTTCTCATTGCAAATAACCCACACACACGCACAAACACACACACACACACACACACTCACAAGAGGGACACACCTCCTCCTGGAGTTTCTCCACCTTGCGCTGTGCTCCGG
>CAZKBM010000174.1:0-1943 GCA_964550985.1 uncultured Oscillospiraceae bacterium
CGACTCAACGCGAGCCCATGCCGCAGCGTGGCACAGGCCTGGCAAACTGCCATTTAAAATACTAAGATTCATCCTAAAAATTTCAGAGATCACTGTGTGCATTGAACGTCGACCATCACTGAGCCACCCCCAATTGCGGCCACACCTGCTGCGCGCGCACACGTACATTGCGCGATTGTTTTGCCTTGATCTTCAGTCCTGTTAGAGCCATTTACCTTTACCGTCGAAATACTCTTTCCTGCATACATTTTGCATTTTCATCGGTTTGTTAGTAGGTCGTCTAGCACCAGCTCTTCCAGTTGAGGGCTGTACGATTCGTATATGTGTGCACGCAGGCACGCAAGCAGACGAATGTAGTGTATTCATTACGACGTATTCCGATAGGTGAGACGCGCCGAACAAATAAACTGCGTTCGATATCCACCTATCGGAGTTACTCAATACTTGATCTACACATCAATAAGACTGTACAATGCAAAGACTCGGTATGGTTCAAGTCCACCGGCACCACCGGCGAACTGCCACCAATCAAAACCAACCATTATTGGCCGCGAACGCCTTACCTGTGCTCCCAAGCAACGGCTGCGTGTGACAACACTTGAATTGAATCGTTTCCGCCAAGGAGGTTATAACAGAGTCACACATGGGTTTGGGTTTAAGCTGGTGAAATTAATAATATAGAACCGTCAAGTAAATCTTTAGTTCAGTATTGTGGGCTGTCTTGTATTGTTGTAGCGACCACAGGAATCTTAGAGCGTCTGTTCAAATTTCAATCACCATGCTGGAGGAAATTACTAGAGAAGACATTAGTGTCTTCTTGGGCTGGGTGTCCATCGCCTGCTGGATCCCCGTGACGGTCCCAGAGCTGCTCGGTATGCACAGTCGACCAAGCTCGCCTATTGCGCATGCGAAAGTACACTGCACGGCGGGGGTAATGCAGGAACCTACCATTCGAAATATGAGGCGGCCATTGTCCTCCGCGGATTCCATGTCAGAGCATTGTGGAAATCGATTCTCCGGATAGCGCCACCTGCGACTCTTGGCATGACAGGCAGGCAATGACGTGTAGCTTTTTTTTTACTCTTACTTTCAGAAATATGGCACCTCAAGTCAGCCGAGGCCATCGCCCTGCCATTCATTCTGGTGTGGTCGTGCGGCGATGTCTGCAATCTTTTGGGCTGCCTCCTGACGGGTCAGCTCAGCACACAGACCTACCTCGCCAGCTGGTATGCATTGCATCTTGCACTATTTGGAAATAAGTGGTTTCTACATAATGCTCGCATAGGTGAATATCGCATTGAGTAGCGACAGAGCGTGCGCATGCCCGTGCGCATTTCACATTTCTTGCCGCAGTCGTGCTCGGAGAGGCGTCAACGTCTCAGAGGTTAATGCTTTGTGATTCGGAGGAATACTAAGAAAATCGTATGCTGCCTCTTTATTTATTTATCTATGGTAACGAAAATGAAACAACTTGAGAGGTGCTAATCACCGTGCTCGCCGAGCCCTAACAACTTTGCGTACTTGTAGGTACGTCTGTTCTGACATTATCATGGTCTCGATGTGCTTGTACTTTGACTTCTGCTACCAGAAACCCGCCTCTACCGGGACCCAGGTACGTGCGCTCGCAAGCCGGGGCGTGTATGTACGTGTATGCTTCTAAATTCGCAACTCGTGTGCGTGTGTGTGTGTATGGGGGGGGGATGTGTGCTTCTACGTTCGCAGCCTGTGTGCGTGTGTGTGTGCATGTGTATGTGTATGTGTGTGTGTGTGTGTTTGTGTGTCCGCGCTCATGTGCATACGCGCCTGCATTTGTATCCCTGTAAGCGTGTGTGCGATTGTGTGTACCTGCGTTCCACACACACGCGCACACATACACACACACACACACACACTCGCGCACACACCATAGCACATACACATATGCATACACGCACACGCACACG
>CAZKBM010000175.1:0-1932 GCA_964550985.1 uncultured Oscillospiraceae bacterium
CACAGGGCACGAGCTGCTCGGTAATGTGTGATGGGCTGAGCTATCGCCCGGCCGGAGGCCACACACACACAACCACACGCGCGCACAGGCACACACACAAACGCTCACACGCACACGCACACGCACACACAAAAACACACACAAACATACGCACACACCGCCATCCCTACACACCACACACACACGCGCACACACGCACACACACACGCACGCACACACACACACACACACACACACACACACACACACACACACACACCGATCCTCACACAATTCCCCATACACACACACACACACACAGCCTGCGAGCCCGTCGTCTTGTCGGCCGGATATGTGACCAGCACCAACCCGGACGGGTGTGTGAACGGTACCCGGCTGGCACAGGGCACGAGCTGCTCGGTAATGTGTGATGGGCTGAGCTATCGCCCGGCCGGGGGTCTGCCGGCCGAGACTATGGACTCGTTCGTGTGCGACCTCCCCTGGCAGCCCCCTACACCCCCTCCCTCCTTGACCTGCGAGCGAAGTATGTAGCGTATGGTACCCCTCTTCGAACACGCGCGCGAGCATAGAGACACACAAAGAAAAACAAAAGCCCCCTACACCCTCTCCATCCTTGACCTGCGAGCGAAGTATGTAAGAGCTCCCGGAGAAGAAATCGCACGGAAATCTACACTTCTGTGCGGAAAATCAAAATTCTATTATGGGGCCCCCATACATTTTGGGGCGTGGAAAATGGAAAATTAACGTGCAGGTTCAATCCATTCGGGAACGGCGGTAAGAACCAGCGACGTACCTACCACTCTTCGAACGTGCGTGCGAGCGTAGACACGCAGAAATAAGAAAAGAAGGTAAAGAAAAGAGAGGGAAGAAACGACAGATAGGAAAAAAAGAAAAGGAGAACAGAACAAATAGAAAAGAAAAATATAGAAGGGAAGACAATGGAAGGGAATAAAGAAGAGATGAAAAAAAGAAAAACGGCAAAAGGGACAGAAACGGAAGCAGATCACGGAAGTCTGCGCAATTGTACCACCGTTTCGACTTTCCACGCGGAAGTTTGGATTTCCGTACGATTTTTTCCGCGCGGAACTTTGTTTTACCCAACGGGAAAGCCCGGAGGCCCCCACAAATTTGTGCATTTTCGGACTATCCGCGGGGGAAAAACGTTCTCCGTGCGGAATTCCGGTTTTTTTTTTCAATAGTAATGAAAAAGGAAAATCTCAATCCGTTTGCGAACGGCAGTAAACGGGGAAAACGAGGGAGCGCGTCTCGGCCTGTCCTGGCCTAGCCGGGCGGTGAGGTGATTAGGTTAGCCCAGTTTGCATCGCCGTTACAGCCACAAGGCCCCCCACCACAACACATGTACACACGAACACACACAGCCACACACACGTACATACACACACCCCACCCGCGCACAAGCACCTACCGTGTACATTTAATGCGCGCGAAATTATGTGCGTACACCTACAGGGCACATTCATAGGCTCGGGCACTAACCCCGCGTACGCTTGCCACACACACACACACACACACACACACACATACACACCCACACATACACACGCACACACGCACTCTCTCTCACTCTCTTTGAAGTGGCTCAGAGACGACCATATCGTGGAACAGAGACATCTCTCTTTCTCTCTCTCTCTCACTTTCTTTCTCTCCCACATCTCCACTTCCCGTCCTTCGCAGAAACCGGCCTATGCGCGCCTCCGGTAATGGACCGCCTGTACGCCCAGCTGGAAACTACAGACTCTGCAAGAACGGCACAGTGTCAGAGGTCGGCCAGTCTTGCGGCAACGCACACACGCACGCACACGCACACTCTTTCCCTCTCTCTCTCCCTCTCTCTAGGTGTGTTTTCATCCGGTCCACCTCATCCCCCTCCTATTATTCGCAGAGGCCGGCCAATGCGCGCCTCTGGTGATG
>CAZKBM010000176.1:0-1915 GCA_964550985.1 uncultured Oscillospiraceae bacterium
TCACGCGTATCTGAGCCAGCAGGCTCCAACTGTATACACAAGTGCATTCGTATCTTCACAATGCCCGGCCGGGAGCTTACGCAGGTATCCTGGAGATCCCGTCCGGGCGGCGCTGAACGTCGCAAAGGCGCACCGACAGGTCCGCCTGGTATAGCTGATACATATCCCGGGCGTTGCGAACCACACCGGGGTTTTCAGAGATGTAGGAGAAGACCCCAACAAGCAAGTCCAGAACGTCGCAGACTGCGTAAGACCACGCGAGCATGCTCATCCCGCGCGGACCGACAGCGGACAAGCAGGGTGACAGCACCCCGTCAATATTGCGGAGAAGACCTCCGGCCCCCGGCGTATCGAGCTGCGCAACGGACAGGGCAAGGAATGGCAGGTCGCGGCTAGGCATCCTGCAGGCATATAACAAAAAATTACTACAGGCGCTGGCCCACATCATTACCGCAAACACAACCACGCAACAACAACCAGAATTGTGCGCCAACCCTCGGTGAAGTGAAACACAAGCGTTCTAAATCTGCCTACGTACTGCCAAGGACAGCAAATGCAGCGCAAGCAGTAGAGTGAGGCAGATACCGGTGGGTGCGTCAAAACGGGAGAGAGGCGGTGGCTGCCGATAGGGAACATACGCATACAAGGGATTCGAAGCTGGCTCTCACCCCTACGCCTCTCGAGCCAGAAGGGCGGGAATCAGGCACTCACACACACACACACGCACACACACATACACAGAGAGAGAGGGAGGGAGAGAGAGAGGGGGGGGATAGCGACAGATACACACATATATATATATATATATATATGTATATATATATATTCTTCGGGGCTGTGCTTCAGTATACAAGTCCAGGGCGCTACAGCGAAAACAGCACCCGCGATGGTTTTACCTTCGCAAACGCGTCGCATCTACATTGACTACCGCATCAAAGAAATCCTTCGCATCATATCGCAACCTTGCGAACGCCTGCGCAAGGATGACAACGTCACGATTGCCGAGTTTATTCCAACGGCTGCACGCTTCTCTTTGAATCTGATCAAAAAGATCGCGCGACCCCTGCTCATGCCGGGAGAAAGCCTGGGCAAGCCGCGCCAGGGCACTAGCGGATAGTGTATAGAGATCTCTGCTCTTGAGCAGCTGATGCTCGGCGGCACGCCAGACCTCCCGCTCCGCAACTTTGGCGGCAGAAATGGAATAGAGGGCTTCGGCAAGCTCCGTTGTACTGAGTTTGTGTGGTTCTTTCGCAACCATCCTGGCCATCTTTTCTGTGTCGTTGGCTATCGTGGACAGCCCCTTTTTACCACTGCAGTGATCAAGCTGGCCGAACAAAGAACCAGAAGCGGCTGGCCGCCACACGGCTCTCAGCAACGCCATTCCCCAAGTAAATTCAAAAATGCCTTTCTCACAGGTAGTCGCTGCCACCTAACAGAAGCTTGTGCTACGCGGGGAAAAAAACGGTGAACCGATTGAATGCTCGCTCTCATCGATCAGCTGATTAAATTCTCCACAAGCACGGACAGATGTCGGGGCAACAAGTACAAGCTCCACGAGTCAATAAACAAAGACTTCAAGCGGGGCAACCGGGAGTGACCAAATGACGTAGCCTGAAGGAAAGCATCCTTCAGCTAGACCATTTCTCTACTAGCCGTTCTTGTCTCCCTTTCTTGTTTTTCTTCCCCTACCAGAAAGAGCTCCGCCACACTACACTTTCTTGTCCTCAATGCGCTACGAACGCGCTGTGCCCCAAGCTGTTTCCCGTATACATTCTAAGTACGGGAGATACAGGCATCAAGTTACCAACCGTACTTCATTCCTAAAAAACACCTATCAAGTTACCCGAAACGTACTCATGTTCTCACAGGGGAATCATGCTCATGTTCTCTCCTTTTTGTGTTGTGACCACGGGCC
>CAZKBM010000177.1:0-1908 GCA_964550985.1 uncultured Oscillospiraceae bacterium
GGTTGGCCTGGGCCAGCATGGCCTGTGCGGCCTGGCTCAGTACGTTGTTCTTGGTGAAGTTCATCATCTCTTTGGCCATATCCACGTCGCGGATGCGGCTCTCGGCGGCGGTCATGTTCTCGCTGGTCACGTTCAGGTTGTTGATGGTGTGCTCCAGGCGGTTTTGCAGGGCGCCCAGGTTACCACGGTTGACCGAGACCTTCTCAATGCCGGCTTTGATTTTGGTCAAAGCGGCGGAGGCACTCTCCTGTGTGGCCATGGAGATATCGCGGATGCCAATGCCGGTAGAGCTCATGTCGTCCACCTTTACGGTGATTTTGTTGAAATCGTCGGCGGTATCGCCCACCTGCATGGTCAGGCCCTTGGGCCCTTCGCTGTGGAATACGAGGGCCGCCATTGCGCCAGTTGCGGGGTTCTGGTGCATATTGTCTACTTTAATACCTGTTTTGCTGCTAATTTGCTGGGCTACAGCGGCGTAATCGTTGTTAGTGACACCCGCAGCAACAATAACATTAACGCTTTTATCGGTAACCAGAGCGGCATTTGCGGCGCTACTGGCCACCACAAACTTTACGCCGTTTACGCTAAAGGTGGCCGCGTCAATATTATTGCCGGTGAAAGCCGTGAATGTAAAGCCCTTTGTCTCATCAAAGCCAACCGTAGCCGTGCGGGTGGGGGTAACAACTGCACCGCTCACAAGAGCACCCGCAGCCGCTACTGTGCCGCCGTCGCTGCCGCCCTCCTTAGCTAAGAAAGTTACTGCGCCGGCAGCATTGGAAATATCAAACTTTGAGGTAAGCGCGCCAATTTTGTTCGCCTCGGCGCGGATGGCATTGCCCAATTCGGTAGCGCTTTGCTGGTTTGCTGTGCCCAAGGCGTAGCTTGTGCCGTCTTTTGTGGTCATGCTCTGGCCATCAGCTGAAACGGTAAAATCGAATTTGTAAGAACTGCCATCGGAAAGGGTAATGGAGTAGCTGAGTTCCTGCCCGCCGGTGGCGGTAGCATTGGCAACTGTTACGGTAGAAGTGGATTTTGTGGCGGCCGCAGTGGCTGCGGAAACGGCGCCTGCTGCACCCGTCAGGCCTTTGATGTCAATGTTCTTGATATTTTTGCCGCCCAGGCTGCCATCCAAAAGCTGAATGCCGTTGAAATTGGTGGCTTTGGAGATACGGTCAATCTCCTCTTTCAAAGCCTCTACTTCGCTTTCAATCTTCTGGCGGTCGTCGGCCTGGATGGTGCCGTTGGCGCTTTGGGTGGCAAGCTCTACCATGCGGTTTAACATGCCGTGTACTTCCTGCAGGGCGCCCTCAGCGCTTTGAATCAGGCTGCTGCCGTCCTGGGCGTTCAGCACCGCGCGGTTGAGGCCGGTGATTTGGGCGCGCATTTTCTCACTGATGGCGAGGCCGGCGGCGTCGTCGGCAGCGCGGTTGATGCGGTAGCCCGAGGAAAGTTTTTCCAGGTTTTTGCTCAGCGCCGAGTTGTTGACGCCCAGCTGGCGGTGTGCGTTAATGGCGGGAATGTTGTGTTGGATAATCATGGTTAATCCTCCCTAATCATTTTCGGGGGCTTCTTGCCCCACTTTACGTACTTATATGTTTCCCCCTTTGCCATTCGGGCCCTGAATAACAAAAGAGTTCACAACGGAGGTTATTTTGCGGCGCCACTTTCATTCGCCGCTTGCCATTTATATCGTCACACATTTTGTAAACTTAAGCCGTTTTGGCCAAAATTATTTTATTCAGCGTTTTAACGTATTATAATTTAGCCTGGTTTTGCCATTTTATTGCCATTTTCTCCGTTTTCCTCACACGCAAACGCCCCCAAAAAAGCACAGCAAAAAGCCCCTGCACTACTGCGCAGGGGCTATAAACGTGCAGGGGCTTTCTCTTTTACCCAGCCATAAGGCAA
>CAZKBM010000178.1:0-1907 GCA_964550985.1 uncultured Oscillospiraceae bacterium
TACCACACACACACATACCATCCGCCAGCGCCTTCACCGCTGCGCAGAACATCTGTACTATGTCGGGTGTGGCAATGTCAACCGGCCATCCCGCAAACGGCTCTTGAACCTGATTTTTCTTCCTCTTCTTCTTCTTCTTCTTCTTCTTCTTTTTGTCGTTTCTAACTTCCGCCATCCCCACGCTATTCTCTCCCTCCCCCATCACCAGCGCATCGTCCTCCGCATCACTGCCCTGCTCGTCGCCACTGTTCACGCCCTCACCGCCCGGGCAAGGCGTCTCTGCTATGCTTTTGCGCGCTTGCCCGTCACCCTCTCCGTCACATTTTGCACCTCCGCCTGCTTTCCCATCTGGCACCCCTTCTTCTCCTCCTGCGAGCGGGTTCGCTGCGATGGCCTGGTACGTCCCCTCGATTTTATTGTCTCCCCCTCCGCGTGGAAGCGTCTCTCTTTCTCCCGGTATTCCGCGATCCACTATGTCATGCTTGTCACCTCCACTTTCGTCTCTAACTTGGCTGCCTTCACTTTCTTCCGCGAGCGTTTGTGTCCCCCCGATGCCGGTTCCCTCGGTCGAAGAGCTCTCCTCCTCTTCTTCTCCTCCTCCTCTTCGTGAAGGCACCTCCTTTTCGCCAGCGTCTCCTCTACCTTGTTCATCGCATTCGTGGCCTCCATTGGCGATCTCATCACCACGATTTTCTTCCGCGAGCGTTTTTGTCCCTCCGTTCCCCCGGTCGGAGAGCTCTCCTCCTCTTCGTGAATGCGCCTCGCTGTCGCCTGCGTCTTTCCTGCCTTCCTTGTTGCATTCTTCGTCTCCATTTGCGATTGCATCATCGCGGTTTTCTCCGTTCGCGATTGCATCATCGCGGTTTTCTCCATTTGCGATTGCGTCATTGCGGTTTTCCGCATTTGCGATTGCATCATCGCGGTTTTCTGCATTTGTGATTGCGTCATCGCGGTTTTCTTTTTCCCTCAGATTCCGGACCATCGCCTCCCCGACCGCCATAACGCCCGTCGCGAACTCCACCATCGACGGAGCGTTCTCCACCAAGAGCGCAAGCGGAGTGTCACCACGCTGTCCCCCCCTCGCGCCATTTCGGCCGCCCCTTATTCGGTTCTTGCCCCGCTCGCTCTCGGATCCCTGGCCCGTGCTGCGCGCACTCGGCCGCGCTGGTGTGCGCTGCACTTCGGCCCAGATATCGTTCGACAGGTTCCCAATCCACGGAATGGCGGAGGCCATCAGCACATCAAACGCCTGCAAGCGCTCCAGCTGTTGGCGCTCGTGCGCTGACAGGTCTGCGGCCGTACGCGAATGAAAAAAAAAAAGAAAAGAAAAGGAAAGACAGATTGGCGGTCCGTGGAAAAATGAAAAGAGAGCCCTTTTCGGACCAATTCAAACGTCGCCTGATGTTCGGTACCTCTGCCTAGCGCCAATCGGAAAGCCAGATTTTCGTTGCACGCGGAAAAATCCCACTCCCCATACAATTTTCTGTTCAAGTGGAAAGTGGAATGCCAAATTCATTCGCGGACGGCAGTCGTGTTCAGTGATCGATCGGCCATCAGGTCGAGCGTCAGGACAAAAAAAAATAGAAAAACAAACTGGTTAGCTCATCAGAAAGCAGGGCAAGGAACCTGCAAAGTAATGTAGCTTCTTGAAACGTGGTCCAGTGGATCACAAAAATAACGAAAAGTTGTAACTAGCGTATAAAGTCTTTACAGGAGCGCAGTGCCGGGTGCACAGCATAGGAGGCCAAGAAGTAAGGATAGCTAGTGCGGTACTCTATGAAAATGTTGGATATGAATAGGAAAACAAAACTGTTTTGCTCATCGAAAAACAGCGCGAGGCACCTGCGAAGCAGTGTAGCTTCTCTGAACGTAGCCCAGTGGATCACAAATATAATGAACAGCCGTAA
>CAZKBM010000179.1:0-1893 GCA_964550985.1 uncultured Oscillospiraceae bacterium
GCAAGCTGCACATCCCCATCGTGGCCATTGTGGACACCAACTGCGACCCCGATGAAATTGACTACGTGATTCCCGGCAATGACGACGCCATCCGCGCCGTACGCCTTATCTCCAGCGCCATGGCCGACGCTATTTTGGAAGGCCGCCAGGGCGAGCAGATGGAAGAGGGAACCGAGGAAGCAGAAGAGGCGGGCGAAGAGGCCATTGCCGCCGAGGCTTAACCACAGTTTTACCCAAAAAGTGTTTCTGTCTCCCTCCGCATTGGCGGGAGGAGACAGTTTCTTTTACAGGGGCAAAGCCCCCTGCATTTTAGCAAACAGAAATGAGGAGATTTTTATGGCATTCACCGCACAAGACGTTAAAACCCTGCGTGAGCGCACCGGCTGTGGCATGATGGACTGCAAAAAGGTACTGGCCGAGGCCGATGGCGATATGGAGAAAGCCGCCGAGTTACTGCGCGAAAAAGGCCTTGCCGCTGCGAACAAAAAAGCCGGGCGCATTGCCTCTGAGGGTATGGTATACGCAGTATCCGGCGCCGATTGCGGCGTGGTGGTTGAGGTGAACAGCGAGACCGACTTTGTGGCCAAGAACGAGGGCTTCCAAAAATTTGTGCAGGATTTGGCCGATATCATCATGCGGGAAAACCCTGCCGATGTGGACGCCCTGATGGAACTGAAAATGGGCGCCGGCACGGTGGCCGACGAACTGCGCGAGAAAATTTTGGTCATTGGCGAAAACTTGAAAATCCGCCGTTTTCAGCATTTTGGGGGCAAAAGCTGCGCCTATGTGCACGGCGGCGGCACCCATGGCGTGCTGGTACAGTTTGAAGTGAGCGATGAAATTGCCCAAAAGCCTGAGTTTGCTGCCATGGGCAAAGATGTTGCCATGCACATTGCCGCCGAAAACCCCGCCTACCTCAGCAGCAGCGATGTACCTGCCGAGGTGCTGGAAAAAGAAAAAGAGATTTTGAAAGCCCAGGCGCTGAACGAGGGGAAACCCGAGGCGATTGCAGAAAAGATGGTGGCCGGCCGGGTGAAAAAATTCTATGAGCAAAACTGCCTGCTGGAACAAAAATTTGTAAAAGACAACGATGTTACCGTGGGCCAGTATATTGAAAATGCCGCAAAAGCCCTGGGAGGAAATGTAAAGGTAATTGCCTTTGCACGTTTTGAAAAGGGCGAAGGGCTGGAAAAACGCAGTGATGACTTTGCCGCCGAAGTGGCCGGTATGGTGAAATAATTTTTTCAACAGGCGGCCCAGGCCCAAGCGCCACGATATAAGAATCTGTTCTGGGCCTATAGGATTTGTTCAAATGCTATAGGTAAAACCCAAAGCAGCACCGTCCCCGCTTTTTGTGGGGGCGGTTTTCTATAGCTATAGTAGGCTTTCTAAGCAGTATGCTTTGCTTTTTTGCCAAATATATGCTAAAGTAAAAAAGGAATAATTTGGGAAAGCCCGCCCTTTTCCCAGAGGGAGGATAGCCATGGCTTTTAAACGTAATGCCGATACCGATAAGCTTTTTGAGGCGATACGGCGCCTTGACACCAACGAGGAGTTTTACGATTTTTTTGAAGATATCTGCACCATGAAGGAATTGGCCGATATGACCCAGCGCCTTAAGGTGGCCCAGATGCTGCTTGAGGGGCATACCTATGAGCAAATTGTGGAAAAGGTGGAGATTAGCACGGCGACCATCAGCCGCATTAACCGCTGTATACAGTATGGCAGCGGCGGCTACCGCACTGCGCTGGAACGTATAAAATGAACCTTTGGTAGCAAGCTTTTATGGCTTTGTGCAAGGGTAAAAGCTGTAGGTAAAAGTAGGCTAAGGCCCCCAGGTAGCGCCCCCCCTGGGGGTTTATCTGTATTATACAGAAAAAAAGCAGGAAAAAA
>CAZKBM010000180.1:0-1889 GCA_964550985.1 uncultured Oscillospiraceae bacterium
CTCCCGGGATTTGGGGTGTGTTTGTGTGTGGGGGGGTGGGTGGTTCAGCAGATTTGTGCGCACATGCCCATCCTTCAGTACATGCCCAGTGAGGCAAATTCGACATTTGTACGATATGACAAGCGAACACCACGTTTGAGCGTGCAGACCCGCACGTTGCAACTGACCTACATACGCATGTACACATACTTATGTGCATACACACCCCCAACAAATACAACAAACACAAGTACATACACACACGCCTGCGCGCAGCTGGGCAAGAGTGGTTCTGGATCACCATTACAGCATACTACCGGGGGGCAATGGGCATTTTGCTGGTGTACGATGTGACGGACAGGAAGAGCTTTGACAACCTCAACGTCTGGCTAGAACAGATCGAGAAGCACGCCGCCCCAGACGTCGATAAGTTCATTGTCGGCAACAAGACAGACCTCGAAGATAAGCAGGTGCGTGGGTGGGTGTCTGTGTGCGCGCGCGCGTGTGTGTGTGTGTGTGTGTGCGTGTGTGTGTGTGTGTGTGTGTGTGTATGTTTATATTTGTGTGTGTGGCTGCGTGTGTGGCAGGGGTTTAGGTCAGCGTATGTATAGGGCAAATGAGACATCCTGCGTTGCTGTTGTTCGTTCATGTTGTCCTTGAGCGTGTGGAACGATTGTTGCATTGCTGTGCTGACGCGCCAGGGCTCGCGGGGAGAAAGGTGACATTGCGTGTGTATGGGTGTGTCTCTGCGGAGAAGTTCTTTTTATTATTATTATTATTGCCTGACCTACAGAACAATTACAAACGGTCGCGTAGTGGCACGCGCGCACACTACATCCAATGCACAGCGCAACACACACGCGCGTACATATCCATATGTGCGCACACACACACAAATATACACACACACACACACACATACACACATACACAACCACGCACACACACACACACACACACACGCACACGCACACAGACTATGCTGGCTAACGCACACTGCTGCCGCCCCACGCACAGGTGGTCAGCAAAAAGGAGGCTGAGGATTTTTGCAAGCAGAAGGGCGTCATGTTTGCGGAGGGGTCGGCCAAGACCGGCGACAACGTGGACACGGCCTTCCTCAAGCTTGCGCGCCTGATCAAGCGGAGGCTCATCGATCACCGCCCAGGCGCCGTATGTGCTGTGCGTGTGAGTGATCGGATGAACGAGTGTGCGGGTAGCGGGCTTCCTCAAGGTTGTCCTTCGTGTTTGTGGAGGGGTCGGCCAAGCGAAAACGTAGTCACGGCCTTTCCCAAGCTCGTGGGCTAGATCAAGCGGAGGCTCATCGACTACCACCCGGGCGCTGTGTGTGCTGTGCGTGTGAGTGTGGCCGGATGTATAAGAATGTTGATAGAAAACCCGAGAATATTGCACGTGCTTCCTCAAGGTTGTCCTTCGTGTTTGTGGTGGGGTCGGCCAAGCGAAAACGTGGACACGGCCTTACTCCAGCTCGCGCGCTTGATCAAGCGAAGGCTCATTAGCCATCGCCGTAGGTTCTGTCGCGTGACATGTGCGCCTTGACACGGGTTGTGAGCGGTCGGATTTGGATAAGAAACCCGAATACTGCGAGTGCTTGGCGCTAGCCAAGCCTGGGCACAGCCTTCCTCGCGCCCGCATGCTTAGTGCTGTGTGTCTGAGCGCGTGTGCGCAGCGTGAATCGCTGACATCTGGCGGATGAACAAGCTTTTGGATACGAAACCCGGGCTATTGCTAGTGTGGCGCTAGCCCCAAGCTAATGCTAACCCCATAGCCCACGTGCTTGATCAAAGGGAACCCATCGGCACCACCACCCCGCCGCCGTATTTACTGTGGGAAATGCATGTGTCAGCGCACGTGTGCGTCGTTACTGTTTGGGTTCGGGCGACTGAATAAGA
>CAZKBM010000181.1:0-1882 GCA_964550985.1 uncultured Oscillospiraceae bacterium
GCGCACAGACGATGGTGCCTGTTAGCGTCTATGCAGATGAGTGTGCGTAATCATATTACTGTATTGTGTATTTACGGGCGACACGAAGTCAGATACGCGGCCATTGATTTGACGTACACTAAATGGTGCTCGACTTACCACCATGGCAGGTGGCATGCCGCTTTCGGCCTCGGCACCGACGCTCGCCCAGCATGAACCCCTGGACGGACGGCCTATTTTGGTGTGCCGGATGGATTTGAATTTCATTTGCATACGCAAAGTGAATGCAACTGACGCAGCTGTTCGTGGCAGTAGCTGCCGAGTCGCATCCCAACTCCAAAACTTTCGACTTTGGCAATTAGCCAAGCGATTTTACGCTTTGATCGGATGTGGTCGTCTGCCCAATGTCCACTCGCACACGTAGAAAACAGGGGCGCGACTGTGTCCGTCCACGCATGTGCACATTCCTCCGCGCACATACACATGCACATGACAGTATGAGGCCAAATGTTGGACAAAAATCTCCCGTCCCTCACGTGCACTGTACCTGTGTATGGGAGGGGCAGCAAGTTCACACCCGCACACGCATTCACTCGCACACCGACGACGGCGCTAACGCTTTGTCCCGGCGCACGCGCGCAGATGTCCATGGACTGCGTGCAGGAGCTGCAGCCGGAGGAGGACGATGCAAACGAGTGGAACTGGCACAACTTCAAGCAGTCGTTCCTGAGCGTGATCAAGTCGCCCTTCCACCACACGTACGGCATCCGCAACATGGCCCGGCCAGTCAAGGGCCCGCTGGCCGTGGTGCGCGAGGCCGCCGCGTCCAACACGTCGTACGGACTGGAGCTGCTCACCCCCAGCCACCACCTGCGCCCCGCCCTCAGCATGCGTCTGTCGCGCACCGGCCAGGCTGTGGTGTGAGGCTCCCTGTGTACACAACCGCGCCACAGTACACACTCTCCGCAACCTCAGCGGCACCCATGCAGCCCAGTCACGCTTCAAGGCATAGCTCCCGGCCCATGCTCCCCGGTTCATGGGCAGGCGCACACATATACAGATATGCTGATACACGCAGCAGGCTCGCTGCCACGTGCGGTATCGATGTACAGTGGTTCGCAACTTTTCGGGGGTGAGAACTAGTCACACCATATACACCAATGGGCGTGTTTCTGCCAGTTTTGAACTTTAAACTTCTGTGCAAATGGCTTGTCCACACTAGTGCGGCTGTGTGGTATCGAGGGGCCACTTCTCAAACTGTGGCAGACAGTGATTTTCTCCGGTGACGGGCGCCTGCATAGAGTTTCAAGACTTGAGTACAATTCCAATGTTGCATATTAGTGCCTGGCGCCATACACGAGCGCATTGTACAACAAGTCAGCGAGCGGCCGCCGAGAGACCCCTGAGCTATGTTAGAGCAGGCCAAGCGAGCGGCCGCCTTCGCGTGAGAGTCGATTGTGCGAGTGGATAGCAAGTCTATGGAGTTCTTTCCCCACCCCGGCTCCTAAATGTAACCAATTCTGGAATCCGACCTGGCACAGCTTTCGACAGGTTTTGCCCAAAATGGGCGAATGAGTCCAGAAAATAAATTGCCAACAATCCTGGCGAATGCCTGGGCTGTACTAAAATGTTATTTTCCATCGTGCCATTGGTCTCCTTCGTCTTTTTTAATGGCACGGGGAAAGGACAATGCTATCCAAAGGGAAAAAGAAGATAAAAATGGGCTATGGACGATTTGAGGCGGGCAATGAGAGGTTAATAAAGCGAAAAGCATACGGGCAAAGGAGGAAGGGGGGGGGGGGGGAAGGGGGAAAAAAAAAAAAAGAAAGAAAGAAAGCCCCCCCCCCCCACATTTTTTTTTTGCCCGGGAAAGGGGTGCGGGCGAGGGGGGGGGGGGATAATT
>CAZKBM010000182.1:0-1879 GCA_964550985.1 uncultured Oscillospiraceae bacterium
GACACCGGGCTGGTCGGTGAATTCACAACGAGAGTAAAAATAAATAAAAAAAATGAAGAAAAGAGAAAAGAGAAAATGCTCCCCTTTGACCGTAACGATGGTACCAGGGCTGGTCGCACTGTGTGGTTGACTTCGTTAATGGTATACCCGACGGCTTACTAGTTTACATTTGTTGTTCAACGTTGAGGAGCGTGATTCCTTCCGCGCATCCCTTTTCATTCACCGGAAGCAATGATATTTATTGGGGGGAAGGGTTCAAATAAAAATGTGAAAATCTTGCAGGAAATGCACAGTATAATTGATTTCCCCGGCTCCCCCGCTTCATTTTTCATTATGTATTCTGTAAAATGATGTCGCATACTTGGTGTACAGCGGAACCCGTCCGGGGCTGCAGGGGAGTCGATGAGGCTGCCCTTGTTGCAATTGAACACGCTGGGGCCCGAGGGCTCGTACCCGTCGTCGCACTCCATCGTGCACTTGTCCCCGCTCAGGAGCTCCTCCCCAGAGCCGCAGTCGGCGCTGGTCGAGTGCGGTGGAAGCGCCGGCACCGTACACGACTCTGTTTTTTTTTAGTGTGTGCATCGGCATATTAGAAAACCAGTGTGTAAGGAGCGACAAGAGGCGGATTTCGATTAACGATGAAATAGCCGTCAGAGAGAGAGAGAGCGAGCGAGAAAGTGAGTGAGAAAGAGAGAGCGAGAGAGAGGGAGAGGTGTCTCTGCTAAGATGCCAATTTTCACGATGTGGTCTCTGAGCTTCACAGGAGAGGCGCGAGAAGAGATGGTGGGGGGAGCGAGAGAAAGAGAGCGAGGGAGAGGTATTGAAAGGAAAAGAGAGAGAAGGAGAGACGGAGGAAGATAGAATTGCAAGATAGAGAGAAAGTGAGCTCGAGCGAACGAGCGCGCGCGCGAGTGAGAGTGCGTGTGTGCGTGCGTGTGTGTGATGTGTGTGTTGTGAATGTGTGAGAGAAAGAGGGAGATATATATATGTGTATATATATATATATATATATATATATATTCCAGGACTAGATTTTTTTTTTCCACCGTGGTACCACCCACACAGGGACATACTTTCTTGGCACCTCAGGCTGTGGGGCGCCAGTAGTCCTCGATCGCACGAGTACGTCCCGCTACCGGCAGCTTTCACATAGCCGGCCGCGTCGTCGCACACAATGTCGCAGCTCTTCCCCGACTCCAGCTCCGACCCATCGCACGTCCCAAGGTCATAAAACGCGCCAAGCAGCGCCAAATCCAGATTGCACGGTGCTGCAAAAGAATAAGTGGGGACTTAAAATTGAATACTAAGTGTTATCCCCCGCCCCACTTTCTGCATTCAATTAGATGATGAATAGATGAAAGGTTTTTTTTTTCCCCCACGAGCGCAACAATGCGCGCCGCACCCGGAATGATGCTCGTAGCCGGCCGCGTCGTCGCACACAATGTCGTAGGTCTTCCCCGACTCCAACTCCGACCCATCGTACGTCCCAAGGTCGTAAAACGCGCCAAGCCGCGCAAGATCCAGCTTGCACGGTGCTGCGCGAGAAAAGCGGGGATTGAAAACTTTTCAATATTTGATTTTCCCCACGTCACTGCATTTGGCAAATAAACAGTTTTTGGCTCAACCGATCGCGCAAAAAAATGCGCGCCGCACCCGGCAAAATGGTGCCAGCTGCGTCGTCAGTTCACACAATGCCATACTGATTTCCGAGACTCCAGCTCCCGACTTCTCGCAAAAATACCCGCCACACCTGGCAATTTAGAATTCTCGCAGCCAGTCGTCAACAGCGGCCGCCCACGATGCCGCATGTCGTTCTCCGTCCCATTTCTCCCCTCCCTTCCCCTCCCTTTCTCCCCCCCCCCTCCCCCCCCCCCACACA
>CAZKBM010000183.1:0-1852 GCA_964550985.1 uncultured Oscillospiraceae bacterium
AGAAAAAACACGGAACGCAACAAATGCATAGTCGAAAAATACAAAAGGATAGGGCATTCACAGGTTTCCTTTCTACTCCTCTCCTCTACCATGTCCACCGGAAACAAGAGAAGACAGCTTCAAAAGCTCGCCACATCCCCATCCTAACATTCAACCCGCCGCAAACATGCTGTCCGAGGGGTTGAGTCTTCCCTAGCCAGGCGCCTGACACACATATATCCCCCTGCAGGCTGCGTGTGCTCAATCTTGCCGATTGCCGCGTTGCCGTGCTCCCTCGCGAAATCGCGCAGTTTGGTACCCTAGTCTACTTGGACCTCTCCCGCAACATCCTGTCCGCCTTGCCCACGGGTATTGAGGAGCTAACCAGGCTGGAGACTTTCCTGCTGCGTGAGAACCGCCTTAGGTCCTTGCCGGAGTCTCTGGGTCAGCTGACTGCCCTCACGCGATTGGACGTCAGCGGTAACGCGCTAACTAGGTTACCCCAGACCACGGGCAACCTCCAATCACTGAAGGTACTCAAGGCGGACTTCAACGCCCTCCAGGCCTTGCCTGACGACATTTGTCGTCTTCGGATCAGTCTCGAGTCTTTGTCGTTGCTAGGCAACCAGATCGAATACCTGCCAGCTGGCTTTGGGTCGCTGGCGGAGCTTAGGGTGCTTGATCTGTATGGAAATGGCGTCCATTCATTACCTCAAGGATTCACATCCTTGCGGTCTTTGCGTGTCTTGAGTCTGGGTTCTAATCCTATCGAAGACTTGCCGCCAGGGCTGGTGCAGATGAGGCGCTTGCGGCAGCTGTGCTTGCCCAAGCACCTTCAGAACAAATTTGCCATTTCTGATGTACCTCACAGATTGGCAGTTACATTTGAACGCTGAATGAACGCGAATGTACATTTCGTCCCTGCTAGTCACTCCCTCATTCCCACTCTGCTGTTTCCTCGCCGTTTGGCCGCAAGTGTGTGCCGTATCCTGACAGAAAACCCGGATAATTGTATGTACTGTAGTTTTGTCAAAATATAGAAGGTTTTCGAGATGATCAATGGATATTTCCCGCTCTTTTCCTCATGAAGCCGATTTCAACGCGCGGGTAGCCTGGGAATAAGGGGGCCGGTGCAGCACCGTTATAATGAGCCACATTATCAATCAGTAGAAAAGTTCGGTGAAAAATGCCACGAATTCACGTGCGGCGCCGGAGGTCGCATTAGCGTGTAATGCTGTTAGCACATGAAGTAAACGGGAGGCGAGAGCATCCGGCCGAGGAACCGATGGAGCCGGCGGGAGGCCCAAGCATATCGGGGGGAAGAAGGAAAAGGGAAGGGTAGGAAAAGGCGAGAGAGAGAGAGAGGCAGAGAGATAGTGTATACGACGGTGTGTGTGTGTGTGTGTGTGTGTGTGTGTAAGTTGTTTGTGTGTGTATGTGTGTATATATATGCGTGCGACGGTGTGCGCGTGTGATATGAAACATGGGGAGGAAAAAAAGCGAGAAGCGTGGCTTGAAACACAATATTGGTCTATTTATCTTGTGCATGGTAATGTGCCCTCTTGTGTGTTACCTCGACTCGATAATCATAGTAATGGGGATGAACAACTAGTGGAAACCCTGGCGCACCAACAACAACAACAACAACACACACACACACTCACACTCACACACACTCACACACACATCCTATCACAACCCACCCACACACAAACATACACATCGTCAAGCGAACACCGCACACACAGTACACACCCACACCCACATACACTGGCACACTGATTACAAAGCAACAAAAGAAAGAGCTCAGCGGGCTCCATAGCAGAAACGCGCTCAGCACTCTCGGTGCTGTAGTATACACTCTCGGTGCTGT
>CAZKBM010000184.1:0-1751 GCA_964550985.1 uncultured Oscillospiraceae bacterium
GAAACGCAACAGATTTACAGTCTGCCCCCTTTGGCCACTCGGGAATTCTCCCACATCGAATGCTTGACCATTATAGCAGATGTGATTGGCAAATGCAAGCCCTTACAAAGCCCTTCAGGGCGTTTTTGGCCTTTGGAATACATAGCCTATAATACCGGTACTTCCCCCGCAGCGGCAAGGGTGTGTAAACGGGGCAGAGAAAGCGCATGTAACAAGTAATGCACGTCGTCAAAATCTTCTTTTTCGCTAGGGGTAAGGGCTTCAATGAACTGGGCATAGGGCAGGGTGGCAAGAACCACGGCCTGTATCCCGTTTTGAATCAGCGCCACCTGCCAGGATTTCACATTTTCCTCGCCAAAAGGGCCTGCACCATAGGGGATGAACGGCTCTTTTGGGATGATGCTATCCACCCCGTTGCTCAGTGCATAGATGGCAACAGCATCGCCACTTTGGGTTTTGCGGTAATAGTTAGGGCTTAGGTAGTAATAACCCGGTTTTTGCTTTTGCGCCAGGCAGTCGGCAAAAGCCTTTTCTGCGGCAGGGGCATCTAAAGTGGCCAGCCGCGCGCAAAAACTTTGGGTCATGTGCAAAGGGTAAAGAATGCCCGAAACAGCAAACCCCGGGCGCTCGTCTGCAAAATCTTTCACCATTAAACGGTTGTCGCCTTTTAGTTCCTCGCAAAAGATATCAATACCTTCCAGCGGGAAGCTCTGGTTTTCCTCTGTGTGAAATTCCTCAGCGCCCAAATAGTGGCCCAGTTGCGCAGCTACGGCAAAGTACATGTCCAAATCATGGCCTGTGGTGGGCAGGGGCGTCACCAGTTTGAAAAGAGAAAAATCGTGCTGTATGAATAAACTGAACCCCCGCCCCAGCGGCTGGTTTTTGCCATATAGCATCAAAGCGGTTTCACCGTCATTTATCCCCGCTTGGGGTGGAACTTTGCTAAAGCTGAAATTTGGCCCGATACTACCCACATGGCATAAGGCGCCAAATAGCTGTTCTAACTGGGCCAGACTAGGGCGAATGTTGGGGGAGGGAGAGGCCTGCCGATACAATAAAGTAAAAGACATATGGCTGTATTTGCCGGGAAATAGGCTGGCCCGGCCCTCCTTTCTGCACCTGGTTTATGGGCAAATGCCCACACGAGGCTGCGCTGACTAGAGAGTTTAACCCTTACAAAAAAATAACCGTTTATCGTTACAATTGACGATATGGTAAGAGGTTTACACCTGTGCTGCGCAGGTGCGGCAGAGGGTATCTGTGGTAATAGAATTTAGCTTAGTCCATAGATGCTATTTATATATCGGCGGCAGCTTTTCATTCTTAATGGAAACTACAGATAAAATTAAAGAACCCAATAAAATACCACATTTACTATAGCACATATTTTTGCCGTAGGCAAAAATGCGGCGGTAGCCGCGCGTAGCGAAGCGGGGCAGAAGGTGCTTCAAGGTTCCCGCCGGTGCGAAGCGCCGAAGCGGGGTTCTTATAACATATTTTTGCCGTAGGCAAAAATGCGGTGGTAGCCGCGCGTAGCGAAATGGCTTTTAAAAGTGGCTACAATAAAGCTCTGCCCAGTTTTGCCCGGTTTTGGTGAAACGCCACTTGACAAGGGGTAAACAGTATTGATATAATCTTTGTTGCGAGTGGTTGTAGGAAGCTATTTGGAATCTTGTACAATCAGCTTTTTTATAAGATGACCCGCTAGCTCAGTTGGCAGAGCAATTGCCTTTTAAGCTAACAGTCCTCCT
>CAZKBM010000185.1:0-1676 GCA_964550985.1 uncultured Oscillospiraceae bacterium
TGAAAGTTCAAATTGTGAAAAACGGAAAGAATCTAGAAGAAAAAACTTGCCGTACAGCCAAGGATGTGGCGTGTGTGCTTGCTGGCAAGCCGGATGCCATATGGGTGGAGGTAGATAGCCTGTACCACAGGGCGCTTGGCAGCGGTGAGAAGCTGGCCCTTACACCAGAAGTGTTCTGCGTTTTGTTTCAGGATTTCCCACGGGATACACGGCGGCAGAAACGCTGGAAACAGCGCCATATGGCTGTAGAAAGCGTGTGCTGGCATGAAGAGGCCGGGAAGCATTTTGGCGCCCTCAACACGGTGGCAGATTGCTGTGAAGTTTTGCATGACCGTGAGAGGATACAGCAGGCGCTGCGAACCCTAAACGCCACCCAGCGAAAGCGGGTGGAGATGTATTGTTATGGGGCTTTGTCCATCCCGGAAATAGCAAGGGCAGAAGGGGTGTCTCACCAGAATGTGAGCAAATCCATTCGGCTGGCGTATAGAAAGTTGAGAAAATTTTTGAAATAGGGGTGCAGATTGGCCAAGTTGTGTCCTTACTATATGAGAGGGTTACTTACCGTCTCACCCCTGTACATTGAAAACAGAATAAGACCACACCTGGTACTTTAGGCGCACCGTCCCTGCAAAGGGATACCTGCGTCTGATCATGATACTTAGCCCCGGCCAACGTCACGGTAATGGGGGGCTCCCGCGCGGATGCGGGGGGAGCGAGAGCTCATGGCGCGGCACCTGTGCCGCCGCTGGGTGTGTGGAGCGGAACAACACAAAAACAGGGCTTCCCGGTTCACTTTGGCCGGGAGGGCTCTGTCTGCCATCGTTCGATATTAGATACTATGGCGGCCACCCTGATAAGAGTGGCCGCCATCCATGTGGTATTGAACGGATACCTTGTTTGAGAAAAAAGACACTACGCAGGAGGAATACCGCCATGGCAATGCAGCATCCCAGCCCCAAACCCTTGCTGGAAGACTATCCCGATGTGCTCACCATTTTTCAGCTTTGCCAGATTTTTCAAATCGGCCGGCAGGGCGCGTACCGTTTGCTACAGGAAAACCACATCAAATACCTACGGGTGGGCAATAAATACATCATCCCGAAGAAAAGCGTTCTGGAGTTTTTGTCCACAGCTTCCTGACAGGCTTGTAGCCTGGGCCAAAACCGGCTACAATACATCCATACTCAAATGGACGTTTTGCCGGGCAATCAGAAAGGAGCACCGAGACCATGGATTGCAAAAACAGAGAAATCACCGGAAGCGTTCAGGCCAAAAACGGCCTTTACTATCTTTCCATCAACTTCTATGTGGATGGAAAGCGCAAACCCAAAATGTTCAACACCAAGCTGGAAACCAAGGGCTACAACAAACGCAAGGCAGAGGAGATGCTGCGCCTAAAGCTGAAAGAAATCAATGGGCCAGAAACCCCGCACGGCGAAGAACCCGCACCGGAGGCCTTTGGCACATGGTCAACACTGCCTGTGATGCAAGCACCCCTGCCACAACCTGCGGCTGCCCACTTTCCATTGCCGGCTGAAAAATCTCCCTCTGAGGGCGCCCTCATCCAAGCCATTGACACTACAGCCCATTCCGCCGCCGAGATACCCGCCCCAGCAGGGGCGCTGTATGCGGGCAGCCTGCCGGATTACCGGGCCTTTCGCTATGGCCGCAAAGCC
>CAZKBM010000186.1:0-1649 GCA_964550985.1 uncultured Oscillospiraceae bacterium
ATTGTCATGCATTGTCAATTCGGTGCTGAAGGCAGCAATCGGGCCAATATACCGAATATATATATATATATATAAAATATACATATATATATATATATGTATACAGGGCACTCGGTGGGCCCATTTTTTCATGCAATTTACTCACTTTTTAATAAAAAAACAAACAATTATTTGTTTATTGCTTTGATCATACAGCCATGTCAAAGTGGGTCCACCGACTTTTTATCCATTTCATGTTATGGTATTTCGCTTCATTTGATAATTCATTGCAATGTTCCAGTAGTACAAACAAACACTTTACACATTCAACGGGTGTCATGCTTGATTATAATACACGGGTGCAATGCTCAGTTACAATAAAGGGCGCAGCGCTCAATTACAATATATGGGCGCAATGCTCATTGACACTAAATGGGCGTAAGGCTCAATTACAATATATGGGCGCAATGCTCAATATTATAACATGGGCGTAATGCTCAATTACAATATATGGGCGCAATGCTCAATATCATCACATAGGCGCAACGCTCAACAACGTATGATGGCTGCAATGGTCAGTATTGCAGTGGGCGCAAGGCCATACACAATGAAGTTGTATTATAGTGAAAGCCTTGTGATCACATTTTGATGCATGCGAAAAGTGGTGTCCATTATGATCTTGAAGTTTAATATAAACACTGGAACATAATGAGTTTTATTATAAAGGCTGCCTTGCATGCTTTGCATACTACTACATGTCAAAAATGAACCTGATATTTTTTTGTTGTCCTACAACATAAACTTACTTTTGCAGACTTCATTGTCATCTCCAGGTTCCAAGTGCACCCCACTATTAATTTAATGCTAACGACGTCGAGCAGTGTAATCATCATTTGCAGCAATCGCTGCAAGCATATAGGGCAAATGTAGGAGACATAGCATGATCCCATTGTTGTGCATACCAGTACATAACAAAATGAACTTGGATTTTTTTTGTTTCCTACAACACAAAATTACTTTCACAGACTGTCATTGTCATTTTTTCCGAAGTTCTTGCTGATTTTGTTGTTTTAATAAGCTGTATACAAATTCCAATTCAATCTGCACACAAAGGCATTGGTAGTGTACATGCAATGCAAGAGTGATTCAGGTGAACATGTCTGACTCCTTCACACTACATTACATTACATTACATTTGAATCATTTGAACATATTTCATTGGAAAAGCATGACTTGTTTAATTTGCTGCTTTTATATGCCTTCTTGTGATAAAAGTTTGATTTTCATCGTTGTTTTTCGTATTTTTTGTTAAAATGAGCAAAAACCCTAGTAAATCCAAAAAATCCAAAAAAATCCAAAAAAATCCAAAAAAAACCTAGTAAATCCAAAAATCCAAAGTTTTTGAAGAATTTTGACACCCCCCCAGAAATTTTAGAAATAGTTTGGATTTTTCGAATGTCTCGAAGAATTTTTGGATTTTTTTGGATTTTTTTGGATTTACTAGGTAATTTCACAATTTTTGCAAAAATGAACGAATGTCTCGAATGATTTTTGGATTTTTTTGGATTTATTTTGGATTTTTTTGGATTTACTAGGTAATTTCAACATTTTTGTAAAAAATGAACGAATGTCTCGAATGATTTTTGGATTTTTTTGGATTTATTTTGGAT
>CAZKBM010000187.1:0-1637 GCA_964550985.1 uncultured Oscillospiraceae bacterium
ATTTGGCTACCTTAAGAGAGTCATAGTTACTCCCGCCGTTTACATGTGCGTACTAAAAATTACTTACTTAACGTCCCAAGCACTGGGCAGGATTCACTTTGCATTAACACAAAGCTATGTTTTTATTAAACAGTCAGATTCCCCTTGTAAGCCCAGTTCTAGCATGCTAGAGCCAATAATTATCCCAAAGTTACTCATCCATTTTGCCGATTTCCCTTACTTGCCTTGCCTTATATATTGGGCTGCTAACCCATGAGCCCTGATGCGGTTCGGTACGAATACATGCCTTCTTTTTAATCTGCCCAGCGATGTCTGTCTTCACATGACATTCAAGACATCTGCACGCGCTAAAGTTGTGCCAGCGCGTCTGCTCCTGGGCGTCACGGTCGTGTTGCCACTCAGGCCTGCATGGAATGAATATCTGCATTCTTCCCTTTTGCTATAGATTCGCATAACCTCCTTCGATACAAAGGATGAACCCGTCTCAATATATTTATAAAAATGCTACTACTTCCAAGATCTGCTCCGAATGCACCTCCACACGCGCTCACGCACATGCTTCTCTGGTACAGTCCTGCCAACCTACTACGCATTGCGTCGAGGGCCTCACACGTAAGATAAGCGCCATCCATTTTAAGTAATCCCAAATTCGATAGGTACGTTGTAACACGTTTCTTACCGGATTCCAACCTCCATGGCCACCGCCCTACTGTCTTTATTTGGCTATCACTTTTATGGTTTCTCTGTTCTTACTTTGGCTGTTTATCCCTCTGCTAGGTTCATCCCTTTTTGCAAATCATGCTTACCACAATTTGCCCACTAGTGCCAGCTAGATATTCGCCCTTGGGCAACCCAAGCGCAAACGACACATTCCAAGTTTGTTGACCAGGTCCACATCCTCTCTACTGCATCTTCCTATTCTAGGCACCGCTGTCCTGCGAGACATTTCGGTTGGAACCAGCTACCAGATAGTTCGTTTGGTCTTTCGCCCCTATACCCATCTTCTGGCATCGAGTTGAACATCAGAACGCCTTAGATCCTCCATTAGGATTTCCCCTAACTTCAATCACAACAGATATAGTTCACTATCTTTCGGGTCTTACCATCACAACTTGTAAAGCTACTTCGGCTCGGGGTTTGCGCCCGCCACCTCGCTGTGATTGAAATCTCCTTGGTCCGTGTTTCAATACGGGTCCGACATGTCGGCTTACTCTCTTGTATTTTCACTATTTCACTTTCTAAATGAAACCTTTTCACCTTTCCCTCGCGGTACTTATTTGCTATCGGTCTCTCCTTGTATTTAGCCTTAGATGTTACTACCACCTCTTCATACTGCACTACCAAACAGTACTACTCTCTCTGTCATGCTGCCTCGGGGCTATCACCCTCTCTGGCTCTTCTTTCCAGAAGATTTCTCAGCACCATATTACAACACCCGAAGGTTTACCATCAGAGCTCTTTCCTGTTCGGTCGCCCCTACTAAGGAAATCCAAGTTTGTTTCTTTTCCTGTCTTTAATGATATGCTTAAGTCCAAGACGTAGTCCTGCATCTGCATGCATTATTAGAAGACCTATTACAACACACGCTACTAATAGTCTATCGTGTACTGTCACGTTCGTCATCGCCAGGAGAACCA
>CAZKBM010000188.1:0-1588 GCA_964550985.1 uncultured Oscillospiraceae bacterium
AGCACGTCTCTGACCAAGGTCGGAGGGGGTGATGTGCCTGTTGTGGGCCTCCCCCTCTCGGAACGGCCCCAGGGATTTGAGACAAAGGCCAGCTATACGGAAATGACCTTCAGCCTCATCACCCTTCTGCCGGGCCAGCGGATACCCGCCCAGGGCACCGGCGCACATCCGGAGGACGAATACTCTATTTTTTTCGAGGGCGAAGCCTATCTGGAGAGCGGGGATTTTGCCGGACTTTGCCGGGCAGGGGAGGGCACCCTGATTCCGAGAGGCGAGTCCCATTGGTGTGAAAACCGCACGGACAAGCCCTGCAGACTGGCCTGCGTATTACTGAAGTAAAAGGAGTTGTCCTATGAATCAGGCACGCATTTCCCGGGTAACAGCCTATATGAAAGAGGCGCAGCTGCCCCAAATGATTATCACCGACACCGCTTCGGTCTACTACCTCACCGGCCTCTGGGTGAAGCCGGACGAGCGTCTTTTGGCCCTGCTTCTGACGGAGGACGGCAAGGCAACCCTCTTCGGCAACGCCATGTTCGGCCTGCCGGAGGTTCCCGGGCTTCCCATGGTCATCCACCGGGACGGGGAGGATGGGGTAGCCAGTCTGGCCGCTGCCTTGTGCCCTGGCACAGTGGGCATAGACAAGCACTGGTACAGCACCTTTCTTTTAAAACTCATGGCCCACCGCCCGGATATCCGCCCCGTGGAGGGCTCCGGCCCGGTAGACGGTGCCCGTACCTGCAAAGACCCCGACGAGGCCGCCGCCCTGGCCCGCAGTTCCCGGATGAACGATGAAGTCATGGCCGCCGCCATTGCCGCCCTTCGGGAAGGTATCCGGGAAAACGAGGTGGCCAGCCTTGTGAACCGGGAATTTTCCGCCCGGGGTGCGGACTGCGAGGGCGTTCAGCTGATTTGCTTCGGCCCCAATGGCGCAGACCCTCACCACGGGGCCGACAATACCGCTTTGAAGCCGGGTGACAGTGTGGTTCTTGACATCTTCACCCCCATCGGCCGCTACTGGTGCGATATGACCCGCACCGTGTTTTATAAAGAGGTCAGCGGCAAACAGCGAGAGGTCTACGAGCTGGTACGAAGGGCCAATGAGGCTGCTATCGCCGCAATCAAGCCCGGTGTGGCCCTGTCCCACCTGGATGCCATTGCCCGGACCATCATCACCGAAGGGGGTTACGGCCCCTATTTTACCCATCGCCTAGGCCACGGCTGCGGCCTCTCCTGCCATGAGCCGCCGGATGTAAGCGCCGCTGCAACTGAGCTTTTACAGCCGGGTATGGTCTTTTCCATCGAGCCCGGCATCTACCTACCGGGAGAGTTCGGCGTGCGGATTGAAGACTTGGTGCTGGTCACGGAAGACGGCTGCCGGGTGCTGAACGCCTATCCCAAGGATCTGCTTGTGGTGGGGTAAATGCCTGTCATAAAAAGCCGAAAAGTTCATGGCTCCAGCACTTGACATCAGCGGCACTTTTATTTATAATAAAGTTCTGCTGTCATTCGGGGTGTGGCGAAGTTTGGTATCGCGCTTGGTTCGGGACCAAGAGGCCTGGGGTTCGAATCCCCACACTCCGACCAT
>CAZKBM010000189.1:0-1549 GCA_964550985.1 uncultured Oscillospiraceae bacterium
CACTGGCGGGGTGCCCGGCCCGAGGATGTTGGGATCTCTCCCATGCCACGAGTACTTGATGTTATACACGCGCAGCATTTTGGAGAAAAGACTAAATGACACTTATTGTATGCAGCGAAAAGCTCGGTCGATGTCAGAGAAGCCGCTATCTAATATGCTTGGTTTTCATTGTGCCTCAAGTACGCAGGCAACAATCCGGCTGGCACCGGATGTACCGAATGTCCAGGCAATCCCCAAATCGGCCGCAGCCAAATCGAGGATGGCAAACGCTACCACAGAATACTCTTTCTACTAATAGCAGCTATATGCACGTGTACTTAAAAAGCGAGCGAACGTCTCCGCCGCAGCATTGAAGAAAGAGAGAAAGTAGCGAAAAATGGAGAAATGCCGCAACACGCGGGTTTTAGGCGGCTTGCGAGTGATGTTAGATGTCCTGTTCTCTTCGCTCCACCGATCGTAAAAAGCTCAATCTCTGCAACTTTTTGTAAGAAGGCTAAGAATCACTAATCACACTACGCTCCTTTCCCCGGGTGAAATAAATAAAGTGGGGAGAAAATGCGACCACATGTCAGCTTTATTATTTTTTTTCCACTTCCAACTTTTTACGCGGTTTTTATGCATCGTGGGAGTAACGTCAAAATGTATGGAACGTCCAAAATAGGGAGTGGCCTGGCCCGCAAGAATCACAGGCCGCTCTACCATACAGGCGATATTACGTACCAAGACCCAATATGATTGGCCGAAAGAAGAAAAAACCTGGTGAAATGGCACCAAAGTTTTCAAGTTTAGCTGCACGGTTACAGTTTATAACATTCGGTACAAATATATTTGGTGTAATTTCACAGCTAAAAGCAGGGGGGAAATTTTCGGCCGGACAACGTTGCGCCCTACCCCCAACAAAAAGCGGGTGGGCGCTGCAACGGAAACTACTGACCTAGACTGGGGGGCTAATGACATAGCCCTTGTGGGTTTCCCGGGAAGTATCTGAACCACATCTGTTGATTTCCGATAGGTTTTGTATTCATTCCGGCATCGCAGCTTCCATTTCGCGCAACCGATGTCTTCGTAGGCCTCAAACAAGATGACTACACAAAGCAGCGTAGATTCGCCGACCACCGCTGAAATTTCGGATGCGATGGGGGCCTCCGACAAAGGGTCCGAAATCGACCAACACCCCAGCCCGTTCGCCGAGATAAAGCAGTTTGTATTCGGGCCGAATCCGGATGAGGGCATCGTCGACTGTTGGCGGCAAGGCTTTGTATGTCACTCTTGTTTTCCTGTGTCAAATTCAGCGCAGCATGGTTGTATGGGAGGCGTGCGCATTATTAGATGGAAACCGTGGAATAAAGCCGACAGAAAATGCTGATGGATTTAATAGTTGTAGAGAAGGATATGGCATCACAAATTGGGTACTTTGTGTTGTTGTGTGTGCGCGTGCACGCGCGCGCGCGCGCGAGTGTGTGTGTGTGTGTGTGTGTGTGTGTGCGTGGGTGTGCGCGTGTGCGCGTGTGTGTTTGTGGGGTGGGGGGGGGGGGGGGGGGGGGGAATG
>CAZKBM010000190.1:0-1536 GCA_964550985.1 uncultured Oscillospiraceae bacterium
AGTCCCGGTGTCATTGGCCGAGGGCCCGGCAGGTCCCGGCATGAAGGTATACCCGATGACGGCAACGGCAGCCAATGACAAAACGGTTTTTTAATTTTAGCTGCAATATTATGAGAGATAATTAAAACAATTCTATTAATCATTTTTCCATTGGCTACGAATGTGGCTCAGCCGGGGAACCGGGTTTATCCAAACTTCCAGGCGATTTTGCATAGGTAGCAGTTTCCCACTCTCAGTCTATTAGGGTCTGGAGAACTTGATTGGACTGTATTTCTACGTCAAATCAAGTAATTTAGGTCTAAAATCGAGCCTACTGAAATTTTATATTTGTGTTAACAAAACGAACTGTCGTAAGATAATACCAACCAGATTTATCTTTACCAGTGCTCTTTAACTCAGAATGATTGTCGTGCAATCATAAAGTTTAGTGAGAAAACCGTTTAGTTTTGGCAAACATGGCCGCAACGTTTGAAACGGCTCGATATGATCCAGCGACGGATTTAGCTACAGAAATATCTCGTGGTTAGTGTGGGCGAAGTGGGCAATTTTCGCCTAGATAGGGTTAGCAGACAGCATTGATATGTGAGAGCTTCACTCTGTGCTTGTGTTATTCATTCATTCATTTTCTGTTTTGAAAATGGCCGAAAATTTATGGTTTAGACTTGCATAATGTTCAAGTTAGTGCGAGGGTTATGGAGTTGGCGGGTAAGCTGTCTGTATACTTAGAAGTCTAGGGGGAAGTTCTGATGTAAGTAATAGGTAAATGGGTGCTGTGCAGGAGACATGCAAACAATCTGTATGGCAAATTGCACTCGACGATGAGCGGACACGTTCGGCCGGGTTTGATTAAAACTCATTTCAAGGAATAAACGGCGAATACGTAGCAGTTCCGATCCTTGAGCGGTTCTATCATATCAGAACAGAAACAATCGGTTCTGCCGTCAACCGTCGCCATGAGCCGGGAAAACCCGGTCCGAGCCCAGAAATGGGCCTTGTCCGTGATGCTGGCGACATTTGTCGCATACGCGGCCGCATATTTCCTCAGGAAGCCTTTTAGGTATGTGAAGAGCGCTTCCCCCCATTTTGAGTTCCGTAAAACAAATGCGCATCATGGACCATCGTGAGGACCTTTTGGGCACGTGTAAAACCCATTCCTTTATTTTTGTGATTTCTAAAATAGTTGCGCGCCGTGGAGCATGGTAATAGTGAGACAGAATATGATCTACATGTATTTTGCTGTTTTGAAACTCGAGTTCTGCGCTCATATACTCATGGGCACACTGTCCCCCCCACCCCTCTCCCTCTCTTTCTCCTCCTTTTTCCCGCTTCTGTCTCTCATTCATATCCCCCCTCACTCCCTCTCTTTCTCCTCCCTATTCCCGCCTCTCTCTTCTCCATCATATGCCCTCTCTCCCCTCATATCCCCCTCCCCCCCTCTCTCCCTCTCTTTCTCCCCCCTATTCCCGCCTCGCTCTTCTCCCTCGTCTGGGGGGGGGGGGGGGGGGGGGGGGGGGGGGGGGGGGGGGGGGGGGGGGG
>CAZKBM010000191.1:0-1524 GCA_964550985.1 uncultured Oscillospiraceae bacterium
CAAACAAAGAAGCGCGATATTCATGCAAGTGCTGTTTGTTCGCGTATTCACACAGAGACGGAGCTACAAACACATGCACACGCGCACACAAATACACACACATACGCACACACACACACACACACACACACACACACACACACACCTGAAACAGACAGTGATGGGTCGTTCTCATCGTAAGTGCCGGCGTGAACGGAGTGCGTGTAGGTAGATTCGTCGCTCATTTTGTATGATTTACCGGTCGAGTTGACCGAATACTAGCTATTAATCTCGAAAGGTGTGCGCTCGAATCCCGGCACATCCGCCGATGCCAGTGGCAAAGTTACCGTACACACGCAATGCAAACCAACAGCACACAACAAATTTGCCTCTTATCCTACGTGTCAAACGCAGGTCGCAGGATATGTCCTATATTTTGCGCATGGATGCGTGCGCGTGCGTGTGAGCGTGGTGTGCTGTTGACTTTGCAAACACAACGTCCCAAACCAACACCAGGCGCACACACGTTAGTCAGGTGGGGTCATGCGGTAGCCCGGCATGACGTTAGTGCACATGTTGTTTTCCGGTTGGCTGAAGTGAAGTTTTCCCATTGGCTGTCTGCGGATCAGAATCGATCACTACCCTCGCGGAGCGCTTGCCGTGCGCTCCCCAGGGAAATGTTGAAACGAGCGCTTTTGCATTCGTACAAAAGATCCCAACTACGCAAGGTAACAACCGCAGAGGCCTTGATTCTAAGCGAAAAAATGGGGATAATTTATGACGTTTTATTGATGCGCAGAAGTTTTACGTACGTATTAAACGGGGCGAACTGACCGCGTCAGCGAGTCTGCTAGCGTCCTGTTGGATCTTGGAAATGTACAGCTCTGTTTCAGTAAACCTCGTGACCGCCGCGGGGAGACAAATAATAGGCCAAAAAGATTCTGCACTGGGACAGCAACCTGTACGGTGGTCGAGGCTCCTTTTTCGCACTGCATCGTAAAACGAATTGAAGGCAAGCGTACAGCTGGGGCCATGGCACCCTCGGTAAACAATTGAAACCCGTTTAAGCTTTCATGCAAAGGCCGGCAAACAATCGATGCTCATGCGCTTACAGTAATATGCATGTCGCAAACTTGCCGTAACCGTAGCTTAAGCTTGCGCTTATCTGACATCACCAACACACAACTTATCGGACTACCGTTTTAGTGGTAGGCGTATCCGATAAACGGAGCAACTTCCCGATTGAGTAGTCGAGACACAGCCGCGTAATGAGATGATAACGAGGAACAGTTGAGTGCCTCGATCCTTTCTTGTCACGAATAGTTACAATCTGGGAGTGCTTGCAGCGACAGGCCGAATCGCGTTGTCGATGATGAAACATGGTCGCGAATCGTGGATATCGTGACAGAGAACCAAAAAAAATGACAACAAATTGGAAGGAAAGAAAGAGCACAAGCAAAATTTTAAAAAAAAATAACAAAAAAGAGATGGGTAAGGACCAGGTCCTCAGACGGGAGAGTACGGCTGCGCGACTGCGATCCTGTG
>CAZKBM010000192.1:0-1514 GCA_964550985.1 uncultured Oscillospiraceae bacterium
ATACCATCGTCACTACTCGAGCCAGCGACCTCCCCATGGCACTCCGTGGAAAGTAGAGAGAGAAGAGAGAGAAAAGAAAGAGAGAGAGAAGCGTGCGTGATTAAGAGCAAAAACGGAGAACAGCATACGTGTAAACACACTGTGTGCGTACTTGTGTGTGCGTGTGTATGTGCATGCACGTGAAACTTGGGGTCGGCTGGGTGAGGGCATGTGAATACTTGTTTAAGATAAGAGCGCGCCTAGGGTCTAACTCGGCAGTGTTGTTTCAAAATGTGTGTACCGTTACGTACATACTCCACGACCAGTTCAAACGTCCCTGTGCGTATAGATTAACATGGCTAGTATTTCCGTACGTCATTCAAGCACAGCATTAAAGCGTTGCACAAACACGCACACAGGTGTATATACATACACACACACACACACAAAAAACACACACACATACACACACACACACACACACACACACGCACACGCACGCACGCACACACACACCGGCTTGGCGCTGATCACAGACAGCAGCGTCTCGGGCAGCTTGCAAAGGGACACGAGGGCCAAGATGGCCGTGTCCACAGACGACACCACCAGTCGCATCGCAACCGTCATTTTCGCGGTTGCCTCCCTACTCTCTCAACAGCACAAACCGAAAAAATAAAAAAATAAAAGGAGAGAGGACGTAACAGCAAACGTGTGAGCTCGAAAAGGGATGCCTACGCGCTCGCATCAACTGTTCAATTGTGAACAGTTGGAGTATATATGCGCAAATATATACATATGGATATATACACACAAACCCACGCACACAACCTGAGGAGTGGGGAGGTCACGTGCCCCAAAAAACTTGATCACAGAAAAAGAAAAGATTTGGCGCCAAAAACGGAGATGACGTCATATTCCAGACCAGTCCAGCATCGTTAGAATCCAGACTATTTTCGACAATCTGATAAAATTGAGGATTATGAAAGATACCATTGGTCGAATTCAGCGTCCAGCTCGAATTTCGAAGACTACGTGAAAATACCGTTCGATGGCTTAGTTGGATTTCCGAGTCTTGGATTTCTCCAGACTGCAGCGGGCGTGTGTACTGCTAACGCCCCTGTTGACCTTCTGCACTCTGGAGCGTGCCAGGGTGATGAATGTATTATAGAGTATATAATCGCTAGGCGTAAGTGTGTTTTATTTTATTTTCTTTTCTTGTTTTTTTTTTCCCCTGTTGGGCGTTCCTCGTCATTTAGGAAGATTTCGGCCCGGACTCTGTGATCCGTGGCATGAGCAGAAATTTAGGGATTTTCTCTACCGTGAAAATAGTACGCATCTACTCATGGCGTCCGAGTCTGCTACTGCGCCGCCGCTGTTTGCGGAAGGGGAGAAATTCGATGTGATTGTGGTCGGCACCGGGCTCAGTGAGTCCATCGCTGCCGCTGCTTTCAGCCGCATCGGCAAGAACGTTCTGCATGTGGACCGGAATGGCTATTACGGCTCGGAGGTAAGAGTTGCGTGACGGGGAAATCCGA
>CAZKBM010000193.1:0-1504 GCA_964550985.1 uncultured Oscillospiraceae bacterium
CATGCAATCAATAATGTGGTGCAATATAAATCAATAATGTACACATGGTATGTACACTAGCTACATACACTGCATAGATATCTATGGATACAGTACGTACGCACGCTATTCTCCAGCCTCCGTAGCCGCCCGTCAAAGCTCCGTTACGCAATCCAAAAATTTGGCTCGCTTCTCTTCTCTTCGCCATCAAATTTAGAGAGCGAAGTTTGCAATCTTTGCAAAAATTGCTAAAAGCGTAGCTGTCGATTTGATGCCGGCTACGGAGGCTGAATTTTCTCCAAGCTCCGACCACAAATACTTCCCCTAATTCTATACAGGGGCCGGATTGAGTACGGTCGACGTATCGTCACCGTATTCTCCCTGAGTTCCGACCCGAAATTTCCCCCCTAATTTTTATGATCCATGTCAAGAACGGTACCTCGGAACTTGGAGACCGGCACACATGCTGACGCTGATGCATGCATGGGTGCATAATCAGTTTTGTACGATATGCTCCACTTTCTCCACAGCTAACACCCTGAACCGTTCGAGCACACACCGTCGTGCACACATGCATACACGCATACGCACGCATGTGACATGACACGCAATTACCGTATATAGCCTGTCTTGCGCATCATGCACAAGGCTCAACACAATTAAGTACTGCGCTATATATGAATTTACTGTGGCTGCGTAAGCAAATGTGGTGACGTGCACGCATGTATACACGTAGTTAAAGGCGCAATGATCCAGCTCGCCGACGTCGCGCTAGGCATTTAGACCTACGTATACATGCCCGTAGGCAAAAGTGTCGAGCGTACTGAATGCCTTGAACTACCCGGCTAATCATAAATTTACGAGCGGGATATTTACTGAAATCAACCAACAGTGCAAATAAAACTTAGCTGCCCTCTTTTAAAATCCAGCCGTTCCCATCACGACAGATCGGGGGGGTTCATGCCACTAGCCGGCGCCGTTCGACGCAAATGGATTGAGGATTTCCTTTTCCATTACTATTGAAAATCATCCACATAGAAGAAGTCATTCCGCGCGGAAAGTCCGGGAAATTCCATTGATGACATTTGTCAGTGTGTGGACTTCCAATTTTTCCGTCGTGTCGAAAAATTCCGCACGTGAATCGAGATATTCGTGACTGCGGGCCCCAATACATTTTGGTGCAAGTGGAAAAGGAGCTGCGTGGCCAGCAACGATCCACATGTCGCGTTGGCGATCTCCTCTGAATGTGTGTGTGTGTCTCTCTCTCTCTGTGTGTGCGTTGTGTGTTTGCGTGTGTGTGTGTGTGTGCGCGAGTGTGTGTGTGTATTTGAGTGTGTGTGTGAATTAAGTGTGTGCTCGCAAACTTTCGTCTTCCTTGAGTATGGGTGCGTGTGTGTCTGTGTGTGTGCGGTTTCATTTTACTTGCAAGAAACCAAGCTTGTTCCGTCGCCCCCATTATTATAAGTTCCACGGAGACGATTTGGAAAGGGGAACCACATGCACTGGGACGGCTTGGAACTCCTTC